>DATHBP010000035.1:0-15952 GCA_035296085.1 Nocardioidaceae bacterium | reverse complement strand
CGACCGGGCCGTCTACGGCATCGCCGTGGCGGCTGAGCTGACTGGTCTACACCCCCAGACGTTACGCGCGTACGAGGCCAGCCAGCTGCTGACGCCGGCCCGCACCGACGGCGGCACCCGCCGCTACAGCGCCAATGATGTTGCGCACGTCCAGCGCATCACCGCTCTGCTCGGTTCGGGGCTCAACGTGGTGGGCGTCAAGCGCGTACTCGAGCTCGAGGCGGAGACCGCCCAGCTACGCGCGGAGATCGAGGCACTGCGCGACGCAGGCTCGACCCACGCTGAGTCCTGAGGGCCGCTCGAGCAGCCTTCAGGTCTCATCGCTGTTGCTTGCGTCTTCCATGCGGGTGAGGAAGCGGGCCTCGATGCGCTCCGCCAGCCACACCGCGGCAGTCCCCCGCCAGAACTGCTGTCCGGACGATGCGGCTTCCTCGGCGGCGACCCGGAGGACGACGGGCGTACGCGTGCGGCGGCGTCCCACCTCGACCGCCGTCGCCTCGTCGGCCGACAGGTGGACGTACTCGCGTCCCATCGGGAGCAGCCCCTCGACAAGGATGGCGCGCGCCGCCGCCGCGGTGGTGCCGTGGAACAGCACGGCTGGTGGCGCTGCCGGGTCGCCGCCGAGGAAGCCGCATCGTCCGGTCAGCAGTTCTGGCGGGGGACTGCGGCGGTGTGGCTGGCGGAGCGCATCGAGGCCTGCTTCCTCATCCGCATGGAAGCCGCGAGCAACAGCGATGAGACCTGAAGGCAGCTGGAGCGGCCCTCAGGACTCAGCGTGGGTCGAGCCTGCGTCGCGCAGCGCCTCGATCTCCGCGCGCAGCTGGGCGGTCTCCGCCTCGAGCTCGAGGACGCGCTTGACGCCGACCACGTTGAGCCCCGAACCGAGCAGAGCGGTGATGCGCTGGACGTGCGCCACATCATTGGCGCTGTAGCGGCGGGTGCCGCCGTCGGTGCGGGCCGGCGTCAGCAGCTGGCTGGCCTCGTACGCGCGCAGCGTCTGGGGGTGTAGACCGGTCAGCTCAGCCGCTACGGCGATGCCGTAGACGGCCCGGTCGGGTGCCGGCTGGGGGCTCATGAGCCACCTCTGCGGGGCTTAGCCGGAGGGCGTACGACGGTCGGTGTCGCCCGGATGGGCGGCTGTGGCGCGGGCGACGGCGGGGACTCCACCCGGATTTGGACCGAACGCGCCGTCCGGCGGGGTACGTCGGCGCGCACGAGGTCGGCGCGCTCGGCGGCAGCCCGGTAGGCGTCAGACAGGTCCTGAAACCGCGCGTGGGCCCGTGGGTCGTCCGGGTGTACGTCGGGGTGGACGTCGCGGGCCCGTCGCCGAAATGCGCTCAGCAGCTCAGCCGGCGAGGCGCTCGGGGAGACGCCTAGCAGCAGGTAGTCGCTGTCTCGCGCTCGACGACCCGTCACGGGAAGTTCCCTTCGGTGCGGAAAGGAGTCTATCTCTCACAAGGAGGGTAACCTCTGCACTTGACACAGCAAAGTTGAGCGTCCTACACTCACATCGACAACAGACCCAACCGCCAACCGTCGAGGGAGGTCGACAAGATGTTGATGAGGACCGATGCTTTCCGTGACTTCGACCGGCTGACTGAAGCGATGCTGGGCAGCATGCACCGCCCGTCGGTGATGCCGATGGACGCCTACCGTGACGGCGAGTCGTTCGTCGTGCACTTCGACCTGCCAGGCGTCGACCCCGAGTCGATCGATCTCACCGTGGAGCAGAACGTGCTTACCGTGCACGCCGAGCGCCGGTCGCCCGCTCCGGAAGGCGCGGACGCGCTGATGAACGAGCGCACGCACGGAACTTTCACCCGCCAGCTGTTCCTCGGCGAGACCTTGGACACCGACAGCCTGGCCGCCGAGTACGACTCCGGTGTGCTGACACTGCGCATCCCGGTCGCGGAGAAGGCCAAGCCGCGCAAGGTCTCGGTGGGGACGGGCTCCAACGGCCGCAAGGAGATCAACGCCTGAGCTGAGGCACGCTCAGCAGCCTCGATGGCTCGGTGCGCCGCCGGCGCGCCGGGCCATCTGGCCGTGCGGGCGGGGGTGTCGGCGCTGCGTCGAACGTGTTGTGAAAGCCTGGCGCGCGGCGGCGGCGTAGATCCCGGTGTTGGCGCCGATGAGATCGTGCGCCGACTGGCGTCTTACGGCCGTACCCATCCCGCCCGAACTGGTCGAAGTTGGAGCTCTAGTGGAGCGTTTCGCTGAGTTTGTCCTGCGGCACCGGCGCATCGTCGCGTTGGTGTGGCTGGTGCTCTTCGTCGCCGGTGGTGCGGCAGCCGGCGGGCTGAGCAGCCGGTTGACGCTCGACTTCTCGCTCCCGGGCCAACCCGGCGACGACGCGGAGCGGGCGCTGATCGCGACCTACGGCGTCAGCAGCTTCGACACTCTGCTCCCGGTGCTCACCGCGCCGGACGGCGAGAACATCGAGCAGAACCGTGAAGCCGCGGCGCAGGTCTTCGACACCCTGCGCCAGCAGCTGCCGCAGGTGCGTGTCGTCGACCTGGCCAGCTCCGGCGACGACGTCTTCGTCACCGATGACGGGCGCAGCACCTTCGCCCTTGTCCAGGGACCGCTGCCGACCGACTTCGGCCCTGGTATCCAGGCCGAGGTAGCGCCGGTATTCGACAACGCTGCCCGGCAAGCCGGATTCGAGCCCGGGTTCACGTCGTACGGGCTGTTGTCCTCCGGCGGTGACACCGAAGGGCCGAGCGTCCTGACCGAGACGCTCCTCGCGGGAGCGGCGGCGCTCGGCGTCTTGCTGTTCGTCTTCGCGTCGCTGCTCGCACTGGTGCCGTTGTTGATCGCCGCGGTGTCCATCCTCACGACGTTCCTGATCGTGCTGGGACTGACGACGATCACCGACGTCAGCTTCGTGGTGCAGTTCCTCATCGCGTTGGTCGGGCTCGGCGTTGCCATCGACTACTCACTGCTGCTGGTGTCCCGATGGCGAGAGGAGCGAGCCCACGGTCGGGACAACCACACCGCCGTCGTCAACGCCATGAAGACGGCCGGCACCGCGGTGCTCGCTTCCGGTGTCACTGTGGCAATCAGCCTTGTCGCTTTGCTCGTCGTCCCGGTCCCGTTCCTGCGGAGCATGGGCCTCGGCGGCATGTTGATCCCGCTGGTCAGCGTGGCCGTGGTGCTCACCTTGCTGCCGGCCCTGCTGTCCAGCATCGGCCCTCGCGTCGACTGGCCGCGCATCCGCAACGAGGACTCCGCCGCGCGGGGCTGGACCGCGTGGGCACGGATGATCGTGCGCCGTCGGTTCCTGGCCGCGGGTGTCGCCGTGGCGCTGCTCGCACTGCTCATCGCGCCCGTCTTCGCCCTCAAGATCGGCCAGGCGAACACCAGCTCACTCGCCACCAGCGGACCATCGTACGAAGCCGCACAGACCTTGCAACGCGGTGGCGTCGGGACCGGGGTGTTCACTCCTATCGACGTGCTGGTGCCGGAGGGCGTTGCCCAAGAAGCGATCACGGCGGCCAACGGTGTCGACGGCGTGCAGGCGGCCGTCCTGGGCGGCACCGCTGACGGGACCTCGGTGATCGACGTGCTGCCGGTCGACGAGACCGTGGACAGCGCAAGCATCGAGGTCGTCGATGACGTGCGCACGGCCATCGAGCAGGCCACCGGTGCGCCGGTGGCGGTGACCGGCTCGGGTGCGACGGTCGAGGACTACTTCCACGCGGTCTACGAGAACTTCCCCTACGTCTTGCTGCTCATCGCCGTGATCACGTTCCTTCTGCTGGCCAGAACGTTCCGCTCCTTGCTGCTGCCGGCGAAGGCGGTGCTGCTCAACCTGCTGTCCATGGCCGCGGTCTTCGGGGCGGTCGTCTTCTTCTGGCAGCAGGGCAACGGCTCGGGTGCGCTCTTCGACGTGTCGCCGACGGGAGCCATCACCTTCTGGCTGCCCGTGGTGATCTTCGCGTTCCTGTTCGGCCTGTCGATGGACTATGAGGTGTTCATCCTCGCCCGGATGCGCGAGGAGTACGACGCGTCAGGCTCCACCGCGCAGGCCGTCACGGCCGGGCTCGGGCGTACCGGCCGCCTGGTGACGTCCGCGGCGCTCATCCTCTTCTTCGCGTTCGCGGCGCTCGCGTTCTCGCCGGGCACCGACATCAAGGTGCTGGGGACCGCATTGGGGGTGGGGATCCTCATCGACGCGACGCTCGTACGCGCGCTGCTGGTTCCGGCGCTGGTGAGTGTCTTCGGGCGGTGGAACTGGTGGCTGCCCGACTGGGCGGCCAGGATCTTGCGAGTCGAGCCCTCACCGTTGCACTCCGAGGACCCACCCGCGCCGGCCGGTCGGCACCGCGACTCCGGGCCCGCGCGGGTGCGCGTGAGCACCTCCTCCGACCGGGAGTAACAACTACGATCGGCGCGGGGTCCGCGGGGTCCACCGAGGAGGATGTCGATGGCCGAGCGACCCCTGCGCGAGCTGGTCGCCGAGCTGCGCGACCGGCTCGCCGTCGTACGCCAGGGCGGCTCGGAGTCCGCCCGGGCCAAGCACGTCGCTCGCGGCAAGCTGCTGGCACGAGAGAGGGTAGACCGGCTGCTCGACCCCGGCTCGCCGTTCCTCGAGCTGTCGGCCCTCGCGGCGTACGGGATGTACGACGACGCCGTTCCCGCTGCGGGCATCGTGACCGGCATCGGGCGTGTCAACGGTCGGGAGTGCGTCGTGGTGGCCAACGACGCCACTGTGAAAGGCGGCACCTACTACCCGCTGACGGTCAAGAAGCACCTGCGGGCGCAGGAGGTCGCGGCAGACAACCGGCTGCCGTGCATCTACCTGGTCGACTCCGGCGGCGCGTACCTGCCCATGCAGGACGAGGTCTTCCCCGACCGTGACCACTTCGGCCGCATCTTCTACAACCAGGCAACGATGTCGGCGGCCGGCATCTCGCAGATCGCTGCCGTACTGGGCTCGTGCACCGCCGGCGGGGCATACGTCCCTGCGATGTCGGACGAGAGCGTGATCGTGCGCGACCAAGGGACGATCTTCCTCGGCGGTCCGCCATTGGTGAAGGCGGCGACCGGCGAGGAGGTGAGCGCCGAAGACCTCGGCGGCGGCGACGTCCACACCCGTATCTCGGGAGTCGTCGACCACCTCGCCGCCGACGACGCCGAGGCGCTGGCCATCGTGCGCTCCATCGTTGGCACGCTCGCGCCACCGAGGGTCTCGCTCCAGCCGGTCGACGTGGAGGAGCCGGCGGAGGACCCGGAGACGCTCTACGACGTCGTGCCGTCCGACGTCCGCACGCCGTACGACGCCCGC
The DNA here is from genome assembly GCA_035296085.1 of Nocardioidaceae bacterium. Classification (GTDB taxonomy): domain Bacteria; phylum Actinomycetota; class Actinomycetes; order Propionibacteriales; family Nocardioidaceae; genus DATHBP01. Next base: position 10,665 of record DATHBP010000035.1, on the reverse strand, counting down.
GAGGTCATCCGTCGGGTCGTCGACGGCAGCCGGCTGCACGAGTTCAAGGCGCTGTACGGCGAGACGCTGGTCTGTGGGTTCGCGCACCTGTGGGGCTACCCGGTCGGCATCCTGGCCAACAACGGGATCTTGTTCTCCGAGTCCGCGTTGAAGGGCGCCCACTTCATCGAGCTGTGCAACCAGCGCGGCATCCCGCTGGTCTTCCTGCAGAACATCACCGGCTTCATGGTGGGCCGCGAGTACGAGAACCGCGGCATCGCCAAGGACGGCGCCAAGCTCGTCACCGCGGTGGCTTGCTCGGTGGTGCCGAAGTTCACCGTCGTCGTCGGCGGCTCGTTCGGTGCGGGCAACTACGGCATGGGCGGGCGTGCGTACGGTCCTCGGCAGCTGTGGATGTGGCCGAACGCGCGGATTTCGGTGATGGGCGGAGAGCAGGCCGCCTCGGTGCTCGCGACCGTGCGCCGCGACGGTTTCGAGGGCCGCGGCGAGGAGTGGTCGGCGGCTGACGAGGAGGCGTTCAAGGAGCCGATCCGCGCGCAGTACGAAGCGCAGGGCTCGCCCTACTACTCGACCGCTCGGCTCTGGGACGACGGCGTCATCGACCCGCTCGACACTCGCCGCGTACTGGGCATGGGCCTCGCGGCAGCCAGCAACGCGCCCATCCCGGCGCCGTCGTACGGCGTCTTCCGGATGTGATCGCGGCCATGACAGGGAGTACGCAGCCCCCGCGGTTCGGGACCGTGCTGGTGGCCAACCGGGGCGAGATCGCCATCCGGGTGCTGCGCTCCGCCCGGGCCGCGGGCTACGCGACGGTGGCCGTCTACAGCGACGCCGACCGTGCAGCGCCGCACGTCCGGGAGGCCGACACAGCAGTCCGGCTCGGACCGGCCCCGGCCGCCGAGTCCTACCTGTCGATCCCTGCCCTGCTGGCCGCGGCAGACCGTACGGGCGCCGACGCGGTGCACCCCGGGTACGGGTTCCTCTCCGAGCGGGCGGCGTTCGCGGCCGCGGTCGAGGAGTCGGGGCGTACGTTCATCGGCCCGCCCGCGGCCGTGATCGAGCTGATGGGCGACAAGCGCCGGGCCCGAGCTGAGGCGGTCGCCGCCGGCGTACCGGTCGTGGCTGCGGTCGAGGCCGACGGCGCAGCTGACTTGGCCGACCAGGCGGTCGCCCAGGTCGGTCTTCCGCTGCTCGTCAAGGCGGTCGCCGGCGGGGGTGGCAAGGGCATGCGCATCGTGCGCAACGCCGAAGACCTGCCGGACGCGCTCGCGGCCGCATCGCGCGAGGCGCTCGCGGCGTTCGGTGACGGCACCTGCCTGGTGGAGCGGTTCGTCGAGCGCGGCCGGCACGTCGAGGTCCAGGTCTTCGGCGACACCGCCGGGAGCGTCGTCCACCTCTTCGAGCGCGACTGCTCCGTACAGCGCCGGCATCAAAAGGTGCTGGAGGAGTCACCGGCGCCAACCATCTCCGCGGCGCTGCGTGAGCGGCTCCACGGCGCAGCCGTACGCCTGGCCAGCCAGGTGGGCTACGTCAACGCCGGGACGGTGGAGTTCCTGGTCGACGGGGACGACTTCTACTTCCTCGAGATGAACACGCGGCTGCAGGTGGAGCACCCGGTCACCGAGGCGGTCACCGGTCTCGACTTGGTGTCGCTGCAGCTGCGGGTGGCGCAGGGGGAGCCGTTGCCATTCGGACAGGGCGACGTCGTGAGCCGGGGCCATGCCATCGAGGCGCGGGTCTACGCCGAGGACCCCTACGCCGGCTTCCTCCCGCAGGCCGGCGTCGCGACCAGCGTGTACTGGCCGGAGCACGCCCGCGTGGATGCGGCGCTCGAGGCCGGCCAGCGCGTCGACACGTGGTACGACCCGATGCTCGCCAAGGTGGTCGTGCACGGCCCGACCCGCGAGGCCGCTCGCCGTGCGCTGGTCACCGCGCTCGACGACTGCGTCGTCCTGGGGCTGACGACAAACCTCGGGTTCCTGCGGGCGCTCGCCGAGCGGGCCGAGTTCCGCGACGCCGACATCGACACCGGCTGGCTCGACCGGCATGGCCCCTTCAGCCGCCCTGAGCTGTCCACCCTCGTCTGGGTAATCGCCGCCTGGGCTGTCGCCGAGCACTCACTGGGCGTCGAAGACTCGCATCCGTTCGGCACCGCCGACGGCTGGCGAGCGGGCGGCCCACCGGCGCCCGTACCCGTGGAGCTGCGGTCCGCGGAGCGCAGCAAGGTGCTGCAGGTGGACCTCACCGCCGGGTGCGTCCGCAGCGCCGAGCGGTCCTGGCCCGTGCTCCGGGTCAGCGCGCCCGGAGAGCTTGTCCGCCTGGAGGTGGACGGGACGATCGCCGAGGCGTACACGCACGTGCAGCCGCACGAGGTGACGGTGGCCTACCAGGGTGAGTCGTTCGCGCTGGCGCGGCCGGACGCGTTCGCCCCCGCTACCTCTGCCGCCGTCCGCGACGGTGTGATCGGGGCGCCGATGCCCGGGACCGTGCTCGCGGTGGCGGCGCAGACGGGCCAGGTGGTAGCGGCCGGTGAGGTGCTGGCAACGCTGGAGGCGATGAAGATGGAGCTCGAGATCACCGCGCCGTTCGACGGGACGGTCGCCGAAGCGCACGCCGTGGCCGGCGACCGGGTGGCCTTGGGCGAGCGGCTCTTCGTCCTGACTCTCGCCGAGGGCGGCTGAGCCGTGCGCGCGCCACAGCGAGTTGTCGACCCCACCCTGCCGACGCAGGTGACGATCTATGAGGTGGGCCCGCGCGACGGCCTGCAGAACGAGTCGGCGACGTTGCCGGTCGAGACCAAGGCGGAGTTCGTCCGCCGGCTGTGCGCCGCTGGTCTGCGCGTGGTCGAGGTGACGAGCTTCGTCTCGCCTCGCTGGGTGCCGCAGCTCGCCGACGCCGAAGAGCTGCTGGACCTCGTCGGTGTCGGCGGCCCGGTCAGGATGCCCGTCCTCGTGCCCAACGAGCGCGGTCTCGACCGGGCGCTGGCCAAGAGTGTCCGCGACATCGCGATCTTCGGCAGCGCCACGGAGTCCTTCGCCCGGCGCAACCTGAACCGCTCGCTGGACGAGCAGTATGCGATGTTCGCGCCGGTGGTGTCGCGCGCCGTGGCCGCCGGCGTAGGCGTGCGGGCGTACGTCTCGATGGCGTTCGGCGACCCCTGGGAGGGCGACGTGGCGGTTCCGCAGGTGGTCGAGGCAGGCACCCGCCTGCTCGACCTGGGCTGCGACCAGCTCTCCCTCGGGGACACCATCGGCGTCGGGACCCCTGGCCAGGTGGCCGCGCTCGTGGAGGCGTTCGCCCAGTCCGGCGTCGGCGTCGACCGGCTCGCGGTGCACTTCCACGACACGTACGGCCAGGCGCTGGCCAACGCGCTCACCGCATTGCGGCTGGGGGTCACGACGATCGACGCGTCGGCCGGTGGCTTGGGCGGTTGCCCCTACGCGAAGAGCGCGACGGGCAACCTGGCCACCGAGGACCTGGTCTGGGCACTCGACGGGCTCGGGATCTCCACCGGTGTGGACCTCGCGGCGCTGGTCGAGACGAGCATGTGGCTGGCCGGCCAGCTCGGACGGCCCAGCCCGTCGCGGGTCGTGCAGGCGTTGGCGGGGGCGGCGGACTGAACGCATCGAGTTGTCAGGGCGTCGACGGCCTATACGCCGTCAGACGCCTGACAACTTCGAGGTGGGTCGGTGCCACGCCGCGTCAGCCGGGCTGTGGCGCACCGGGGGGCGGCGCACCGGGCGGCTGCCGCGTCAGCAGCTCGCGGTCGGCGAAGCGTCCTACCCGGTAGGTGGACACCGCGTCGCTGATCGCCCCCACCCCACCACCCAGCACAGGCACGCGCCGGCTGATCGTGAGCACCATCCGGCGGCCACCGATGCGGCCGAGCAGCTCGTTGGTGACGGCGGCAGCGGTGGCGTCGTCGACCGCCGGGTCGTGCACCGGCGCCGTGGCGATTCCCATCGGGGAGGACGGCAGCGTGCCCTTCTTGACGAGCTCCTCTTGCGCGTCCTCGCCGAGCAGGCAGGAGAGGACGGCGTTGCGTACGCGCGGGTCGGCCAGGTCGTAGCCGCGGAGGTGGGCGATCCCGGCGACCAGATGGCACTGCAGGACGGCCAGGCCGGTGAGGTTGGCGGGGACCGTGAAGGCCATGGTGGCGATTCCGCCGATGTTGGTGAGGAACCCCTGGACGCCGGCCAGCCGTACGTGCGCCTCGATGAGGTCGTGGACGGCCTGGTCCGCGTCGCCCTTGTTGTCGGCCAGCCGCTTGTCCGCCGACTCCGCGGCGCCGGGCAGCTTGCCGAAGCCGTCCACGGCTCGGTGCAGCACCTCGCGGACGAAGCCGGTCGTGAGCTGGGGAGCAAACCGGTGACCTACCGGCCCGAGGCCCTTGCCGACAAGGTCGCCCAAGCCCATGCCGGCCTCCCGGTCGCTCGATTCGCCCGCTGTGGCGAAACCCTACGTCGGCACGTACGCGCCAGAATGAGCCGGTGCCCGTCGAGCCGCCGCCGAGCCGATGGGCGCTGCCGACGGCCGGAGCCTTTCGCGGCCGAGACGACCTCGTCGGCGTCGGGGCCGACCTCGAGCCCGGAACCCTGCTGCAGGCCTATCGAACGGGTTTGTTCCCCATGCCGGTTCCCGGTCAGCAGGAGATGCTGTGGTGGTCGCCGTACCGGCGAGGCATTCTTCCGCTCGCGACGCTGCACGTCTCGCGGTCGCTGCGCCGATCCCGCCGGCGCTTCGAGGTTCGCTTCGACAGCGCGTTCGCCGACGTCGTCGCCGGCTGCGCCGACCCCCGCCGTACGGGCGGCTGGATCGACGCCGACATCGCCCAGGCGTACCTGCGGCTGCACCGCCTCGGCTGGGCGCATTCGGCCGAGGTGTGGCGAGACGGGGTGCTGGCCGGCGGGGTGTACGGCGTCGCGATCGGGGGCCTGTTCGCCGGAGAGTCGATGTTCTCGCGCGAGACCGACGCGTCGAAGGTGGCTCTCGTCGCCCTGGTCGAGCGGCTCGTCGCGGCCGGTGAGCCCGGCCGGCTCTTCGACGTCCAGTGGGTGACGCCGCACCTGCAGACGCTGGGCGCCGTGGCGATTCCGCGGCGCGAGTACCTGCGGCGGCTCGCCGCCGCGCTCGAGCTGCCACCTCCGCCATGGGACTGACTTCGGCGCCACGGGCGAGTTGTCAGGGTCGCGACGGCGTATACGCCGTCGACGCCCTGACAAGTACGCATCCGGCGACAGCCGCGGCCGCCTGACCGACCGCCGGCGGGCGAGCGGGCGCGCGGGCGACGGGCGCACTACCGGCGACCTGGGCTGGCAGACTCGCGGGCGTCATGGGACACCCGAGCACGAGGAGCTGGCATAAGGCCGAGGGCTGTCTCGTCGCGCTGGTAGCGAGCGGCGTGCTGACAGCAGGATGCGCCGGCGCCGGGCAGCAACCCCGCCGTGCCGAACCGCTGCCGTCCACCGCTGCGCCGTCCACCGCTGCGCCGTCGGCCACCGACTCCCCGCGCCCGGCGCCGTCGACGACCAGCGCCCCCGGCGCCACCGTCACCACCGCGACCCCGTCGCCGCACCGGGCGACCGGCACGATCACGCTGGGCTTCGCCGGGGACGTGCACTTTGCCGAGGTGCTGGCACCGCGGCTGAGCGATCCGGAGACCGCCTTGCGGCCCATCCGCCGGGCGCTGAGCCAGCCTGACCTGATGATGGTCAACCTCGAGACCGCCATCACCGAGCGCGGAGTTCCGTTCCCCAAGGATTTCAACTTCCGCGCGCCGGCAAGCGCGCTGGACGCCCTCGACGCCGCTGGCGTCGATGTGGTGACGATGGCCAACAACCACGCGGCCGACTACGGCGCCGTCGGCCTGCGCGACACCCTCGCCGCAGTACGGCACAGCCCCCTGCCGGTGGTGGGCATAGGCGAGGACGTCAGCGCGGCGTTCGCACCGTACGAGACGTCGATCGGAGGTACGCGCGTCGCAGTGCTCGCTGCCACGACACTGCCCGACGAGACGGCGACGCACTGGGCAGCCACGCGCGACGAACCCGGCGTGGCGGTCGCCTTGCTGCCCAAGCCACGACTGACCGCGGCCGTGCGCGCGGCCAAGCGGCACGCCGATGTCGTGGTTGTCTACCTGCACTGGGGCGACGAGAACGTGGCCTGCCCCTACTGGCGGCCGATCGAGCACGCCCGCGCGCTCGCGGCCGCTGGCGCCGATGTCATCGTGGGGAGCCACGCGCACGTGTTGCTGGGTGCCGGCTGGCTCGGTGACTCGTTCGTCGACTACGGGTTGGGCAACTTCGTCTGGTACAACCAGGCGCACCTCGAGACCGGCATCGTGACGGTCACGGTTCGCGACGGCCGCGTCGTCGCGAACTCACTCGCCCCGGCGACGATCGGGCCGGACGGGTTGCCCGTGCTGCTCACCGGATCGGCCAAGGACCAAGCGGTAGCGGACTGGAGAGCGCTCCGAGCCTGCACCAACCTGACGCATCGTCGAGGCGGCTGACGTCCTACCCGGGCAGACCGCGCCGTCGTACGTCGTCGCCGCCCCGGCACACTGGACACCGTGCCTGAGCTGCCCGAGGTCGCCGCGCTGGTCGACGACTTGACCGCGAGACTGAGCGGTCGGGCGATCACACGGGTCGACGTGGTTGCGATCAGCGCCTTGAAGACGTTCGACCCGCCGCCCACCGCCCTGGTGGGCCTGCTGGTCGACGGAGTCAGCCGGCACGGCAAGTTCCTCGACATCGACGCCTCTGGCGTCCACCTCGTCGTGCACCTGGCGAGGGCAGGCTGGCTGCGCTGGCGCGACTCGCTGCCGGACGATCCGCCGAAACCTGGGCGCGGGCCGCTCGCACTGCGCGTCGGGCTCGACGACCAGACCGGCTTCGACATCACTGAGGCGGGCACCCGAAAGCGGCTCGCGATCTACGTCGTCCATAACCCCAGCGACGTACCCGGCATCGTCCGGCTGGGCCCCGACCCGCTCGCGGAGGACTTCACCCCCGAGTCGCTGCAGCGGATCCTCACGGCCGCCGGTCGCGCGCAGCTCAAGGGGGTGCTGCGCGACCAGTCACTCATCGCCGGCATCGGCAACGCCTACTCCGACGAGCTCTTGCACGCGGCGCAGCTCTCGCCGTACAAGCCGGCGGCAAACCTCAGCGGCGACGAGGTACAGCGGCTGTACGCCGTCACCCGGGGGCTGCTCGGTGAGGCGATCGAACGGGCTCGCGGCCTCGGCGCCAGCGAGCTCAAGAGCGAGAAGAAGAGCGGGCTGCGGGTGCACGGGCGTGCTGGCCAGCCGTGCCCGGTGTGCGGGGACACGATCCGAGAGGTTTCGTTCGCCGACTCGGCTCTGCAGTACTGCGCCACGTGCCAGACCGCCGGCAAGCCGCTGGCCGACCGGCGGCTGTCCCGGCTGCTCAAGTAGGCCCGCGGGCCGCCCGGTTTGTCCAGGCTTGGCGGAGCTTCGGTGCCTTCACCACCCAGTTAGGCGCGCCGTCGTGCGGCATGGTGCGGCCACACGGGGCGCTCGGGGTGTTTCCGTAGTAGCCATGCAGGGCAAGCGAAATACCGATGTATTCGACGACCTTGCAGTGAGTAGGGATGTTCGGGCCAACAGGTGGTGAGGCGGTGAAGGCGAACGAGCTGATGAAGCCCGTCACCGCGCTCTTCCCGTTCGCTCCGGTCGGGGTCGGGATGGCCCGTCGCCAGATGACCGCCGACCTCCGCGCCTACGGCGTAGCGCAGAGCCTCCTCGAGGACGCCCAGGTCGTACTCAGCGAGCTGATGGCCAACTCCGTCCGGCACGGCCGGCCGCTGCCCTCCGGGCGTATCTCCGCTTCCTGGCGAGTGGACGCGCAGGGCATCACTGTCGCGGTCACGGACGGCGGCGGGGCGACGGCGCCCATCTCGGTGAGCGCCTCACCGCTGTCCATGGGGGGGCGTGGCCTGTCGATCGTCGACGCACTGTCGGTCGACTGGGGCGTACGCGCCGACGTCGGAGCCACCACTGTGTATGCCGTCCTTGCCAGCTGAGCCGGTCGGCCCCCGCCAGCCCTGCCCGTGCGGATCGGGACGCCGCTACAAGGCCTGTCACGGACGCACCGACGCGGTGGCGTTCGTCTCACGGCCGTTCGCCGGCCTGGTCGGCGAGTGCGACTGGGTGGCGCTCCGGGAGTTCGCGCCATCCGCGACCGCCCCGCTTGCGCTGGTGAGGGACTCGTCAGCCGCCGACCGCGCGGTCACCGCGGCAAGTCTGTTGCCGCTGCTGTGGCCGGCCTTCGTGGCCATCGACGAGACCCGCTGGCTCGGCGTCCAGGTGCAGCACGGCTCGGGTGACGCGAGTCGCGACCTTGCCCACGCGCTCGAGCTCGTGCTGGCGGCTGCCGCGCCCGGACCGGTGGGCATCACCGAGCCGCCGGGTCCAGGAGCCCGGCTGCAGGAGCTCGTCGACCCGGACGCAGAGTTCGTCGTCACCGTGCACACCGGCTTCGAGTTCTGGCTCGACATCGTCCAAAACGATGCCGCCGCCATGGCGGCTGCTGTCCAGCACGCCAACGCCGCGCTCAAGCCGACCGTTCGCCTCGAGGGCAGGGCGGCTGCGTACTGGTCGACCGGTGCCGACCGCGAGTACCTGCGCTGGGTGCTCCCGGGCGACGAAGACCCGACCCTGGACGCGCTCGCCCGGCTGCACGCCGCGGGGGAAGACACTCTGGGCGGTGGAACCCGGCTCGTCGGGTCGTTGCGAGCCCACGGGCTGCTGGTGCCGGTGTGGGAGCTGCCAACCGGCACGGGGGCCGCTGCCCTGGAGCAGCCGGTACGAGCGTTCGCGGAGCGGCTCGACGAGGTGCTGACGGACGGCTCGAGCCTGTCGACGGAGCAGCGATCCGCCCGAGCCGGCCTGGCCAACCGACAGCTCACGCTGCGTTAGCGACACAGTGAAATGCGTGACTGACGCGGCACTCCGAGGCTAGGATCTCGCCAAGCCCGGCCGTTGTTGTATCCCCCGTCAGCAGCGGTCGGGCCTGCATGTGCACGGCCGCGGCGGCGAGCCGGTGCGGCCGACAACCAGCCCGCGGAGCGTACCTAGCCGAGCACCAGCGGCTCGCGGGAGATCGGGCACGACATGCAGCGAGGCCCGCCCCGTCCGGAGCCGAGCTCAGAGCCGGCGATGGTGACGACCTCGATGCCGGCATCCTCGAGCCGGGCGTTGGTCTCCACGTTGCGCTCGTACGCCACGCAGACCCGCGGTGCTATCGCCAACGTGTTGTTGCCGTCGTCCCACTGCTCGCGCTCGGCCGTCACGGGGTCGAGGCCGGTGTCGATGCGGCGCAGCGTGTCCAGGCCCATCGCCTTCGCTGCCGCCACCAGGAACGGCTCGGGGGGAGACACCTCGAGGACGACCTCGGCCGGTTTCGTGCGCCCGGCCTCGGCGGCGGTCACGGCGTACGCCTGCAAGGTCTCGGCCACCTGGGGGTACATCACGATGGCGTCGGCGTCGACCATCGTGCAGACCGTGTCGAGGTGCATCGTGGCGCGCTGCTGCGCAATGGGTACGCCGAGCACCGTGTGTGCGAGATCGTCGGCGAAGACTTGCCGGGCGAACCGTTCGGCACCGGCCGGGGTCGTACGCTCACCGACGCCGACGGCCATCACGCCCGGCCCGAGGAGCAGGACGTCGCCGCCTTCGAGATGTTCGAGCTGTCGGCCGTAGATGTGCTTGCTAGCCGCGAAGCGGGGATGGTGGGTGTAGATGAGCTCGGTCAGCTGTGTTTCGCGCTCCCGTGCGGGCATGCTCAGGCTGGTCACGCCGACCCGCTCTCGCACCCAGACGCTCGAGTCGCGGGTAAACAGCAGGTTGGGCAGCGGCGAGATCAAGAACGTGTCCGGCGCGAGCAGTGCGCTCACCAGCCCGCTGCCACCGCTCACCTCATCGTTGCGCACCCCGGCAACGAGGACCTCAGTGAGCTCAGCAGGAGTGCGGTCCTGCAGCGCCGACTGGAGGTAGGCGCGCATGGTGTCCCCGAGCCGCAGCGTCGACGTCACCGCACTGATCGCGTCCTTGCGAGCCGTTTCGTCGGTGAGGGTATCGGTGAGCAGCTCGGTGACGTAGAGGACCTCGGCGCCGCGGTCGCGCAGCGCCTGGGCGAAGGCGTCGTGCTCTTCCTGAGCCCGGCCGACCCAGGGGATTCCGTCGAAGAGCAGCGCGTCGTTGTTGCGGGGTGTGAGCCGCTGCAGCTCGGCACCCGGTCGGTGCAGCAGGACCGTACGCAGCTGGCCAACCTCGCTGTCGGCGCCGAGCGGGAACGTCATGAGCCGGAGCCTAGTGCCGCGGCACGGCGAGCAGCTCCGCGTAGACCGCGACCACCGCAGCGACCACGGAGGCGTCACTCGGCAGGCGCTGTGCTGCGGCGCGTGCCCGGCGCCCCAGGTCGGCGGCCAACGCGGCGTCGTCGAGCACCTCTGCGATGGCGTCGGCCAGCGCGGCGGGGTCGTCCGGGCGGACCAGCAGGCCGGCGTCGCCGACCAACGCCGCGACGCCACCCACCCGGGTGCCGATGAACGGTACACCGGCGCGGAGCGCCTCCTGCGCCGCCAGCGGGCTGCCCTCCCAGACGCTGGGGAGCACCGCGACGTCGCATGCGCCGAGCAGGTCGG
>DATHBP010000034.1:0-1581 GCA_035296085.1 Nocardioidaceae bacterium | reverse complement strand
GCCGGCACGTCGCTGTGCACGTGCTTGTAGGCGATCTCGAACGGCGACTCCGCTTCGTGCGGCTTCCGGCCGGTCAGCAGCTCCCAGACCACGATCCCCACGGCGTAGACGTCACAGCGCGCGTCAGCGCGGCCGTCGACCACGAGCTCGGGAGCGAGGTAGGAGACGCTGCCGACCAGCAGCCCGCTGGTGGCGGTCGACGCAGCGCTGGCGCCCACAGCCCGGACCAGACCGAAGTCGGCGACCTTGACCGAGCCGTCGTCGGCGAGCAGGACGTTCTCCGGCTTGATGTCGCGGTGCACGAAGCCGGCGGCGTGTGCCGCGGCCAGGGCAGAGACGACCGGCTCGACCAGCTCGAGACCGGTGGCGGGCGGCAGGCCCTCGGGGTTGTCGCGGATGAGGTCGCGCAGGGTTCGGCCGGGGACGTACTCCATGGCCAAGAAGAGCGTGTCGTCGACCTCGCCCTGGTCGTAGACCGCAACGAGGTTGGGGTGGGTGAGGCGAGCGGCACAGCGGGCCTCCCGCACGAAGCGGGAGACGAACGCAGGATCACCGGCGAGGCCGGGATGCATGACCTTGAGCGCAACCTCGCGGTCCAGGCGGGTGTCGGTGCCTCGGTAGACGGTGGCCATGCCGCCGCGGGCGATCCGCGTCCCGACGCGGTAGCGCCGATCCAGCAGTCGCCCCGCCAGCCGGTCGGAGACGGTCATCGCCACGCCGCCGAAAGCCTCCTTGCACGCAGCACCGGCCAACTCGGCCGCAAGGGCGAAGTCTAGGGAGGCAGGGCAGACGACGAGGTGTGCCGCGCCGCCGCCGCCACGGCGTCGTCCGGCCGGGTCAGACGGCGCGTTGAGTCGCCGAGCGCACCAAGTCGCCCAGTGCCTTTCGAGCTGACACGTCGCGTACAGGTGCAGCCTCGAGTGCGCCGAGCGCGGTGTCGGCGAGGTCTTCGATGAGCCGCTCGACGGTCGCCGGTGCGCCGCTGCGGCGCAGGGCAGCTCGCGCCGCCTCGACGCCGGCGAGGTCGAGCTGGGCGTTGCCCAGGCTCGCGGCGAGAAGTGCGTGGTCGGCCGGTGTTGCCGCCTCGAGCGCCATTGCGCTCAGCACGGTCCGTTTCCCTTCGCGCAGGTCGTCGCCGGCCGGTTTGCCGGTGACCTTCGGGTCGCCGAACACTCCGAGCAGGTCGTCCCGCAGCTGGAACGCCTCGCCGAGTGGCACACCGTACGACGAGAGAGCCGCGATGAGCTCGGCCGGCGCCCCCGCGAGTGCCGCCCCGAGGTGCAGCGGCCGCTCGACGGTGTACTTGGCGGCCTTGTAGCGCAGCACGCGCATGGCACGGGGGACGGAGTCCTGCGCGCTGGCTTGTGCCTGCAGGTCGAGGAATTGGCCGGCGACGACCTCGGTGCGCATCGCGTCGAAGTACGGGAGGCCCCGGGACAAGGTCTCCAGCTCGAACCCGCTGGCGCGCAGCATCTCTTCGGACCAGGTGAGCAGCAGGTCGCCGAGCAAGATGGCTGCGCCGGCCCCGAACCGCTCCTGTGATCCGCGCCAGCCGCTGTCGGCGTGCAACCGGCGGAAGCG
>DATHBP010000033.1:0-4969 GCA_035296085.1 Nocardioidaceae bacterium | reverse complement strand
GGTGACTGGGGCGAGTAGACGTCCATCTCGACGGAGTCGTCGAGTGCCATGAGCTCCCGGGAGCCCAGCAGGAACGACTCCGCCTCGTCGTTGCCGTCGAAGAGCACGGTGACCGTCATGCCGGGCTCGACCACGCCGTCGTCGGGAGGGGTCTCACCCACTTTGGCCCGGCGCAAGACGTCCTCGAGCTGGCGGATGCGCGCCTCGGCCATGCCCTGCTGCTCCTTGGCCGCGTGGTAGCCGCCGTTCTCCTTGAGGTCGCCTTCGGCCCGCGCCTCCCCGATGCGCTGTGACAGCTCGGCTCGGTGGGGCCCTTTGAGGTGCTCGAGCTCCGCCTGCAGCTTGTCGCGGGCGTCCTGGGTGAGCCAGATGACGCTCTCGTCGCTCGGCTGGGTCACGGCGGCGGCTCCTGGGACGTGGGCGTACGCCACGGGCGGCGCCCTGGGGTGGCAAGCAGTCGAGACTACCAAGCCGGCCGCGCACCGGACTCAGGGCGAGGTCAGCGGGGCTGGGACTGCTCCGCCGTGGTGCAGCCGTCGAGGATCGCGGCCACGGGAGCACGGTCCGTGGTCACCGACTCGGCCACGGTGACCGAGGACGCAGCGCCGGCGGGGACGCGAAACACCAGCTCCCCGACGACGGCATGGTCGAAGCTCTGCGCGACGACCCGGCAGACCGCCTCGACAGCTGCGGTCCGGTCGACTTGGACGACCACGTCGACGCGGTGCTCGTCGATGACGGTGAAGCTCACCAGCCGGGAGGCGACCTGCGGGCTCGCGTTGTACAGCGCTGCCCACACCAGCCAGCCGCAGCTCGACAAGCCCAGAGCGACCACGGTGAGGACGGTCAGCCAACGTACCCAAGGCCGCTGCGCCCCATAGCGTTGCGCGGCGACCGAGGCGCCCTGGGTCGGCGAGGTGGTCAGCTCAGCCTCCTTGCCCGGTCGGCTAACGTCGGTCGTCGGTCACCATTGTGTCGTGTCCGCGGCAACCGTTCGCCGGGTGACTGCAGCAAGCGCAGCGAAGGAGAGTGCGCCGGTGGGTGAGCGTCTGCGTCTGATGCACGTGCACGCCCATCCCGACGACGAGTCGAGCAAAGGGGCCGCGACGACGGCGCGCTACGTTGCCGAAGGCGTGGACGTCCACGTCGTGACCTGCACCGGCGGGGAGCGGGGCTCGATCCTCAACCCCAACATGGACCGTCCCGACGTGCTGGCCAACATCGCTGAGATCCGCCGGCAGGAGATGGACCGCGCCCGCGAGATCCTCGGTGTCTCCCAGGACTGGCTCGGGTTCGTCGACTCGGGGTGGCCGGAGGGCGACCCGCCGCCGCCTCTTCCCGACGGCTGTTTCGCAGCGTTGCCGGTCGAGGTGGCTGCCGCTCCGCTCGTCCGGTTGATGCGCTGGTTTCGGCCGCACGTCGTCACGACGTACGACGAGAACGGCGGCTATCCGCACCCCGACCACGTCATGTGCCACCAGGTGAGCGTCGCGGCGTGGGAGGCGGCCGGCGACCCGGCGGCCTATCCGGACGCGGGGGAGCCGTGGCAGCCGCTGAAGCTGTACTACCACCACAGCTTCCACTACGCCCGGACCGTGGCTATGCACGAAGAGATGCTGCGCCGTGGATTCGAGTCGCCGTACGCCGAGCGGCTCGCCGAATGGAAGCCTGACCCCGAACACGACGCGAAGATCACGACCCGAGTGCCGTGCGCCGACTACTTCGCGGTCCGCGACCAGGCGCTGCTCGCACATGCCACCCAGATCGACCCGGAAGGGTCGTGGTTCGCCGTCCCGCTCGACGTCCACCGGGCCGCCTGGCCGACCGAGGACTTCGAGCTGGCGCGCAGCGTGGTCGACGTCGAGCTGCCCGAAGACGACCTTTTCGCCGGCGTACGCGACCTTGTCGACGACGCTGCTCGCGGCTGAGCGACGATGTCTGCATGAGCAGCACCGCGTGGCTGGTGGGCTGGTCGCCGACCCCCCCGCCCGCCGAGAGTGTGAACCCCGGCGTCGTGGGCTCGCTGGTCGTACTGGCGCTCGTGGTTGTCACCGGACTGCTGGTATGGAGCTTTCGGCGCCAGCTCCGCAAGGTGGACTTCGACGACGGCACCGGCCGCTACCCGACGTCCCCGCCCCCGGCCGATGAGGACCCGTCCGCGCCACGGTGACCAACCGGCCCGGCCGACTCGACGAGTCCGTAGGACAAGGTCATACCCCGTCGACTGTCCTGCTGGCTGGACGCCAACCCCACGATCGGGGTTGGGATAGCGGTGTAACTGTGTAATTATGTAACACATGGAGATCCACGCTGACAGCGACGTCCGCGGCTGGCTCACCGGCCGGCTTCCCACCGACTGGTTCACCACGGCGCCCGACGTGACGATCGACCGCGAGGAGATCGTCGTGGTCGGCCCGCTGTCCGAACCCGCCACTGCCGACGACGCGGACGACCGCGAGCGCTCGGCCGCCGAGGCGGGTCGCATCCGAGAGTTTCGTGAGCGCACCCGCGAGCAGCGCATGCGCATCGCGCGTGAGCTCGAGCGAGCCAGTGACCGCAAGGTCGCATGGGGCGCCCGGTGCGGCGACACGACGGCCTTGTTCACGACGATGTCGGTACCCGTCATGACGCGTCTGCGCCAGCAAGAGCGGCTGGTCCTCGACACCCTCGTCGATGCCGGCGTCGCCCGCTCGCGCAGCGACGCGCTCGGCTGGTGCGTACGGCTCGTCGCCGGCCATGCCGATGACTGGCTGGCGGAGCTGCGCTCGGCTATGGAGCAGGTGGAGGAGGTCCGCTCCCGCGGACCTGCCTGAGCCGCGGCGCGGGTGTGCACGGCTGGCAGGGACTCAGGCCAACCGGTAGGTCGCCATCGATATGCCGATGTAGTGAACCGCGAAGGCTGCAACCGTGAGGGTATGGAACAGCTCGTGGAAGCCGAACCAGGCAGGAGCCGGATCCGGCCGGCGCAGCCCATAGACGAGCCCACCCAGTGAGTAGAGCGCTCCGCCGAGGACGATGAGCACGAGCACAGTGGCACCCGCCGTACGGGCGAAGTCACCGAGCCAGAAGACCGCGACCCAGCCGAGACCGAGATAGGCCGGCAGGTAGACCCAGCGCGGTGCGTCCAACCAGAGAACGCGAAACAGCACCCCGGCCACGGCTCCCGTCCACACCAGGGCCAGCAGGACCACCCGGTCGGAGCCGGTGAGCAGCAGGAGTGAGAACGCCGTATAGGTGCCCGCGATCAGCACGAAGATGCTGGAGTGGTCGATGCGACGCAGCACCGCGAACGACCGCGGTGACCAGTGCCCACGGTGGTAGGCCGCGCTGACGCCGAACAGCAGCGCGGCCGACACGGCGAACACGGCGGCACCGACGCGCGCCGTCGGGGTGGGAGCCGCGACAACCAGCACGACGCCGGCGACAACGGCGACCGGGAAGGTCGCGGCATGCAGCCAACCCCGCAGCCTGGGCTGGATCTCCTCGACTCGACCGCGAATCTGCTCGCCGAAGGCCTCCGAGATCTCACCGAGACGCTGCGGCCGGGTCATCGATGTGCCCTTCCTCCCCGCCGGTGCGAGTGTCGCGATTCTGGCCAGGCTACCTAGCCGTCACCGTGCGGTCCGGGCGGTAATCTGACCCGCGGCAGCCAGGAGGTGGGCGTTCGGTGCGTGGCCCAGTTCGGGTGGCATACGAGCTGTACGAGCGCGGGTTGCTGCGCGACCTCGCACCCGAGCAGATGCCCAAGCACGTGGGCGTGATCGTGGACGGCAACCGCCGATGGGCTCGCGCGTTCGGCGCCGAGTCACCGAGCGGCTACCGAGCCGGCGCGGGCAAGATTGAGGAGTTCCTCGGCTGGTGCGACGACCTTGGTGTCGAGGTGGTGACGCTGTGGCTGCTGTCAACGGACAACCTCGGTCGACCCGACAGCGAGCTGCAGCCGTTGCTCGGCGTCATCGAGCGGCTCGCCGGGTCGCTGGCCGACGTACGTCGGTGGCGCATCCACCCGGTCGGTGCTTTGGACCTGCTGCCCGGCACGACGGCTGAGCAGCTCAAAGCGGCTGCGGACCGCACCTCCCACCTGACGGCGATGACGGTCAACATTGCGGTCGGCTACGGCGGCCGGCGCGAGCTCGCCGACGCCGTGCGCTCGCTGCTGCACGAGCATGCGTCCAAGGGCACGACGATCGAAGAGCTCGCCGGGATCCTCGACGTGGAGCACATCGCAGCGCACCTCTACACGCGGGGGCAGCCCGACCCCGATCTCGTGATCCGCACCTCTGGCGAGCAGCGGCTGTCCGGCTTCTTGCTCTGGCAGAGCGTCCACAGTGAGTTCTACTTCTGCGAGGCACTGTGGCCGGACTTCCGCCGGGTGGACTTCCTGCGGGCGATACGCGCCTACGCCGCCCGCGAGCGCCGCTTCGGCACCTGAGCGCACAGTCCCGCTCGCCCAAGGCACCCGCCCCCGGGGTGGGCGTGTCGCCGAACCGACGGAGCCGCCGCGGTCGTAGCGTCGTACCCACGGTTGGTCCGGCGCAAAGGAGTCCA
Organism: Nocardioidaceae bacterium; assembly: GCA_035296085.1. Lineage (GTDB taxonomy): Bacteria > Actinomycetota > Actinomycetes > Propionibacteriales > Nocardioidaceae > DATHBP01. Next base: position 421 of record DATHBP010000033.1, on the reverse strand, counting down.
ACGTGGCCGCTGCTTCGAGCTCCTCCCGGCGGGCTCCGGCGCGCACCGCACCCCGCGGCGACCGCTCGGCTCCAAGCCACCAGCTGACCTACGTCCTCGACACCAGCGTGCTGCTGGCCGATCCTGCCGCGATCAGACGCTTCGACGAGCATGAGGTCGTGCTGCCGGTGGTCGTGATCACCGAGCTGGAGGGCAAGCGCCACCACCCCGAGCTCGGCTACTTCGCGCGCTCCGCGCTACGGCTGCTCGACGAGCTGCGCGTCACGTACGGCCGCCTTGATGAGCCGCTCCCGGTCGGCGAGCGAGGTGGCTCGCTGCGCGTCGAGCTCAACCACACCGACGCCGCTGTCCTGCCCGCGGGCTTCCGGCTCGGCGACAACGACACCCGCATCCTGGCCGTCGCCCGCAACCTCTCGGCCGA
>DATHBP010000032.1:0-44346 GCA_035296085.1 Nocardioidaceae bacterium | reverse complement strand
CTTCTACGACTCCCACGCCGACTCCAACTCCGATACCGGCGCCGTCTCCGACTCTCACTCCGGCGCCATCTTCGACTCTGACTCCGGAGCCGTCTCCGACCCTCACTCCGGAGCCGTCTCCGACCCTCACTCCGGAGCCGTCTCCGACTCTCACTCCGGAGCCGTCTCCGACCCTCACACCGGAGCCGTCTCCGACCCTCACTCCGGAGCCCTCTCCGACTCTCACACCGTCGCCTACTCCGACTGTCACGCCGGCGCCTACCCCGAGTCCTACGCCATCCCCAATCACCGAACCGGTCGTCTACATCTCGGGCGACTCCTGTGACGACGACTTCGACGCCGCTGGATGTCGCGAGGTCGGGGACATGATCAAGTCCGACTTGGAACTGGACTATTACCTGACCGTGGGTGACAACCAGTACGAAGCCGGGACTGCGGCTCAGTACGCCGCGTATTACGACCCGCACTTGGGCACGGGTCAGTTGCTCGGGGACGGGACAGGACGCACACTCTTCGACGTCACGATTCCGGCGGCCGGCAACCACGAGTACTACACCGCGGGAGCGCCCGGCTACTTTGGCTACTTCGGTACGAAGGCCGGCGATCCCACTAAGGGCTACTACGCCAAAGACCTTCCGGACTCTGACTGGCGTGTCATCGTCACCAACACCAACTGTGGCCAAGTTGGAGGCTGCGGCCCGTTTAGCCCGCAGGGCCAGTGGCTTGCTCAAGCCCTTCGGGAGGCGCAGTCCCTCGGAAAATGCACGCTCGTCACCGGGCACCACCCGCCGGTCACCGACGGCAGGTACGCGCCAGGTACCTCATCGGGCCAGCAGATCTTCGCAACCGCGCATGGCAACCACGCCGACCTCACCGTCTGGGGTCACGACCACGGCTACCAGCGCTTCGGCCCCCGGTCCCCGGACGGGCAGACCGCTGACCCCAACGGTCCGGTGGTCATCATCTCCGGCCTCGGCGGGAAAAGCGCCTACGCATTCGGCACCACCAACCGCTCCTCGACCCGGCTCACCGCTCCCTTCGGAGCGGTCCGCCTCGCCCTTTCCGACAACGGATGGTCAGGAAGCTACCGCGGTTATGACGGGAACGCTTACGACAGCTTTGCCGGAACCTGTGACTGAGGTTGGCTTGACCGCAGCGGTCACCACGTCCCAGCTCACCAGGGCTGCTCACGTGGGCACGCCTCCTACCGCGCTCTGACGATAAGGGGCATTGCGGTTGCGGTCCCTGCCAATGCCGCTCCGCCACGCTCGCGAAGCGGTTACAGATCCTTGCGCAGGAAGGAGGCCGCCGCGAGCCCCCAGACCATCGCCACCCACACCGCCGTCCACGCAAGGTAGGTCGCGGTCAATGGCGCCTCGCTCAAGAACGGGTGCCCCTCGAAAGCGGCGCCGAACTGCGTCAGCAGGGTGGGGTCCTGGAACCCGTGCATCGCCCCGCGCCACAGCCCGTCGGTGGGCAGCAGCATCCGCGAGACGCTGCCGACGCGCGCGATCGCGTCGTTGCCGAGCGCCCCACCGATTCCGCCCACCACGCCGGCGACCCAGGTCGCTCCGAAGAGGCCGACCGCGACCACTCCCGACGCCATGGGCGAGATGACGGTGGAGAGGAGCACGGCGAGGGTGAGCAGCACAATCGTCTGCGCGGCCAGCAAGGCGAGGGCGGCCGCTAGCTGCGGGGGCCAGTAGTCCACTGCCCAGCGAACCACCAGGCACTGGGCCAGCCCGGCCAGGACCACGAACCCGCCGCCGAAGGCCACCAGCCCCAGCCACTTGCCCAGTAGAAACGCGGAGCGGCGGATCGGGCGGGCGAGCACGGACAGGGCAATACCCGACTCCGTCTCGCCGGAGAGCGTTGGCCCGGCCAGGAAGGCGGTCCCCAACGCCGCGATCAGGCTGAAGCCGAACATCACCAGGTTCAGCACCACGGACGCCGCCAGCCGGGCCTCGCCGCTGGTGAGGGTGCCCAGCTCGGTCTCGGCCGCCAGGCGTGAGAAACCCCAGCCGCTGAGCGCCAGCAGTACGACGGTGAGCACCAGCAGGGCAAGCAGTACGCGACGGCGGGACGCCTCCCGCACGGTGAGCGCGGCGATCGCCACGACCGTCCGGGCCGTCGTCATGGTTTGTCTCCGTCGTTCGTCCGCAGGATGCCGAGCAGGCGCTCCTCCAGGCTGATCCGCGCGGGTTCGACGGCGTGCACTCGCGCGCCCAGACCAACCAGGTCACTCACCAGCGCCGGTACGGCCGTCTCGTCATCGTCGGACGTCAGAGCCACGGTGAACCAGTCGCCCACTCGCTCGACGTCCCCGGTCGCGGCCAGCCGCACCTCGCCAGCGGGGGAGAGGTCGGTCAAGTGGAGGCGAAGCTCGCGCTGGACGAGCAACGCGGCCATCGTGCCCGCCGCTGCGACCCGGCCGTGGTCCAGAATCACCACCCGGTCGCAGACCCGTTCCACTTCACCGATCAGGTGCGAGTTGAGCAGTACGGCGACACCCTCCGACCTCAGCGCCAGGACGATGTCGCGAACGTCGGCGCGACCGAGCGGATCCAGGGCGCTGGTCGGCTCGTCCAGCACAGCAAGCTCGGGTCGGGCGACCAGGGCCACCGCCAGGCCGAGGCGCTGCTGCATCCCCTTCGAGAAGCCGCCGACGCGATCACCGGAGCGTTCGGCCAAGCCAACCAGCGCCAGGCAGTCGCGCTGCTGCCGCCCAGACACCTCGACCCCGGAAAGGCGGACGTGCAGGGCCAGCACCTCAGCCGCGCTCAGCCACGGCTGATACCGGAACAGCTCGGGCAGGTAACCGACGCGGACGCGGGCAGCCGGATTGCCCGCCGGCTCACCCAGCAGCAGCACCTCTCCCGCATCCGGGTGGACCAGTCCGAGGAGCATCTTGATCACCGTCGTCTTGCCCGCGCCGTTCGGACCGAGCAGACCGACGATCTCGCCCCGCCCCACCTCGAGGGACACGTTGTCGACCGCCGGCCGCCGGCCGTAACGCTTGCGCAGGCCCGAGCACCAGACAGCGGGGGCCGGTGGCAGATCGGCGACCAGCTGAGCGGCGGCCCGGCGCGCGGCAGTGGCTCCGTCGGCGGAGGGACCGGTGGCCATGGTCATCGAAGTTCTCGCGCGATCGACAGAACTTCGTCGGCGTCAAGCGATCCCGCTACAACGGTCATCAAGCCACCGTCCACCCACACGACAGCCGCTAGCGCCCGGTCACGGGTGGTCAGCACCGTGGCTGGCGCTCGGTTCACGTGGGCCGACGACGTGGTGACCTGGTCTGCGGGCACGGGCAGCGGCAAGGTGGAGCCATCCGCACTGAACGTGCGCAGCTGCGCAGCGACGTCATCGGGCAGGCCGGGCAGCGAGAGCAAGTAGTCGCGCACCGTCTCGAACGGAACCCCCGACGAGAACGCCGACGGCGCGACTGCCCGACCGACGACGAGGGCGGGTACGCCGGCGGAGGACGCCCAGACTTGAGCGACGCCGGGTCCGGCGACCAGTCGCACCTGGCCGCCGTCCAGTCCCGCCGGGACAGGAGGCAACGTCTCCCCGGCCTCGGCGGCGGCGTTCTCGGCTCGGTCCGCCGAGAAGGTGAACGTGGCGCTCACCCTGCCGCCCACCTGGTAGGTCGGCTCACCGCTGACGCCGCGGGGGAGTGTCGTCACCTTGGGGACGTCGAGCCCCGTTTGGGCTGCGGCGGCCGCCGACCCCGCGACGCGGTGCACGTCCGGCCCGCCGGTGACCGTGAGGTCGCCGTAGGCGCTCAGGTCGGGCAGGGCGATGAGGTCACCGGCGCTGATGCTCACGGGGGCGACCTGCTCGGTCCGGAAAATCTGTAGCCAGTCGTTGGCGGCAGCGACACCGGCTCCGCTCAGGACGACGGCGACGGCAAGGGCCGCGACGGCGGGACGGCGCAAAACCGCGCGGACACGACCGGTACGCGGCGGCGGCTCCACCCTTCCCGGTCCGGCTGATGCGATAGCGGTCGACAGACGCTGCCATGCGGCACCGACGTCGACGTCTGGGACGCCCTCGGGCGCGAGCGCCGCCTCGACAAGTGCGGCATCCGCACGCATGGCGGCTAGCCCGTCGATGCACTGCCGGCAGTCGGTCACGTGCTCGCGGTCATGGGTGGGCACACCGGCCGGCTCGTCAACCAGCCGGCGCAGCGCACCCTCAGTCGGATGACGCATGACGGTTCAACTCCTCCCGCAGTGCGGATTCGGCGCGCCGCACGGTCGTGCCGACGCTGCCGGGGGACAAGCCGAGTGCGGCGGCCACGTCGGCGTAGGACAGGCCGCTGTGCCGCAGCACCAGGGCGACGGCTTGCTTGCGGGGCAGCCGCGCGAGCGCCGCGCGGACGCGGCTGCGTTCCTCGAGAGTCACCACCACGTCAGCCACGTCGGCGACGCCATCGGGTTCCGCAGCGGCGACGTTCTCCTCCCGCGTTGCGCGGCGGCGCCCCGAGCGCAGGACGTTCAGCGCGGTATGGGCGGCGGCGACGCAGAGCCAGCCGCTGGCCCCACCGGCCGGCACCGACGAGCGACCGAAAGACAGGAAGACGTCCTGTGCGACGTCCTCGGCCTGGTCCCGGGAGCCCAGCACCCGGGCGGCCACGCCGACGACCCGCTGGTAGTCGCGGCGGAAAACCTCGTCCAGGTCTGCGCGCACGGCGCCGCGAACACGACCCGACACCGCCACCTGCTCCCTCCGCCCCTCCCGACGGTTCGCAGTACCACCCACCGCTTTCAGGTCGGCGGACAGGGCGCGAGGGGAGGCCGCCGCTTCCGCGTGCCGAACAAGGCCCATGTCTCTACAGCACCGCCGCGACCAAGAATGTGACATCGCGCTTCGAATTGCACCTGGCACGCCGCTGTGACCGACCCGCCACTACCGTCCACCCATGAGCGTGCGGGGCGATCTGGCGAGCGCTCAGAGAGCAGCGCCCCGAACCCGGCTCGTGGGGGTCGACGCGGCTCGGGGGGTGGCGCTCATCGGGATGATGGCCGTCCACCTGCTGCCGGGATTCACCGAGGGCGGTGGCGTGTCGCTCAGCGACCAGATTGCTCGCGGTCGGTCCTCGGCCGCTTTCGCGCTGCTGGCCGGCGTGGCGCTTGCGCTCGCCAACGGCAGCCGGAAGCCATTGGCCGGGGGCAGATGGCGGGCGGCGGGGGCAGCGCTCTTGGTCCGTTGCGCCTGCATCGCAGCTCTTGGCTTCGCCCTGGGTTCATTTCGGTCGGGCCTCGCGATCATTCTGGTCTACTACGGGTTGCTGTTCGCCCTGGCGGTCCCACTGCTGCGGCTTCGAGCCCCCGCGCTGGCTGGACTCGCGGTCGGCGTGGCGACGCTCGTTCCGGTCGGGTCGCACCTGGTGCGTAGCCATCTCGAACCTCTCCGCGGGCATAGCCCGGTGTTCGCCGACCTCGCCGACCCGGCGGCGCTGCTGACCGAGCTGGCCATCACCGGCTACTACCCGGTCCTGGCCTGGCTGGCGTACCTCGCCGCCGGGCTCGCGGTCGGGCGCCTCGACCTCGGTGAAACTGCGGTCGCACGCCGGCTGCTTGCTGGGGGAGCCGCTCTCGCCGTAGCCGCCGTCGTGACATCCCGCCTACTGCTGCGGCTGCCCCAGGCAATGGTCGCCCTGCCACGCGACGTCGGCGAGGAGCCCTTGTACGGCACGACCCCGACAGATACGGCCTGGTGGCTCGTGGTCGCCGACCCGCACAGCAGCACCACGCTGGACCTGGCCCACACCATCGGCACCTCGCTGGCGCTGCTCGGCGCCTGCCTGTTGCTGGCCAGAGCCCTCGGCCGTTGGATCGTGCCACTGGCCTGGGTGGGAAGCATGACGCTGACTCTCTACACACTGCATGTGCTTGCGGTGGCCGGTTCGCCCGAGCCGGACCGTCCGTGGCTGGTCTGGTCGCTGCACGTCGTCTTCGCACTGTTGCTGGCCGCGCAGTGGCGCGCCGTGCTGCCGCGAGGGCCGTTGGAGCAACTGGTGCGTTGGCCGTCGCAGCGAGCGGCAGCACTGGTCGAAAGGAGCTGACCGATGGAGCTGGAGTTCGCCGCTGAGCTGTGGTCCTGGCGGGGACCTGCACCGTGGTACTTCATCACGGTGCCGGAGGAGGAGTGCCACGTCCTACGCGATGAGTCGTCGTTCGTGAGCTACGGCTGGGGCATGATCCCGGTCATCGTCAAGATCGGCCGCAGTGAATGGGAGACGTCACTGTTCCCGAAGGACGGCCGCTACGTCGTGCCGGTGAAGGCGGCAGTGCGAAAGGCCGAACAGCTAGAGGAAGGCGACTGCCCACTCGTCGGCCTGACAGTCCAGGACAGAACGAACCGTACGGCGTAGAGCCCGCAGCGTGGCGCGACTCGGCGTCGGTCGGATCGATGCGCAACAGCAGACCCGCCTTGAGGGTTGGTCCGCCCGCTTAGGGGATGGCACCCAGCAACGAGTCGAGTAGCTCGCGCGTGTGCGGCTCGTCGAAGACCTCGCTGACCCAGGCGGCGGAGGCGGCGCGATCGGGCGAGCGCAGGTTGGGCTCTATCCAATCGTTGGCGGCGGTCTCGGTGATATGCCCAAGCTCGGCGATGAGCATGGAGAAGTGTCCGCGTCGACTGACCCTCCCCGGACCTCCGGCATCGCGGTAGGCCGAGGTGAGGGCGCGTACCCGCTCTGGGTCGCTGCGGGCGAACTCGAAGAGCACACAAGCGAGCTCTTGGCTGGGATCCGCCGGCCCGCTGTTCTCCCAGTCGAGAACGCAGATCCCGCCGCTCATGGTTGGCAAGACGTTGTCGGCCCACAGGTCTCGGTGGCAGGTGCGCAGCATCTGCGGCGGCTCCATCCAGGACTCCAGGGCCACCAGCTCGTCCCGGAGCCCGGCCAACCGGTCCGCAAACGGCGCGCCGGCCACCAGCAGCCGCTCAACCAGCTGGTCCCAGCGGTCGGGGCCGACCGGCTCGTGATACCACGGGTCCAGCGGACCGGCGACGGCGCCGTTCAGCTGGTGCATGGCGGCGACGGCAGCGCCGACCAATTCCGGGTCGAGCGTGGGATCGGGGTCCGCCAGGTCGACCCACTCGTACACGCGGACCTGCGTGCCGCGCACTGTGGCAAAGACGTGACCCTGTACGGTGCGCCGGACCTGCGGTGTGGGGACACCCGCGCCGTGCGCCATCTCCTGGAATCGGGTCGCCGGCTGCACGTCGTCCTCACGACATCGGTGGAACGGCACTTTCACCGCCCAGCTGCCGTGGGTGGTCTCCAGCCGCCACACGACGCCTTGCTTGCCGCGGGCGATCGGTCCGTCCGACAGTCCTACCGCAGCACCGAGGCCGAATCGTCGGGCGAGGTCGTCGGCGTCCACCGCGCCACTCCAGCACACCGGCTCACCTGACGGCCAGCAGCCAACCGCGGGTCGAGGAACCCAGCCGTGACGGGGCGTGGTGCGCTAGCGTTCACGACAGTGACCCCTGGGCATCGCCGCGACAAGGTCGACGAGCGTCCGCTCACGGAGCCGGCCCGCACACGGTTGCCCACTGACCACCCGGCTCGGGCGAGCATCCTGGCCGCGCACGCCGCCGCACTGGCCGCGGGTTCACCCGGCTATCCGGATCCGGTCTCCGGGCTGTTCGTGCTGACCGCTGGCTTTCTGGCAGACCGTGGGCACTGCTGCGAGCGGGGGTGCCGGCACTGCCCGTACGTCAGCGACGAGACATCGGAGTGACTGCGACACGCGTTGCATCAGGGGGCGTTCCCCACGAAAGCAGCGATCTCCGGCCGAGCGGGCAGAGCATCGGGGTGACACAGCCCCGCGAGAGCTTCGACCCCGTCGACCAAGCGAGGGCCAGGGCGGACGAACGCCGCGTCGGCATCCACCGCCCAGACCGGAACGCCGGCTGCGAGCACGCCCGCCTGGATGAGCTCAGCGGCCAACCGGGTGGTCCCGGGCAGTCCGTAACCGCAGGATGCGACGACCACGAGGTCCGCTGCGCAGGCGGTCACCGCTGCCCATGTGGTTGCCAGCGACCGCTCGCCGGACGTGCCGAGTGCGGGAGCGGCGCCGGCTGCGCTCACCATGTCGGGCACCCAGTGACCAGCGGTGAACGGCGGATCGGTCCACTCCAGCACGGCCACCCGCGGCCGCGGCAGACCCGTTACGGCCGTTGCAACGGCGTCGAGCCGGGACTCCAGCTCCGCCACCAGCTGCCTGGCCGCGGGTTTACGACCGGTGGCCGCGCCGATGCTGAGGATGGAGTCGAGCACCTCCCGAAGCGTCCCGGGGTCCACGGTGAGCACCCGGCCCGAACAGCCCAGGTGTGCAAGAGCAGCATCCACGGTGGAGACATCGACCGCACACACCGCGCAGAGGTCCTGGGTCAGCACGAGCTCGGGATCGAGCTCGTGAAGTGCTCCTTCGTCGAGCCGGTAGAGGTCTTCCCCGGCGGCGACCCTGGCCCGAACCTCCGCGTCGATCTCGCTGGGGGTCATGCCCGCCCGCAACGCTGACGTGGACACAATGCGACGCGATCGCGCCTGCGCCGGGTAGTCGCACTCGAAGGTGACGCCAACGACGTCATCTCCCGCGCCGATCGCGAAGGCGATCTCCGTCGTGGACGGCAACAGCGACACGATCCGCACGCCGACAACGCTACGACACCTCGGTCGCCCACCCTTTCATCCCGGGGACAGCGCCCCAGTGAAACCGTCAGCCGGCGAGGCCCGGGGTGGCTGGCACGTCCTCTTTCCTGGCGTTGATCACGAAGATCATCACCAGCAGCGCGAGGAACAACAGGACCGCTCCCCAGAAGAACGAGACGTGATAGCCGTGTACGAAAGCCAGGCCGGTCACCCTCTCGGCATCCGCCGGGTCGGTCAAGTTCTCGGCGACGTAGCTCGTCACCGCGCCGGCGTACAGCGTGTTGAGCAAGGCGAGACCGAGCGAACCCCCGATCTGCTGGGCGGTGTTGAGCACTGCGCTGGCCACGCCGGCGTCGCGGTCACCGACTCGGAACAGCGCAGTGCTGGACGCCGGGATGAACACACCCGCGAGCCCAATGCTCATGAGCAGCAACGACGGCAGCACGTGCGTCCAGTAGTCGGTTTCGGGTGTGATGCGAGTGAGCAGCAACAAGCCGACGACGGCCATGACCATGCCGGGGACCATCAAGGGCTTCGGCCCCACCCGCGGCAGCAGATGCGCCACCAGGCCAGCGGTAAGGATGATTCCGCCGCTGAACGGCAGGAACGCAAAACCCGATCTGAGCGGGCTGTAGCCCAAGGTGATCTGGAAGTAGTAGGTGAGGAACAAGAACATTGCGAACAGCCCGGCCCCGGTCAGCAGGAACACCAGGTAGGAGCCGCCCCGGTTGCGGTCCAGAATGATCCGCATGGGAAGCAGCGGGTTCTTCGCGCGCAGCTCCCAGGCGAGGAACGCGACTAGGAGCACTGCGGCCGCGCCCAGGAAGAACAACGTCGAGCTTGCCGTCCAGCCGAGCACCTCGGTGCTGTTGCCCGGGTCTTTCAGCCTCGCCGCCTCGGTGAAGCCGTAGACCAGGGACAGCAAGCCGAGCGTTGCCAGGACCGCGCCGGGAACGTCGTAGCGGGTGTCGCCGTAGGCCTTGCTCTCACGCACGACCGCTGCCGCGGCAAGAGCTGCGGCGAGAGCGATCGGCACGTTCACGCCGAGGCACCAGCGCCAGGACGCGTACTCGGTCAGGACGCCACCGACGATCAAGCCGATCGCTGCCCCCCCGCCGCTGATCGCACCGAAAACGCCGAACGCCTTGGCGCGCTCCTTGGGCAGGGTGAACATGACGGTGATCAGCGACAGTGCCGCGGGTGCGAGCAGAGCAGCGAAGGCGCCTTGCAGGCCACGGGCCGCGAAGAGCAGGCCAGCATTCGAGGCGATGCCACCGAGGGCTGAGGCGACGGCGAAGCCGAGCAACCCGATGATGAACGTGCGCTTGCGCCCCATGAAGTCCGCGATCCGGCCGCCGAGCAAGAGCAGGCCACCGAAGGCCAGCGTGTACGCGGTGACGACCCACTGCCGGTCTGCGTCGGTGATGCCCAGGTCCGCCTGCGCCGACGGCAGCGCGATGTTCACGATCGACGCGTCCAGAATGATCATTAGCTGGGCGACGGCGATGATGCCGAGCGCGAGCCAGCGCCTGGGGTCGAGCTCACCCGGAGCGTGAGCCGGCTCCTCGATGACCGCTTCGGCCGACTGGTTCAACTCAACCACGTGTGCTCTCCTGCGAGGTAGGGGACTGATGCTCGTCGTGCCAACGTCAACAGGGGTGAGACTGTTCCCCAGCCGCGAAATCATCGCGTGCCGGGGCTGAGGCCCTTCCGCCAGCAGAGCTGCTGGTCAAGACATAGCACCCAGACCGAGTGAAGTCCTGCACGATGTAGCCCGCAGACAAGGCGTTGAGGAGCGCCTCGCGCAACGCGCGTCGCCAGCGCAGTGCCTGACTCGGGTTCCCCTGGCGCATGGCCACGATGTCATCTGGAATCTGACATGTGACGACGTCACCCTTCACCTCGTCGCGTTCCGGTTCCCCCGCCGCCCCAACGGCCAGCACGTACGACCCCTCCAGCGCCGGCCAGCGCGTCCGCTGGGGGCTGGTTGAGTGGTCCTCGGCTGGGGCGTCGAGCAGGTCCCAGCTCACAAACAGACGGTCGCTCTCGTCGCCGGCGTTGACACCGTCGTCCATAGGTCCGTAGAACTCGGGAAGGTACGCGACGGTTCGCACGCCTAGCTTGGCGATGTTCAAGTACGCGTTGCGGCGTACCAGCGGGTCGAAGGTCCAGGTGATGGACGTCAGGCCGTTCGCAAGTGCCCAGGATCGCTGGTGCTGCTTCAACGCCGCGCCCAGCCCGGCGTCGCGCAGCTCCGGCGCCGCGCAGGTGATGTGTGAGTGCAGCCCGTGCCTTGGTTCAACAGTGCGGAAACCGACGGACAACCCCACCAGTGCGCCGCTCTCCTGGTCCTCCCGCTGGCCGAGTTCGTCAACGGAGGCTTCGAACGCGCCGGCCACGTAGTTGTGGGTGTGTGAGAACGCCCGGAGGAGACTGGCGTCGAGTGGGGAAGTGTCGGCGCTCTGCCAGACCTGAGCTACCAGCTCCGCCGCTGCTGCCATCTCGGCAGATGAGTGCAGCGCCCTGACAACCACGCCAGCGCGCAGGGCGGCTGCCCTGGCCGCATCTGCTGATCGCAGGACGAGTTCGTCTCCCGCGCGGTCGGCGGACCGAGCATCTGCGACCATCGCTACTTCCGTCGAAGCTTGTCCCACGTCGGCGTTTCGCCTGGGCAGCCGGTCGACACTGGGCTCGTCGACACTGTGCACGAACCCTAACCGGTGTTGCGTTGGGAGGTACGACCATGCGGTTGGCCGAAGTCCAGCTGCGGCGGCTGCGGCTGCCGCTGGTCCGGCCCTTCCGCACCTCGTTCGGCACCGAGACCGAGCGCGACATCCTCCTCGTCCAGGTCGTCACCGATGACGGCGTCGTGGGCTGGGGCGAGTGCGTCGCGGGCGCCGCCCCGCTGTACTCCAGCGAGTACGTCGACGGAGCCCAGAGCGTCATCCGCGACTTCCTGATCGGCCGGCTGGCAGCCCCGCCGCAGCTGAGCGCCGCGGGCGTGGCGCCGGCACTCGAGGTCGTGAAGGGTCACCCGATGGCTAAGGCAGCGCTGGAAATGGCTGTCTTGGACGCCGAGCTGCGCGAGCGGAGCTTGTCCCTCGCAGAGCACTTCGGCGCCGCCCGCAGCCGGATCCCGGTGGGTGTCTCGGTCGGCATCGCCGATTCGATCCCGGCTCTGCTCGACGAGATCGAGCAGTACCTCGACCAGGGCTACGCCCGCATCAAGCTCAAGATCGAGCCGGGCTGGGATCTCGAACCGGTGGCTGCCGTACGGTCTCGGTTCGGCGACGTGGTCCTCCAAGTGGACGCCAACACCGCCTACACCCTCGGTGACGCCAGCCATCTCGCCCGGCTGGACGCGTTCGACCTGCTGCTCATCGAGCAGCCGTTGGGGGAAGACGACATCCAAGGTCACGCTGCGCTAGCCAGCCGGCTGCGGACCCCGGTGTGCCTCGACGAGTCCATCGTGTCCGCCCGCGCGGCCGCCGCGGCCATCGCGGTCGGCGCCTGCTCCATCGTCAACATCAAGCCGGGCCGGGTCGGGGGATACCTGGAGGCGCGTCGGATCCACGACCTGTGTGCCGCCCACGGCGTGCCGGTGTGGTGCGGCGGGATGCTCGAGACCGGGCTGGGCAGAGCCGCCAACCTTGCGCTCGCCGCCCTGCCCAACTTCACCCTTCCCGGCGACATCTCCGGCTCAGACCGCTACTGGCACCGCGACATCCTGACGAAGCCGCTGCTCGCAGATCGCGGTCACATGGACCTCCCGCTCGGGGACGGCCTAGGCGTCGAGGTCGACATGGCGTGGCTGGACGAGCTCACCACCGGCCTCGAGACCATCGACCTGCAGTCGGGCCGTCCGCACTAACGGCCGCGGGCGCCGGACTCACCGGTGTCCGCCACCATCACCCGCAAGGCGTGCTGGCGGACCACCGGCTCGTGGGGCGCTGCCCGGCTCAGTACGCGGCTAGGCCCGAAGCTCCGTCGTTCACAGGGAGCCCTCCACGCGTGACTCCCATGCGCCTGAGGTTGCCGTGCTCGCCGACGGCGAACGCAGCGACCGCCCCCTCGCCTCTCAGCAGCAGGTAGAGGTAGCGGCTGCGTGTGCTGAGGGCCAAGTCCACCGGCTGGCTCAACAGGCCGAGGAAAGCGGCTTTGCCGTCCTTCAAGCGCAGCCGACCGGTCGGCGTGAAGCGGTAGCTCGAGATGGTGCCGCTGCCGAAGTTGGCGGTGAAGGCGTACTTGTTGTCGTCGGTAACCACTATCCAGCAGGCGTCTGTCTGGTGGTTGCGGACGGAGCTGCTGCGCACCTCCATGTTGCCGTTGGTGGATACCCGGTACAACGAGGCCGCGGACGCACGTGGCGCGGCGTTGAAGGCCTCGGCCACGACAACCTGACGCTTCGTCCGGAATTCCAAGCTGAACGGTCGCAGGCCGGCAGAGGGCTCCCGCCTGGGCAGGCTGGGACGACCGCCACTGCGCACCCGGAACACGTCGATGGCGTTCTTCGGCGAGAGCTTCACGTTGGTGGTCTTCTGCGTCACCAGGAGCAGGCGTCCGTCCGGGCTGAACTGCACCTGCCCAGGCACGGCTATCGGTGAGCTCAGCAGCCGAAACGATCGTCGCAAGCGCTCCAGAGTGCCATCGGAGGCGATCCGGAAGCCGAGGATCCCGTTGCCGGCGACCGAACCAACGAGCACGTACAGCAGGTTCCCGTGCACGGTGAGGCTGATCGGCAGGTCGCCGGCATACACCTGCTGCATGAACCGCAGCTGAGCCCCGCGCACGGAGAAGACGCTGATGCTGTCGCTCCCGGCGTTGGTGGCGTACAAGAACCGGTGGTTGGGGCTCAGCCGCACGCTGCCCTGGGTGTCCAGGTCGGTCCCGATGCCCATGCCGCGGGTCCGTATGCTGCCGATGCGCGTCAGGTCGCCGTCCGCCGCGCGCTTGTACTGGATGATCCGGTTGTTCCCGGTGACGTTCGTCATCGCGAACACCGCTCCTGAGCGCCGCACTGTTGCGCTGCTGATGGTCGTAGCTCGCGGCCCGGTCTGCACGGCGCCCACGGTGTCGACGGCGTGGTTTGGGATGATCGCGTGGGCTGGAGCCCCCGCGCTCATGCCCAGGCCAACGACGAGCGGAACCACTCCGGCCGCCATTCTGGTGCGGCGAGCCGACTTCGCCTTCCCGTCGAGACTGTTGGTACTTGCCATGAAGAAACGGTCCTTCCGTGAGAGCAGACACCTAGATTCGGAACGTAAGGTCTCTGCGGTGCGATATGTAGACCCGCTTCGAGTACGAAAAAGAGGACCACTTGACGCATGCCGGCCAGCTAGCAGCCGCTGAGGGCACCGGTCCGGACCTCTTCGTGGAGTGGTCCCGAGGTCAGCCGGGGACGACGCTGCGTCGCCGGCTGCGCGACTCGCTGCGTGACGCGATCCGCACCGGACGCCTGCCTCCGGGGGCTCGGCTGCCGTCCTCGAGAGCGTTGGCGGCCGACCTGGGTGTGTCTCGAGGGGTCGTGCTGGATGCGTATGCGCAGCTCGGCGCCGAGGGCTTCGTCGTTACCCAGCAGGGGTCAGGCACGGTGGTGGCCGACACGGGCCGCACCAACTCCGGGTACGCCGGAACCGCCCGGGTTCCCGCTGCCGTCTTCCCGGAAACGGTAGACGGGATCGACTTGCGCCCCGGGCCCCCCGACCTGGCGACGTTTCCGCGTACGACGTGGCTCAAGACCACCAAGGACGTTCTGCGGACGACTGCCAGCGCCGACCTCGGCTACATGCCACCGTGGGGCGTCGACGTCTTGCGGGCGGAGCTCACGGAGTACCTGAGCCGGGTGCGCGGGGTGATGACCGACTCCGGTGCAGTCCTCGTCGTCAGCGGCGCAACGCAGGGAATCACGTTGCTGGTCAGGGTGCTGCGCGCAGCCGGTGTCGGCGACATCGCCGTCGAGGCACCCAGCAACCCGGTTCAACGCCAAGTGCTCGGCCGCTACGGGGTCAGGGTCTGGGACGTGCCGGTCGACGAAGAAGGTCTGGTCGTCGATGCTCTGGCGCAGACGCCATGTCAAGCAGTCGTCGTCACCCCCGGTCACCAGTACCCGTGCGGAATGGTGATGTCCGCCGCCCGTCGGGGCGCGCTCACCCGATGGGCGGAACGCGTCTCGGGAGTTGTCATCGAGGACGACTACGACGCCGTCTTCCGCCACGACAAAATGCAGGTCGGCGCACTGCAGGCCCTGTCCCCGACTCGGGTCGCGCTAGTTGGCTCAGTGAGCAAGTCGCTCGCGCCCGGGCTACGCCTCGGCTGGGTCGTCTGCCCGCCGCACCTGGTGGCGGACGTCCGTGCGGCCAAGCGTGACGACGACTTCGGCACCAGCGTCATCGAGCAGTACACGCTGGCGAGGCTCATCGCCACCGGTGACTATGACCGTCACGTGCGGCGCCTGCGGCGTCACTACCGCGCGCGCCGCGACACCGTCCTCACTGCTCTGCGGCACCAGATACCTGACGTCGTGGCCGAGGGGTACGCGGCTGGGCTCCACCTGCTGGTTCGGCTCCCCCCCGATGTGGACGAGGAGCTCTTCGTCTCTGCAGCCGGAGCGCATGGAGTCGCTGTCCTGGGAACCTCGCCCATGTACGGAACGCTGCCCGCCCGGCCGGGTGTCGTGCTCGGCTACGGACGCGTGTCACCCGCGGTGCTCGAGGACGCGGTGAGACGCCTGGCTGACGCCGTCAGAGCGGTGCGGACAGCCGCGCCGCACACCGGCTCGACCCGCGACGGCCGGTCACGGACGCGAGTCCGCCCCTCGACGGCAGTCGACTACTTCGCAGCGCCGTCGCAGGCAGCAGGCCGGCCCTAGGGTGTCCTGATGCCGGTACGGGCGGTGCGCGGGGCGACGCAGGTCGACATCGACGAGTCGGCGCACCTTCTCGACCGGGTCGTCGAGCTCGTGTCAACGGTGTTGACTCGCAACGGGCTCGCCGACGAGGACTTGATCAGCATCGTTTTCACCGCCACCGCCGACCTGCAGTCCGAGTTCCCTGCGTATGCCGCCCGGCGGATGGGGCTGCACGACGTGCCACTGCTGTGCGCCCGGGAGCTCGAGGTCCCCGGTGCCATGCCGCGAGTGATCCGGCTGCTCGCTCATGTGGAGACTGACCTCCACCGCGCCGAGGTGACCCACGTGTACTTGCACGGTGCCGCCCGGCTCCGCCGGGACCTCACGAACGTCCACGCCGCCGAGGACTCCGTGTCGACGGTCCGTGCCTGAGGTGGAGGCCCTGCAGCCGGTCGTCGTCGGCACCGGTCTGATCGGGACGTCGATCGGCTTGGCCCTGCGCCGGCGGGGGATCGTGGCCTACCTGAGCGACGTCGACGCCCCGCACGCTAGCCGCGCTGCGTCCATGGGCGCCGGCCTGCTCACCGCACCGCCGGCCCACCCCGACATCGTCGTCATCGCCACGCCGCCCGACCAGCTCGCGGCGGCGATCGGCGACGCACTGCGGCGATGGCCGGCTGCGACCGTCACCGACGTGGGCAGCATCAAAGGGGCACCCCTGCGGCAAGCGGCTGCGGCCGGCTGCGACCTGACCCGGTACGTGGGCAGCCACCCGATCGCCGGTAGCGAGCGATCGGGACCCGCAGCGGCAGCGGCTGGACTCTTCGACGGTCGGCCCTGGGCGGTCACGCCGCACGACGGGTCGGCCCCAGCGGCGGTCGAGGCGGTGGAACGGCTCGTAGCAGCCTGCGGAGCGGTGGTCGTACGGGTCTCCCCGGACGAGCACGATACGGCCGTCGCCCGTACGTCACACCTGCCGTATCTCCTGGCCGTGCTCGCTGCGTCGGCGTTCGGGGCCGCATCCATCGAGCGCTCATTGGTGGGGCCGGGGCTGCGCGACACGACGCGGGTCGCCGCCAGCGACCCGGACCTGTGGAGCCAGATCCTCCTGCACAATGCACCGCCGGTGATGGCCGCACTGGACGAGGTGCGATCAACGATCGATGAGCTGCTCAATGCCTTGGCCCCGGCCGCGAGGGAAGGGACCCCAGGGTGGAGGACCGGCGACAACGCGGACGCGGCGCGAGCACTGCGAGAGATCCTCAGCCGCGGCGTCGAGGGTGCCGCGGCCATCCGTGACGCCACGCCAGGGCTGCGCTCTTAGCGTGCGGTGTGGGTGAGGGCCCGGGCCGTGGTGGTGTGAGCGGCGCGGTGGGCCGCGGCTCGCGCGAGGTCGTCGAGGAGTGCGGCGGTGACGTCCCAACCTAGGCATTCGTCGGTGACGCTCTGGCCAAAGGTCAGACCGGTGGAGGCTGCCGCGCTCACCTCCAAGGGCTGAGAGCCACCGACAAGGAAGCTCTCCAGCATGATGCCGGCTATCGCCGTCCGACCGGCAGCCACCTGCGCCGCGAGCTCCTGAGCGACGACCGCCTGACGGAGGTGGCTCTTGCCGCTGTTGCCGTGGCTCGCGTCGATCACCACGCGGGGGTTGAGACCGGCTCGCGCCAGCCGCTCGTTCGCGGCTGTGACGTGGTGCTCGGAGTAGTTCGGCACGGTGTCGCTGCCGCGCAGGATCAGGTGCGTCTCAGCGTTGCCGGCTGTGCTCACCAGGGCCGCACGGCCGTGGTCGTCGACGCCGAGGAACGATTGCCGGCCGCTGGCCGCCGCGCACCCGTCCAGAGCCCCTTGCAGGTCCCCGTCGGTGCCGTGCTTGAACCCGACGGGCATGGACAACCCGGACGCGAGCTGGCGATGGATCTGGCTGGCAGACGTGCGCGCTCCGATGGCACCCCAGCTGACCAGGTCGGCGATGTACTGCGGGCTGATGGGCTCGAGGAACTCGGTCCCGCACGGCAGGCCGAGCTCGGTGACGTCCAGCAGGAACCGTCGCGCGGTGCGGAGTCCGGTGGCGATGTCGTGGCTACCGTCCAGGTGCGGGTCGTTGATCAGGCCCTTCCAGCCGACCGTGGTGCGCGGTTTCTCGAAGTAGGCGCGCATGACCACCAGCAGCCTGTCCTCGTACTTGGCCGCCGCCTCCGCCAGCCGCGCGGCGTACTCCACCCCGGCGGACGGGTCGTGGACCGAACATGGCCCGACAACCACCAAGAGCCGGTCGTCCAGCCCGTCGAAGACGTCCCTCAGCTGGGTTCGACCGCCCTGGACGACGCTGGCGTGCCCCGGGGTAGCAGGTAGGTCGGTCACCAGGTCACTCGGCGTCGGCAGGGCCTGGAAGCTGCTGACCCGTAGGTTCGACGTCGTGCTCTGATGAGCTTTGCTGCTGTCCACGCGGTGTTTCCCGTCTGAGGCGTGCGCTGAGGTCTGAGCCGTAGGCCGGCGGGCAGAGCGCGCTCTCACCCTACGTCGCGGCGAACGCGGTCGCCCGCGGAGTCGGATCTGCCGAAACTGCCACGAACCGTTCTAACGCGCAGTACGTGTCTCGGTGACTGTGAGTGTAAGATCATGTCAAGAGAGTCGCGTCTGCAGTGAGGACATCGAGTGCCCAGCTCCGCGGACGACGTTCGTATCCGCATGCTGGCGACGGTCGCCCACCGGCTGGGCCGTTCCGAGCAGCTCGAGACCATGGTCGAGATCGCGGCCGAAGGCGCCGTGGAGGCGCTGAAAGCGGCCAGCGTCTCGATCAGCCGGCTCAAGCCGGGCACCGGCGAGCTCACGACGATCATCAACGTCGGGCTGCTGGGCCCCCGTGAGGAGCGGTGGCCCACGCGGGAGATCTACCTCCTCGACGACTTCGCGCATCTTCAGACCGTGGTCGGCGAGTGGGGCATCTGGACCATGTGCGCAGACGACCCAACCGCCGACCCGCGGGAGGTCGAGCTGCTCCGGTCGCTGGACAAGGCGTCCTCGATGGGAGCGCCGCTGGTCGTCGACGGCATCCTCTGGGGCGAGCTCTACGCCACCCGGTCAGCAGGCGACGAACCGTTCAGCAGGACCGACGAGTCCTACGTCGAAGCGCTCAGCGCCATCCTGAGCGGCGCCGTGTCCAGGGCAATACACGTGGAGTCCCTGAAGCAGATGGCCTTCGTCGACCCGCTGACCGGCCTTGCGAACCGCCGCGCGCTCGACGAGGCGGCGCGGACCGCCTTCAGCGCGGTGGCGGGCCGGCCCGGGCGGCGGGTCAGCGTCGCGACGTTGGACCTGAACGGGCTGAAATCGGTCAACGACCAGTCGGGGCACGGAGAAGGCGACCGGTTGCTGCGCCAGGTGGCGACGATCCTGCTGAAGCATTTTGCCGACCTGCCGGGCAGCCTCGTGGCCCGAGTGGGCGGAGACGAGTTCACCGTGCTCGTACCTGGTCACGCCCCGAGCAAGGTCGCTGCCGCAGCGGCCAAGGTCTGCCAAGAGACGAGCGAGCTGCCGATCGGTGCCGGTCTGGCCTGTGGCATTGCGACCACGACGCGCAGCGGACCGGAGGTGGCCCAAAAGCTGCTGATAGCTGCCGACACCGCCCAGTACGCCGCGAAGCGGGAGGGACGTACGACGCCAGTGTTCGCGTCGGCTCCCTACGGCTACGAGGTCGCCGCCCTCTCGTGCGCACTGCCTCGGTCAGGTGTACGGGATAGAGGCTTCGCCGAACCCGCGGAACTCTAGCCCGCTTTCCCCGGCGGTTTGTGGGTTATTGCGCCGAATGTGGGCCCGTCATTGCCGGCAGACGAAAACTTTCACCTACGCAGGGTGTCGCTGGTATCACTCACGGCATTAGGGTGGTACGAAACGCAATACCTTTTCGAGGGAGTAACGCGAATGGCCAAGCACAGCCAGCACGACCTTGCCCCGGCCACTCGCCACCAGCGCGCTGACGCCGCTGACCGACGAGATGCCAAAGCCGCCAAGCGGGATGACGCGGCGGCGTTCCGCGACCAGATGGCGCACGGCCGAGACGCGGTCGCCGACGCTCATGAAGCGGCCTTCGACCTCGACCGTGACTATGTCGAACCACTGGTCATCTCCGCTGCCACCCGGGACGCCCAGGCTGACATTCGTGACCAGGACGCCGAGCGTCGCGAGTTGGCTGCCGTCTCTGGGCCGCAGGACGCTGACGAAGGCTGCTCCGACGCAGTCCTCGAGGCCGCTCGACAGGACCGCAGCAAGGCGCGCGAGGACCGTGAGCTGGCGGCCGCCGATCGCGCCGACTTCGTCGACCTGCTCGAGATGTCAGCGCGCCCGCGCGTCTCGGCTGCCAATGACCGGATGTCCTCGTCCGCCGACCGGCTGGACGCCGCGAACGACCGCGATGAAGCGGGTGACGACCGCGCCGAGGCGGCGATCGATCGGTCGGACCACTCCCAGCGCAGGAGCGTCAAGCACTCATAGGGCGCGCTAGCTCAGCTCCGCCTGCCTAGCCCCGCGAGGGCCGGACTGGCAGGGACCGGCTCTGGCAGGGTGAACCCCCATGGGGGAGCGGTGCTAGAGGACGCGGCGAGGGAGCCGCCGGCGCCCAGTCGGGTCCTCACCCTGCCCAACCTGATCAGTTTTGCGCGCCTGCTGGGCATCCCGGTGTTCCTGTGGCTGGTCTTGGGTCCGGAGGCGGACGGGTGGGCTCTCGCGGTGCTCATGGTGGCGGGCGTCACGGACTACCTCGACGGAGCACTGGCTCGGCGGCTCAACCAGACCAGTCGCCTGGGGCAGCTGCTCGACCCCATCGCGGACAGGCTTTACATCCTGGCAGTCGTCGTAGGTCTGGCGCTGCGCGGCATCATCCCGCCGTGGCTTGCCGTGATCCTGCCGCTGCGCGATGTCCTCCTGTTCGCGCTCTTGCCGTTCCTGCGCACTCGCGGCTACTCCGCCCTGCCCGTGCACTTCCTGGGCAAGGCCGCGACCGCAAACCTGTTGTACGCCTTCCCACTGCTGCTGCTCGGCGACGGTGTGGGCACCCTGGCGACGCTGGCCAACGTCGGAGGATGGGCACTGGCCATCTGGGGAGTCGGCCTGTACTGGTGGGCAGGTGTGCTCTACGCCTGGCAGGTGCGCGAGCTCGTCCGCGAGCAGCCCGCGACGCGTTCGCCGCCGTGACCTCGCGGGCAGGGTAGGGCCGGCCGCGCGTGCGACGATGACCCGCATGGGCGAGCCGTACCAGCCGGGGGGGCCGGGCGTCTCCTCCACCTCACTGCTGGACCGGGTCGTCGAGCTGGCCCTAGACGAGGACTACGCCGACGCAGCCGCCCGGCGCAACCACGCGTCCGCTGCACCCAGGCGCTCGTTGCTGTGGGTTGCGGTGGCCCTGCTCGGCGCCTTGCTGGCAACAGCCGCACTGCAGACTCAGCGCTCCGCACCAGCCTTGGCAACGGAACGCGCCAGCATCGTGGCAGAGATCCAGGCCCGGTCCGACCATCTGCAGACCTTGCGTCGGAAAACGACGCAGCTCACCAGCCAGCTGCGAGCGGGCCAGCAGCGGCTGCTCGCGCTCGCCGAACGGCATCGGCTTGCCACCTCACGAATAGCTCTGCTGGGCGGCACCGCCGGAACCGAGGAGGTGAGCGGTCCGGGTGTACAGGTCGTCGTTGACGACGCCGCTGCCGCAGACTCCCCAGGTGGCCGCACCCAGGTGCTCGACGTCGATCTGCAGGCACTGGTCAACGGGCTCTGGGCCGCCCGTGCCGAGGCGGTAGCCATCAACGGCCATCGACTCACCACCCTGAGCGCGATCCGGGGAGCCGGCCAGGCGATCACGGTGCACAACGCCTCGCTCACCCCGCCGTACACCGTGGACGCGCTCGGCAACCCTGACACGCTCGCCGCGCGCTTCCTCGACACCGCGGGCGGGCAGACCTGGACCGACCTGAAGGCGAACCTCGGGCTGAAGTTCTCGATGGCAACGAAGGACTCCTTGACATTGCCCGCCGACCCGGGCGCGCGCAGCTGCTGCCGGCACGCAGAAACGGCCAGCCGGTGATCCCGGCGCTCGGCCTGCTCGCCGGTATCGGCCTGGGTCTGTTCTTCTCCCCCGAGGTGCCGTTGTGGTTGCAGCCCTACCTGCCCATCGCAGTGGTGGCTGCGTTGGACGCCGTGTTCGGCGCGTTGCGCGCTTACCTCGACGGCATCTTCGACGACAAGGTGTTCGTCGTGTCCTTTTTCTCCAACGTGCTCATCGCGTCCCTGGTCGTCTACCTCGGTGACCGGCTCGGCGTCGGGGGACAGCTCAGCACCGGCGTCATCGTCGTCCTCGGCATCCGGATCTTCGCCAACGCCGCGGCGATTCGCCGCCACCTGTTCCGGGCCTGAGCGTCGATGACCCCTTCGTCCGGCCGGGGCGAGCTCCTCGCGCCGCGTGCCTCGGTCACCCGGCTCGTCGTGGCGCTGCTGCTGGCGGCCCTCGGATTCGCCGCCGTCACTCAGGTGCGCGCGACATCGTCGGACTCCGCCTATGCCGGCGCCCGGCGCCAGGATCTGGTCTTGCTCCTCGACTCCTTGGACGCGGCTACCGCCCGGACCCAGGCTGAGATCGCCGAGCTCGAACGGTCCCGCCAGACGTTGCAGAACGACAGCAGCGGGCAGCGGGCGGCTCTTGCGCAAGCGCGCGAGCAGCTGGCGGCGCTGGCCATCCTCACGGGCACGGTGCCGGCAGTCGGCCCCGGCATCTCGATCACCATCTCGGACCCCACCGACGCGATCGGTGCGTCGACCTTGCTCAACGCGATCGAAGAGCTGCGCAACGCCGGCGCCGAGGCGATCGAGCTCAACGGCGCTGTCCGCGTGGTCGCTTCGACAGCTCTGGTCGACACGCCGCGCGGGCTCGTCGTCGGCGGCAGGCTCGTCCAGCCGCCGTACGTCCTGGCGGCCATCGGTGCTCCCCACACGTTGAGCGAGGCGGTGGTCTTCCCCGGTGGCCTCACCGACGAGGTCGCCGCCCTGGGTGGATCGGCGCGCGTGAGCGAGGTGGACGAGCTGCGCATCGACTCCTTGCACGCGCTGCAGCCGCCTCAGTACGCTTCCCCGACATCGGCTGGCGGCGACTAGTGGCTGACGTGACCCACCGACGGGAGCGCGCGTGTACCCCGAGCAGCTGAAGTACACCCCCGAGCACGAGTGGGTCGACGCAACCGGCACCGGGGACGACAGCGTGCGGATCGGCATCACGGACTTCGCCCAGGAGGCACTCGGCGACATCGTCTACGTCTCCTTGCCGGACCTCGGCGAGGAGGTCGCCGCCGGTGCCGTCGTGGGCGAGCTGGAGTCGACCAAGAGCGTCAGCGAGATCTACGCACCGGTCAGCGGCACGGTCGTGGCCCGCAACGACGCGCTCGACGGCTCGCCCGAGCTGATCAACGCCGACCCGTACGGCAAGGGCTGGATATTGCAGATCCGGCCAACAGACTCCTCGGCGGTCGACTCGCTGCTCGAAGCGGACGCCTACCAGGCGCAGCTCGAAACTGGCTAAGGTGCGCCACTAGGTATTTCAGCGGCAGCGAGGCGGTTGCCGTTGCCTTCGGGAGGGCCGACCATGCCGTTCTGCACGCACTGCGGGCACGCCAACGACGACTCGGCGCGATTTTGCGCGAGCTGCGGGCACCGGATCCAGGTTGGCGAGCCGGCGGTGGAGAGCACCTCGACGGTGACGTTCGGTTCGGGCGCCGCCGACACCGGCGAGGCAGACGGCACGGATATGAGCGCAGCCGACTCAGCGGCGGTCGACGCGCTGCCAGCGGGGAGCGCGTTGCTGATCGTGCAGCGCGGCCCGAGCGCCGGCAGCCGGTTCCTGCTCGACACCGAGCAGGTCTCGGCCGGTCGCCATCCAGACAGCGACATCTTCCTCGACGACGTGACCGTCTCCCGACGGCACGCGCTGTTTCGCCGTACGTCCGACGGATACCTCGTGCAAGATGTCGGCAGCCTCAACGGCACCTATGTCAACCGCGACCGGATCGACGAGGTGCTGCTGTCCGGCGGTGACGAGGTGCAGATCGGCAAGTTCCGGCTCGTCTACTTCGCCAGCCAGTCCGGCCCCGGCGGTGCGGGTCGGTGACACCGGCGTCGCCGACGCGCTCGCGGATGGGCATCGGCGAAGTTCTGCGCGAGCTGCGAGCGGACTTTCCTGAGGTGTCCATCTCGAAGATCCGCTTCCTCGAGGCCGAGGGGCTCGTCACGCCCGAACGGACCGCATCGGGCTACCGCAAGTTCTCCCGGGGCGACGTCGACCGTCTGCGCTACGTGCTGACCGCCCAACGAGAGCGCTATCTGCCGCTGAAGGTGATCAAGAGCCATCTCGATGCCATCGAACGTGGCCTGGAGCCGGGGGAGGGGGAGGATGGACCGCGAGTGCCGCCGGCCGTACTCGAGCGCGCAGAAGCGGTCTCCGCGGAGGCATTCGCGGAACCGGCCCCCGACCTGCGCCTGTCCCGGGAGGAGCTGGTCGCCGCGGCCCGAATAGACGAGCGCCTCCTCACCCAGCTCGAAGGCTATGGTCTGGTCCGCCAGCGCGCCGGCGCTGAGCATTATGACGGCGATGCGGTGGTCGTGGCGAAGGCGGCTCAGGAGATGGCCGCCTTCGGCTTGGAGGCACGGCACCTGCGGGCCTTCAAGACCGCGGCAGACCGCGAGCTCGGGCTGTGCGAACAGGTCGTAGCCCCGCTGCGCCGGCAACGCGACGAGGCCGCCCAGGCGCGTGCCCACGAGGTCAGCGCGCAGCTCGCCGCCGCGGCCGTTCGCCTTCACGCGGCACTCGTCAAGACCGGCTTGCGCGCCGCACCGTAAGCCCGGCCGGCGCCAGCCCCACGGAGTACGCTGCACGTGTGCGCGAAGTCGATGTCGTCGGCGTCCGAGTCGAAATGCCGTCCAACCAGCCCATCGTGTTGCTCCGCGAGTCCCAAGGCGACCGTTACCTCCCCATCTGGATCGGCGCTGGTGAAGCGACCGCCATCGCGTTCGCCCAGCAGGAGGTGGTCCCGCCGCGGCCCTTGACCCACGACCTCATCAAGGACCTGCTCGAAGCACTCGACCAGCAGCTCACCCAGGTGCGCATCAGCGAGGTCCGCGACGGAGTGTTCTACGCGCAGCTCGTGTTCGCCTCCGGAGTCGAGGTGAGTGCACGCCCCTCCGACTCCATCGCGATCGCGCTGCGCACCGGCACCCGCATCTTCTGCTCCGACGACGTCTTGAACGAGGCTGGGCTCGCCGTGCCGGACGAGCAGGAGGCCGAGGTCGAGAAGTTCCGGGAGTTCTTGGATCAGGTCACGCCGGAAGACTTCCAAGGCGGTCACGACCAGCCGCCGAGACCCTCACCCTAACTCTCCACTAGAGGGTTTCGACACGCCGGAGCCTCAGCCGCGACGGCGATTGACCCTGGCGGGGCTCGCGGCCTACCGTGGCAAGAACGTCCCCGATGTAACTTCATCGCTGTCGTCCTGGCCCAGCCAGGTCACCAGGTCGCGATGTCGCCACGGGGGTCGACCAACGGAGGCCTGCGGTGACCGGCACGGACGACGACCACAGCACCACCTCTGGCGAGCGTGCCGGCGGCGGCGCCTCCACTGCGCAGGGCCTGCTGTTCGACGACGACGTCTCCCAGCTCTCGGAGGGCATGGGCTACCGAGGCCCGACCGCCTGCAGCGCCGCGGGGATCACCTACCGCCAGCTCGACTACTGGGCTCGCACCGGCCTCGTGGAGCCGACGGTACGGCCCGCGACAGGATCCGGCACGCAGCGGCTGTACTCCTTCCGTGACGTCTTGCTGCTGAAGGTCATCAAGCGACTGCTGGACGCCGGCGTCTCCCTGCAGCAGATCCGTTCAGCCGTGCATCACCTGCGCCTGCGCGGCACCGACGATCTGACCCAGGTGACGCTCATGAGCGACGGCGCGAGTGTCTACGAGTGCCGCTCCGCCGAGGAGGTCATCGATCTGCTCGCCGGCGGCCAAGGCGTCTTCGGCATCGCCATCGGTGGCGTGTGGCGCGAGATCGAAGGGTCGCTCGCGCAGCTGCCGGGGGAGCGGGCTGGCGACTCCGCTTCCGTGCACTCCAGTGACGAGCTGGCTGTCCGACGCCGGGCTCGCAGCAGCGCCTGAGCGCTGGTAGGTTCGACTCGGCCGCTCACCACGCGCGGGAGAGCCCTCGGTCAGCTCATCGGCTGGCAGAGGCGCCGAAGGGGCAACTCCTCCCCAGAACCTCTCAGGCGACCAGGACCGCGTGCGTCAGGCCACTCTGAAAGGCATCCGTCGGATGCACGACAGAGGGGGAGGCTCGACCGAAGTGGTTCCGCCGAGCCTGCCAGGAGTCAACGCCGATGAGCGACCGTCCCTCGCTAGCCGACCTCGATGACGCCGGAGCCTTTCCCCGCCGCCACATCGGCCCCGACAGCGCACAGCAGCGTGAGATGCTCGAGCAGGTTGGATTCGCCAGCCTCACCGAGCTCATGGACGCTGCCGTCCCAAAGGAGATCCGCACCGAGCGGGAGCTCGCGCTGCCGGCGCCGGCCAGTGAGGGCGCGGCGGCCGCGCGCCTGCGCGAGCTAGCCGCTCGCAACAGCCCGCTGGTGTCGATGATCGGTCTCGGCTACTCAGCAACCCTCACCCCGGCGGTGATCCGCCGCGGGGTGCTCGAGAACCCTGCCTGGTACACCGCGTACACGCCCTACCAGCCCGAGATCTCCCAGGGCCGGCTCGA
Source organism: Nocardioidaceae bacterium (assembly GCA_035296085.1). Classification (GTDB taxonomy): domain Bacteria; phylum Actinomycetota; class Actinomycetes; order Propionibacteriales; family Nocardioidaceae; genus DATHBP01. Next base: position 18,056 of record DATHBP010000032.1, on the reverse strand, counting down.
GGCGCTGCTCACGTTCCAGACCGTGATCACCGACCTCACCGGGTTGCCCATCGCCAACGCCTCGCTGCTGGATGAGGCAACGGCTGCCGCTGAGGCCATGACGCTGGTCATCCGGGCGCAGCGTGGTGCGGTCGCGGGCCCGGTCGTGCTCGACAGTGACTGCCTGCCGCAGACGCGAGCCGTCGTCGAGACCCGGGCGGCCGCGCTGGGCATCGACGTCGTGGTGGCTGACCTGCGGGCCGGGCTGCCAGCGGGCGAGCTTTCGGCGGTGCTGGTCCAGTACCCCGGCGCGGCCGGACGCCTCCTGGACGTCGAACGGTTGGCCGAGCAGGCGCACGAGCGTGGCGCCATGCTGGTGGCCGCCGCCGACCTGCTGGCGCTGTGCCTGCTGCGCCCACCGGGGGAGTGCGGCGCCGATGTGGTTGTTGGCTCGAGCCAGCGGTTCGGCGTTCCGCTGTTCTACGGCGGTCCGCATGCCGCCTACATGGCGATCCGAGCCGGGCTCGAACGCCACCTGCCGGGGAGGCTGGTGGGCTTGTCGGTGGACGCAGACGGGTCACCGGCGTACCGGCTGGCGCTGCAGACGCGGGAGCAGCACATCCGGCGCGACAAGGCCACGTCGAACATCTGCACGGCGCAGGTGCTGCTGGCGGTGGCGGCGGCGATGTACGCGGTCTACCACGGTCCCGATGGCCTACGCCGGATCGCCTACCGGACGCATCGCTACGCCGCGGTGCTGGCCGCCGGACTGCGCACCGGCGGCATCGACATGGAGTGCGAGGAGTTCTTCGACACCGTCGTCGGGCTCGTCCCCGGCCGCGCCGACGAGGTCGTCGCATCCGCCAGGCATCGTGGCGTGCACCTCCGGCGCATCGACGCCGACCGAGTCGGCGTCTCGACGTCCGAGGCAACGACCGACGACCATCTCCACGCGGTGTGGGCGGCTTTCGGCGTTCAGCCCGGCACGGTGGCGGACCTCGACGCGGCCACCGACGACGCACTGCCCGGTGACCAGCTGCGGTCCTCGGCTTTCCTGACGCACCCGGTGTTCGCCGACCATCGCTCCGAGACGGCGATGCTGCGTTTCCTGCGCCGTCTCTCGGACCGCGACTACGCCCTCGACCGGGGCATGATCCCGCTCGGCTCGTGCACGATGAAGCTGAACGCGACGACGGAGATGGAGCCGATCAGCTGGCCGGGCTTCGCAGACCTCCACCCGTTCGCACCCGCCGAGGACGCCGCGGGCTACCTCGAGCTGGTCGACGAGCTGGAGACCTGGCTGGCCGAGCTGACCGGTTATGCCAAGGTGTCGATCCAGCCGAACGCGGGCTCCCAGGGCGAGCTCAGCGGCCTGCTCGCGATCCGGGCCTACCACCAGGCGAACGGCGACCAGCGGCGCGACGTGTGCGTGATCCCCTCCAGTGCTCACGGCACCAACGCCGCCTCCGCCGTCATGGCGGGAATGCGTGTCGTCGTGGTGGCCGCATGCCCCGACGGAGGGGTGGACCTCGACGACCTGCGCGCCAAGTGCGCTGAGCACGAAGACTCGCTGGCGGCGATCATGGTCACCTACCCGTCGACGCATGGCGCCTACGAGGCCGACATCGCCGAAGTGTGCGCGATCGTGCACGAGCACGGTGGGCAGGTGTACGTCGACGGCGCAAACCTCAACGCGCTGCTCGGGTATGCAAAGCCGGGCGAGTTCGGCGGCGACGTCTCCCACCTCAACCTGCACAAGACGTTCTGCATCCCGCACGGTGGCGGCGGCCCGGGGGTGGGACCGGTCGCTGTCGCCGAGCACCTGGTGCCGTACCTGCCGTCACACCCGCTGCACCCGCGGGCCGAACAGCGCGAGGGCATCGGCGCAGTCAGTGCCGCGCCGTTCGGGTCGGCGGGGATCCTGCCCATCTCCTGGGCCTACATCGCCATGATGGGGGCGGCGGGTCTCACCGAGGCGACCGCGGTCGCCGTGCTCAATGCCAACTACGTGGCCAAGCGCCTCGGCCCGCACTTCCCGGTGCTCTACAAGGGACCCGGCGACCTGGTCGCCCACGAGTGCATCCTCGATCTCAGGCCGCTGACCAAGGCCACCGGCGTGAGCGTCGACGACGTCGCTAAGCGGCTCATCGACTTCGGCTTCCATGCGCCGACCGTCAGCTTCCCCGTGGCCGGCACGTTGATGGTGGAGCCCACGGAGTCGGAGCACCTCGCCGAGCTCGACCGTTTCTGCACGGGGATGATCGCCATCAAGGCCGAGATCGACGACGTCGCTGCCGGCAAGTACGCCGTGGCGGACAGCCCCCTGCGCAACGCCCCCCACACCGCCGCGGTCATTGCCGGGACGTGGGACCGCTCGTACCCGAGGGAGCAGGGGGCCTTCCCGGCCGGTACGAACGAGGACAAGTACTGGCCACCGGTAGGCCGCGTCGACCAAGCGTATGGCGACCGGCATCTCGTGTGCAGCTGCCCGCCCGTTGGCGAGCTGGAGTCGGTGTGACCCCAGGCCGGGGCTCGCCCTCGGCCGTCCTCGACTCGACAGCGGTGCTGCTCGAGCACCAGCTGGCGACGGCCCAGTCAGCCGGCCGTCTGCCCAGCGTGGTGGCCGGCGTCCTCCGCGGCGGTGAGCTGGCGTGGACCGGCAGCCGCGGGGTCAAGGTCCGCGGTGACGGCGAGCATCGGCCGGACGCCGACACGCAGTACCGGATCGGGTCGATCACGAAGACCATGACCGCCGTCTTGGTGCTCCAGCTCCGTGACGAAGGGCGACTCGACCTCGCGGATCCGCTCGCCGCGCACCTACCCGACGCGCCGTACGCCGAGCGCAGCATCCGCGCCTTGCTCGCCCACACCGGGGGAGTCCCCGCCGAGCCACCCGGCCCGTGGTGGGAACGCAACGCCGGACGGAGCTGGGACGATCTCACCCGGGAGCTGCGCACGCAGTCCGGCGTTCTGCCGCCGGGCCGCCAATACCACTACTCCAACGTGTCCTATGCGCTCCTCGGCAAGCTGGTCGCCCGGCTCCGCGAACGTCCCTGGAACGAGGTGCTCACCGAGCGGGTGCTGCGACCGCTGGCCATGGCTCGTACCAGCTACCTCCCGGCCGAGCCGGCCGCACAAGGGTTCTCGGTGCATCCCTTCGCCGAGACACTCACCGTCGAGCCGGCCCATGACACCGCGGCGATGGCACCGGCCGGGCAGCTATGGAGCACCGTCGGTGACCTGGCTCAGTGGGCGGCCTTCCTCGCCGCCCCGGATCCTGGGGTGCTGCTGCCCGACACCATCGAGGAGATGGCGATCGTGCAGTCAGCCGACCCCGCCCACGGCGGCGTGGACGCGTACGGGCTTGGCGTGCGTCTGCTGACGACCCCGGACCGCCGGTTACGGGGCCACACCGGCTCCATGCCCGGCTTCCTCGCCAGCGCGTTCGTCGACGCCGCGAGCGGGGTGGGGGCGGTGGCACTCACCAACGCGACCCGGGGGTTGGACGGACCGGGGCTGTGCGGCGGCCTCATCGCCACCCTGCTCGAGTGCGAGCCGGTTCTGCCACCGCCTTGGCGGCCCAACGAGGACCGGCCGGACTACGCCGACCTGCTCGGAGCGTGGTACTGGGGCAACACGCCGTTCTGGCTGTCTGTACGTGCCGGCACACTGGTCCTCCAGTCGGCCGGCGATGGCCAGCCGACGCGCTTCGAGGCGGCCGGAGCCGGACGGTTCCGCGGGCGGGACGGCTATTTCACCGGAGAGACGCTCAGCGTCGTACGCCGCTCCGGTGGTGAGGTCTCGCACCTCGACCTGGCGACGTTCGAGCTCTGCCGGTCGCCGTACGGCGACTAGCGTCAGCTCGCCGGGCTCACGCTGGACATGTTGAAGTCAGGCACCCGAAGCGCAGGCATCGCCGTCCGCGGGAAGTAGTCGCCCCACTCCCGGGAGAACGTCGGGACGGTGCCACTCGCGGCGGAGAACCGCCCCAGCACGTCGATCGGCGACTCGTTGAACCGGAAGTTGTTGACCGCTGCCGTGACCTCCCCGCCCTCCACGAAGTAGACGCCGTCGCGGGTGAGCCCAGTCAACAGCAGTGTCTGCTCGTCCACCGCCCGGATGTACCACGTACAGGTGAGCAGCAGCCCGCGGTCAACCTGGGCGACGACGTCGTCCAGCGACCCAGCTCCCTCGTCCACGCTGATCACCAAGTTGTCGATGATCGGTGTAGGCGCCAGGCTGGTCATCTGCGCGGAGTGGCGGGTCTGCAGCAGCGCTGCGAGCTCGCCGTCTCGGATCCAGTCGGTCGCTGTGAGGTCGAGCCCGTTGTCGAACACGCTGGTCGTCGCAGCCGAGCTGTGGGCGATCACGAACGGCGCGCACTCCAGCCCCGGGTAGGCGGGGTCGGAGTACATCCGCACGGGGCGCGGACTCAGCCGCTGGCCCACCCGGGTGCCGCCGGACGGCTCGGAGTACACGCTCTGACCCTCGTGCGCGTCGCGGGCTGCGGCCGACCAGTAGGCGTAGATGGCGAGATCCGCTACGGCGGTCGGCGGCAGGACGGTGTCGTAGCGGCCGGCGGGCAGATCCACCGTACGTCGAGCCCATGCCAGCCGCCGCGCCAGCTCGGCGTCCAGAGCGATCGGGTCCACGTCGCTGAAGTCCTTGCTGGCAGCGCCGACCCAGGCCGACCGGGTCAGACTCGTGTCCTTGCCAGTGACACCGACATGCCCGGTGGGCTGTGCGTGTCGGCGGCGTTGGCCGGTGGACGACCCGAGGTAGGTGGTCGTGACGTCGTGCTCGACATAGCCGTAGAGGATGCGGTCCTCGCTACGTGCCTGCTCGAACGCCGAGCCGAGCCTCGGTGCGAACTGCTCGAAGACGGTGATCGAGGTCTCCCCGGGCGCGTCGTCCCAGTCGGGCGACTGCCCTCCGAGCGGCAGCGCTTGTGCGTCCTCGGCTGGCCCGGCTCTGCGAGCGGCCTCCTCGGCGGCGGCCACGATGTCGCGAGCCTGGTCCAGGGTGCTCGAGCTGCGCGTCACGACGCCGGCGGCCACTCCCTCCGCGCCGTCGACGGTTGCCACGACCGTGAGCTCTTGGCGTTGCATGACACCGTTGGTGGTCAAGGTGTTGTTGGCCCAGCGCAGGTTGGCGCTCGTCGACTGCTCCAGCAGCACGACGCAGCCGTCGGTTGTCGAAGCCTGCAGCGCCCGCTCTACCAGGTCCTGCGGCCGAAGTCCCGTGCTCATCGCCCCGACTCCGCGGCCGTGTTGAGAATCCGGATGTCACGAAAGACCGCAGCGGGGCAGCCGTGGCTCACCGGAGCGACCTGACCTGGTTGGGCCTTGCCGCAGTTGAATGCGCCGCCCAGGACCCAAGTCGACGGGCCACCCACCGCATCCATCGACCCCCAGAAGTCTGTCGTCGTGGCTTGGTAGGCCACGTCCCGCAGCGGCTCGGCGAGACGGCCGGAGCGGATCCGGAAGAACCGCTGCCCGGTGAACTGGAAGTTGTAGCGCTGCATGTCGATACTCCACGACCGGTCACCGACGACGTAGATGCCGTCCTCCACTCCGGCGATCAGCTGCTCAGTGGTGGGTCCGTCCGGGTCGGGCCGGACGGAGACGTTGGACATGCGCTGGATCGGGATGTGCGAGGGCGAGTCGGCGTACGCGCAGCCGTTGGACCGCGGAAGCCCACGCAGGTGCGCCATGCGCCGGTCCAGCTGGTAGCCGACGAGGACGCCGTCGCTGATGATCTCCCACTGCTGAGCCTGCACCCCCTCGTCGTCGTATCCGATGCTCGCGAGCCCATGCTCGGTAGTCCGGTCCCCGACGACATGCAGGTGGCCCGAGCCGTAGCGAAGGCTGCCGAGCTTGTCCACGGTGGCGAATGACGTTCCCGCGTAGTTGGCTTCGTAGCCGAGGGCTCGGTCCAGCTCGGTGGCGTGACCGATCGACTCATGGATCGTCAGCCACAGGTTGGAGGGGTCGATGACCAGGTCGTAGCTGCCGGGCTCCACCGAGGCTGCGGACAGCTTGGCGGCCAGGTGGCCGGGGAGGGCAGCCAGCTCGGCCGGCCAGTCCCAGCCGGTCCCCGTGAGGTACTCCCAGCCGCGCCCGACCGGCGGAGCAAGCGTCCGCATGGAGTCCAGGCGGCCGCTGGCCTCGTCGATGCCGTGTGCCTCCAGAGCCGGGTGCAGTCGTACCCGCTGCTGGGTCGTCTGGGTCCCCGACGCGTCAACGTAGAACTTGTTCTCCAGAACCTGGCTCACCGAGGCGCTGACGTGCTGGACGGAGTCGGCGGCCAGCAGCCCTCGGCTCCATTCTGCGAGCAGCGCGACCTTCTCCTGCGTCGGTACCGACAACGGGTCGATGTCATAGGCGGACACCCAGCGGCCGTCGGCATAGGTGGGTTCGGGAGCCAGCTGGATGCGCTCGGTGTTCATGGGGGCGGAGACCTGGGCGACCCGGACCGCCTCCTCGGTGACCCGAACGGCTTCCTCGGCACTGAGAACCACCGACGAGGCGAAGCCCCACGTGCCGTCGACGATCACGCGGACGGCGAAGCCGAGCTCCTCCCCGTCGGCCGCCCCCTGCAGCTGCGCGTCGCGCAGGGTCAGGCGCTGGGTGCGGATGCGTTCGAGGCGGAAGTCGACGTGGTCAACGGAGAAGTCCCGAGCTCGCTGGAGCGAAGCGTCGGCGAGTCGGCGCAACGGCAGTTCGAGGAAGGCAGCATCCACTGCGCCCTGCGGCGAAGACATGACCGGCAGCCTAGTCAGATGCGACGTGCCGCTGCGTACGCGAATGCGGAGTGCGGGCCCGTCAGGCCAGCCGCTGCTGCGCCCCACGGGGTCGCTGGTCGGTGGGGCGGTGCGGTGCGATCACCCGGCCGTCCGGCAAGAGCTCGCCGGTGTCGTCGAAGAGAACGATGCCATTGCACAGCAGGCTCCACCCTTGCTCAGGGTGCATGGCCACCGTGTGCGCCGCCTCGCGGTCAGGCGCCTCGGCCGGCGGGCACGCGGGTTGGTGCCGGCAGCTGGCCCGGGATGTCTTGATGTCGGTCACCTCTTCAGTGTGCGTCAAGCAACAGCGTCTATGCCGGTCATTTCCCCAGCGCGTTGAAAAAATGGACGAATCGGTACGGCGCTGATCATGCCAGCCGCGCCGTGGTTACGGGGTCGGTGGTAGGGGCGTTGGAGCCGCCCGCAGGCTCCAAGGTGATCGCGAACTGCTGCGCATCCTGGTCGGCTTCGACCACGACTGCGGCGGCCTCGTTCGGTGGTGGCGCGCGCATCAACCCGGCAGAGTGCGGACCCTGCTGGTCGATCCACCACATCTGGTAGGTCTGGTCGGACTCGAGTTGAGGGAGGTCGCGTACCACGACGACTGCCCGGTTGAGTGCGCGCGACGTCACCACGGTCAGCGCTGCCGGGCTGGCGGGGTCGTCGCGCCCGGTCACGGCATCCGGCGCAGCCAGTACCGCACTCACCTGCGCGTTCCGAGCCGCGAGGACGCTCGCGCGGTTCTGCTGCGACAAGGCGACCGCGCTCAGCTGCGCGTTCTGCTCCGCCAGCAGGCTGGCACGGTTGTGCTGGGACAGCGCGACCCCACCGCTGAGAACGAGTAGGAGCGCGGCGGCAGCGGCGAGCAGCCAGGTGCCCGCGGGTGACCCGAATCGAGAGCTGCCCGCCGGGTCCAGCACCGCCAGCTGGGAGGTGGAGCGAACCTGGCCCAGCACCGCGGAGCGCAACGAGTCAGGCGGCGCAGTGGCCGTCGCTGCCCCGAGCCGGGCAGCGGCAGCCGCGAACCGCGCGACCTCATCCGTACATGCGCGGCACGTTTCCAGGTGCGCCTCGAACTCGGCTCGCTCCGCGTCGGGGAGCGCGTCGAGGGCGTATGCGGCGCTCGAGGCGTGGATGTCGTCGCTCACCGCTCCACCCCCAGACAGTCCCGCAGCCGGATCAGCCCATCACGCATGCGCGTCTTCACGGTGGCGGGGTGCGCACCGAGCAACGTAGCGACCTGGGGGTAGGTGTTGCCGCCGTAGTAGGCCAGCGTCACGGCCTCACGCTGCAACGCGGTGAGAGCGCCGAGACACTCGCGCACACGCTCGCTGTCGAGACGGGCGGTGACGGTCTCGTCGACGACGTCGTAGGGGACGTCGGCGGCCACGGCGGCGCGCTGCTCGCGGTCTTTCGTCGACTGCTCGCGACGGACGACGTCCACGGCTCTGCGGTGGGTGATCGTGAGGATGTACGTCATCGGTGAGCCGCGGCCGGCGTCGAAGCGGGCAGCTGTCCGCCAGACCTCCAAGAGTGCTTCCTGAGCGACCTCTTCGGCATGCTCAGCGCTCCGAACGACACGGCGCGCGAGTCCGTAGACCGCTGGGCTGACCTCGTCGTAGAGGATCGCGAAGGCGGCTTCGTCGCCTCGTGCGATCCGCGCCATGAGCTCCGGCAACGAGGCACGCGGCTCGGCGTCACTGCTGACGCTGTGCAAGGACATATCCTGGGTCGGCCTGGTGCTTTCTCGTCGGTGGCTCGAGAAGCGTAGTCGCTCGCGTCCGCAGGAGCCGCGAGTGCACAGTGCTCACGCCGGGCGGCGAGCATCTGCACACCTCATTTCCATGCGGGAGAAAAAGGTTGGTCTGTAGGTATTCGGAGCGAGACGGTCGCTGGATGGGTCGACGAGCCGGCCAACCCACGACCGCGGACGGGATGCGGGGCTGAACGCGGTCCCACCCCGCGCTCGGGGAGAAGGTTAGCCAGGGCCACGCGCCCCGCGACGGGGGTGTGGCAGTCTTGCCGAGAACTCTCAGCGGGCGCTCGGGCTCGCTGCAACCCGGGCAGGTGAGGTTCGTGCCCTCGGCGGCCAACCGGAACGCGCAGGTGCGACTGCTGCGCGGGCTGCTGCTCAGCACGGCCCTGCTGGTGCTATTCGCCGTGCTTACCGTCGCCGCGACCGGACCGCTGAGCAGCCTTGACGTGGCCCTCAACGCGCCACGGCGGCTGGGGCAATGGCACGACGAGCTGCGCGCCATCGACCGGATCGGGCAGCGGGCCGTGTGCCTGCCGCTGCTGGGCGCCGTAGCGGTGGTTATCGCGTTGCGAGTACGGGCCTGGCGTCCCATCACCGTTGCAGTGCTGGGCGTCGTGGGACTCAACGTGTTCATGCTCGTCTTGAAGTTCACGCTGGGACGCGGGCTGCCACGGTTGCGTGACCCGTCCTTCTTCAACGGGGGCGAGATCTATCCGTCCGGGCACACCGGCAACATCGTGCTCGTCTACGGGCTGATCGCCTATCTGCTGATCCGCTACGGCTCCGTGCGGATGCGGGTGGCGCCGTGGGTCGTAGTCGGCGTGCTGAGCATCATCATGGTCGCAACGTCGTTGGCGCTTCGCTGGCACTGGTTCACCGATCTGCTCGGCGGCCTGCTCATCGGTGGTGCGGTCCTCGCGCTCACGTGCACGATCGACGCCATGATCCCGTGGCGCGTGGAACGCGGGCCCTCCCGGGCGCCGGCGCACGCAGCCGAGCCCAGAGGTGGCTCGGCATCGACGCGGGTCCCGTCCATACGGCGGTGACGCGACGCTGCGAGCTGGTGATCTATGACTGTGACGGGGTCCTCGTCGACAGCGAGCGGATCTCTGTCCGGATCGACGCCATAGTCCTTGCGGAGCTCGGCTGGCCGATTAGCGAGGCGGAGGTCGTCGAGCGGTTCGTCGGACGTTCGCAGGCCTCGATGGTGGCGGAGGTCGAGGCGCACCTGGGCCGGCCGCTGCCGGTGGACTGGGACGCCGAGAACGGCCCGCAGTACCGAGCGGCGTTCGAGGCCGAGCTGCGACCGGTGGACGGCATACTCGAAGCCCTCGACGCCATCTCGATCCCAGGGTGCGTCGCGTCGTCGAGCGACCACGAGCGGTTGCGCTTCACCCTCGGGTTGGTGGGCCTCTACGAGCGCTTCGCCGGACGCATCTTCAGCGCCACCGACGTTGCCCGCGGCAAGCCCGAGCCCGACCTGTTCTTGTATGCCGCCGCACAATGCGGCGTCGAACCGGCGCACTGCGTCGTCGTGGAGGACAGCCGCTGGGGCGTTCAGGCCGCGCGAGCCGCGGGGATGCGGGCGGTGGGCTATGCCGGGGGGTTGACGGATGCGGCCGCGCTCAGCGGTGCGGACACCGTGGTGATCGACGAGATGGCGCAGCTGTCGCAGGCGCTCGGGACGCTCTGTACCGACTGAGCTGCCAGCTCAGCGCGACTCCACGGGGTAGCGCTCGCCGGTGACCAGGTAGACCACCCTGCGGGCGAGCGAGACGGCGTGGTCGGCGATGCGCTCGTAGTAGCGACCGAGCAGTGCCACATCGACCGCGCTCTCGACGCCGTGGGTCCAGTCGTCGTTGAGCAGCACCCGAAACTGCGACCGGCGCAGCAGGTCCATCTCTTCGTCCTGGCGTTCGAGCTCGAGTGCCTCGTCGAGATCCCGGCGCGCCAGGATGTCCCCTGCGGCCTGCACCATCTCTTCGGCGACGACACCCATGCGCGCGACGTTCTCCCGGAGCTCGTCCGGCACCGCGCACTCCGGATAGCGCAGTCTGGCCACCTTGGCCACGTGCACTGCCAAGTCGCCCATCCGCTCAAGGTCGGCGACCATGCGCAGGGCGGCGACCAGGACCCGCAGATCGCCGGCGACGGGCTGTTGCCGGGCGAGGATCTCGAAGGCACGGTCCTCGACCACCTCCCGCTGGCGGTCCACGGCTGCGTCGGACCCGATAACCTCCTCGGCGATCCGGGCGTCCGCCTGCAGCAGGGACTCGGTGGCACGCCGCACCGCTGTACGTACCTCGCCGGTCATGGTCACCAAGTCGTCGACCACCGTGTCGAGCTGGCCGTGATAGAGATCGCGCATGTGGTCGAACCTAGGCGACGACGGCGGCAGCCACGCGGCGACGCGGTGAACGAGGGGTGAACATCGCCGGAAAGCGCGGTCGGCGGTCGCTCGTAGGCCCTCACAACCACCTGCTGCTCGTAGGATCGAGACTGTGGACCCGACCCTGGCGGCGCTGTTCGGCGGCGCAGTGGGCTTGCTGCTGGCTGCTGCCGCGGTGCTCGCCTGGCGGGTCAGCGACCGCGCGCAGCACACCGTACCCACGCAACCGCCCCCGCTGGTGCCACCCGGAGTCGCGGCGGTTCTCTCGGTGTTGCCGTCCTCTGCGGTCGTCGTCGGTGCTGGGGACACAGTGCTCAAGGCGAGCGCACCCGCGTACGCGCTGGGCGTCGTGCGGGGCAGCGGACTTGCGGTCCCCGAGCTTCGCGATCTCGTGCACCAGGTGCGTCGAGATGGCGAGATCAAGGATGCCGACCTCGTCGTCACCCGTGCCGCACCGGCCCCGCCGCTGCACCTGAGTGCCCGGGTCGCCCCGCTCTCCAGTGCGCTGGTGCTGGTGCTCGTCGACGACCGCACCGGCGAGCGACGGGTCGAGGCGATCCGGCGCGACTTCGTCGCCAACGTCAGCCACGAGCTCAAGACCCCCGTCGGGGCGCTCGCTTTGCTCGCCGAGGCCGTCTCCGAAGCGGTCGACGACCCGGAGGCGGTGCAGCGGTTCGCGACGCGCATGCGCACCGAAAGCACCAGGCTCGGACGGCTCGTGCAGCAGATCATCGAGCTGTCTCGGTTGCAGGGTGACGACCCGTTGCAGCGGGCGACGCCGGTCGAGGTCGACCAGATCGTCGACGGGGCCGTGGACCGCAGCCGGGTGGACGCGGAGTCGAACCAGGTCGAGGTGCTCAGCCGGGTACAGCCAGGCCTGCGCGTGTCCGGCGACCTGCCCCAGCTCGTCGTCGCGCTCGGCAATCTCATCGAGAACGCAGTCGCCTACAGCGAGCCCGGCTCGACGGTCGTCGTCGACGCCCGTGCCGTGGATGCCCAGGTGGAGCTCAGCGTCATCGACCGCGGTGTCGGTATCCCCGCGGGCGAGCTCGACCGCATCTTCGAACGCTTCTACCGGGTCGATCCCGCACGCAGCCGCTCCACTGGCGGCACCGGGCTCGGGCTCTCGATCGTCAAGCACGTCGCTGCCAGCCACGGGGGTGACGTCGCCCTGTGGAGCGTGGAAGGGCAGGGCTCGTCGTTCACGTTGCGGCTGCCGGCGTCGACGGAGACGGTCGCAGGTTCCCCGTCCGGCCGGCGGGAAGCGGCAGCGGTGGTGAGCCGGTGACGCGGGTCCTCGTGATCGAGGACGAGGAGAGCTACCGAGACGCCGTCTCCTACGTCTTGGTCAAGGAGGGCTTCGAGGTAGCGGTCGCTGCGACCGGGCCGGCGGGACTCGCCGAGTTCGAGCGCGGCGGCGCCGACATCGTCTTGCTTGATCTCATGTTGCCGGGACTGCCGGGCACGGAGGTGTGCCGCCGGCTGCGACAGACGTCCAACGTGCCGGTGATCATGGTCAGCGCCAAGGACAGCGAGGTGGACAAGGTCGTCGGCCTCGAGCTCGGCGCAGATGACTACGTGACCAAGCCGTTCAGCCCTCGGGAGCTTGTCGCCCGCATCCGCGCGGTCCTGCGGCGCGGGAGCCAAGAGAGCGAGCTGGCGCCACCCACGCTGGAGGCGGGGCGCGTCCGTATGGACGTCGACCGCCACGTCGTCAGCGTGGACGGCATCGACGTCCGATTGCCGCTCAAGGAGTTTGAGCTGCTCGAGCTGTTCTTGCGGAACCCCGGTCGGGTGCTCACCCGTGGCCAGCTCATCGACCGCGTGTGGGGAGCCGACTACGTGGGGGACACCAAGACCCTCGACGTGCACGTCAAGCGGCTGCGCGCCAAGATCGAACCGGATCCGGCGGTGCCACGCCACCTCGTGACGGTGCGTGGGCTGGGATACAAGTACGACGCCTGACCCGTCGAGTGCCCGCAGCCGAAGCCGTGCGCTCAGGCGAACCGCTGGCGTACTGCCAGCGCGCGGCGCAGGTCGTCGGTGCAGTCGACGATCGATCGGCGTACGCCCGCGGACAGGTCTTTGCCGGCGAGCGTCCGCTCGGCGAGCGCAAGCGTGGAGGGCTCGACCGCGAACACCGGAAAGCTGAGCAGTGCCGCGGACTGAGCCAGCCAGCCGGAACGGATCGACGCGGTGGCAGGCACTTCGCGGAAGTACCGCGCGACGTATGGCTCGGTGAGCTCGCTCTGCTCGGGTTGCCAGAAACCCTCGCACAACGCATACAGCTCATAGTTGGACAGGCGAGCGTCAGTGGTGATCGCGTGCCACGCAGCCGCCTTCGCGCCGGCATCGGGCCGTGCCGCGCGGCAGCGCATCGCGTGGATCTCCCCTTCGGCGGACTGGTCGACGGCCAGCTCGGCTGCGATGTGCTTCTCGTCGGCGGCGCCCAGGATCGCCAGCCGCAGCTCGATGCTCCAGCGCATCTCGGTGTCGACCGAGAGCCCAGCGGGGACGCCCGCACCGGTGAGCCAGCCCTGCAGCCGTTCGGCGTCAGCGGTGGCGCTCACGAAGCCGCGGGCTGCTGCAACCTGACGCGCGGTGTCCGCCGGTGCCGCGTCGAGGCAGGCGCGGGCCACGTCAGCCAGCCGGGACGCGTAATGCTGGACCGGCAGGTACCGTCCGAGCAGGCGGTGCGCGCCACCGAGTAGCGAGGACACGGCGATGTCCTCGTCTTCGGCCGGAAGCGCCGCTGCCATCAAGTGCAGATAGTCGCCCGGATCGTGCTCTGCATCGTTCAGCGCGTCGCGCAGGCTGTTCCAGACGGCCGCACGCGCCACTGGGTCCTCGATCAGCGGCAGGACGGTCGGCAGAGCGGCGATGCTGTCCGGGTCGAGGCGCACCTTCGCCCAGGTGTCGTCACCTGTGTCCGCCACGACGACCGGATGCTCGGTGGAGGACGCCACCTGCGCCGGAAGTGGTGTGAGCTCGTCGACGACGACTACCTCGGCTGAGCCGCCGGCGCCGCGGGTGCCGTAGGCGGTGACCGCAAAGCGGTGCGGCCGGTTGGCCGGGAACTGCTCCGGTGCCGTGCGGCGCAGCATCGCGCGCTCGCCGCTGCGCTCCACCCGCAGCGTGTCGATGCCGGGTGTCCCGAGCCACTGGGTTGCCCACTCCGTCAGGTTGGTCGCGCCGGCCTTCGTCCAGGCTGCCAGCAGGTCGGCCAGTGTTGCGTTGCCGTAGGCGTACTCGCGCAGGTGGGCGCGTACGCCACCGAGGAACACCTCGTCGCCGAGGTAGGCGTTGAGCTGCTTGAGTGCCGCAGCCCCCTTGGCGTAGGAGATCCCGTCGAAGTCGCTCAGCGCGCTCGCCGCGTCCGCGGCTCCGTTGCCGGCGACCGGGTGGGTGGAGGGCCGCTGGTCGGCCACCATGCCCCACCGCTTGCGGACGTACGCGAAGTCAACCCAGGAGTCGCGAAAGTCGGTGTCGCTGTCGGTGACGCGGTAGGCCATGTACTCGGCGAACGACTCGTTGAGCCACAGGTCGTCCCACCAGCGCATGGTGACCAGGTCGCCGAACCACTGGTGGGCCATCTCGTGCACCACGGTGCGCGCGCGCATCCCGCGCTCGCCGTCGGTCACCCTGGAGCGGAACACCAAATCGTCGCGGAACGTCACACAGCCTGGGTTCTCCATGGCACCGGCGTTGAACTCCGGCACGAACGCCTGGTGGTAAGCACCGAACGGGTAGCGAATGCCGAACAGCCGGTGATAGGCGTCGAACGACTGGCCGGTGAGCCTGAACAGCTCCTCGGCGTCCTTGTCGAGATGTGCCGCCAGCGACGCCTTGACGTGCAGCCCGAGCGGGATCCCGTCGTGGGTGTCCTCGACACAGTGGTAGGGCCCGGCGACGATGGTCGCGAAGTAGGTCGAGAGCGGCTGTGTCGTCGCGAGGCGCCAATGCCCCGGTTCCTGCTCGGTGGCGACCCCGTTGCCGACGACCCGCCAGCCCAGGGGAGCGGTGACGCTTACGTCGTACGGTGCCTTGAGGTCGGGCTGGTCGAAGCATCCGAAAACCCGGGGTGCGGCGTCGAGGAACGTCATCGCGTAGACGTAGGTCTTGCCGTCGGCGGCGTCCACGCTGCGGTGCAGCCCTTCGCCGTCGTGGGAGTAGGCCATCTCTGCTTCGATGACGAGTTCGTTGGCCGCCTCGAGGTGGGGGAGGGGGAGTCGCCCGTCCACCCAGCTGTCGACGTCGAGTTCCGTGCCGTTGAGCGTGGCGCGGGCCAGCTTTCGGGGCGCCACGTCGACGAACGTTGCCCCCGAGGTGTCCGTGGCGGCGAAGCGGATGGTGCTCACCGAGCCGAAGACGTCGTCTCCCCGGGTCAGGTCCAGGTCGACGGCGTAGGAGTCGATGCGCAGCAGGTCGGCGCGGGCACGAGCCTCCTCGACGCGCAGGCTCTGCGTCACCGCGCTGCCTCGCTGGCGGCTTGCTCACGCATCAGCACGCCGAAGAGCTCGGCGTACTGCTGGAGGTGCCGGTCTCCGACGAAGTGGTCGAGGACGGCGGCGCGAGCAGCGACCCCAAGCTGCTCGCCGAGGACCGGGTCGTCGAGCAACCTCCGCAGCATCCGGCCGAACTCCGCGAGGTCGTACGGGTCGTCGAGCATGAGCCCGGTCTCGCCGTCGCTGATCTGGTCCTGGATACCGCCGACAGCGCTGGCTACCACCGGGCGCGCCTTCCACATGGCCTCGGCGACCGTCAGCCCGAAACCCTCGACCAGGCTCTTCTGCACGACGATGCTGGCGTGCCGCTGGAGGGCGTTGACGATCAGTGCGTTCTCGTCGGGGTCGTCCATCGGGATCGCGGCAAGGTGTACCCGCTCGCGGATCGACTCCGGCAGCTCGTGCCACGCTGCGAGGCACTCCTCGAGCACCTGCGCACCCTCCGGATCGTCGGTCACTCCGGCGACCGCGGGACCGGCGAGCACCAGGTGCGCGTCGGTCTCGGCTGGCGGGCCGTCGACGAACCCCTTCATCACACCGGACATGTCCTTCAGCCGGTCCCAGCGGGAGACCTGCACGACGAGCTGGTCATCCGGCGACGGCGGCGCCTCGCCCCCCTGCAGGATGTCGCGGTGGGGCCGTACGACGCCAGGGGCGCCGTCGCGGCGTACGAACGGCACGGGCTCGTCGCTGGGCTCGCCAGCGAGCAGCCCCACTGTGGTCAGCACCCGCGCGACGTCGTCGGGGGAGATGTCGCGGTTCTTCGTCGAGAACGGGTCGATGGACGGGGGAACGACCAGCAGTCGCTTTCGGTCGACCCAGTCCGGGGCGTATCGCTCGCGCGAGAAGACCAAGGCCTGCGCGGCTTCGACGTAGCGCCGCAGGAACTCCCACGCCTCGTTGGTGTGCTCGTTGGGAACGTCGCGTCCCACGTGACAGCGCCACACGACGGGTGCGCCGCAGTCGCGCAGACCGGGCAGCATGCCGGCGGGCTGGGGGTCGTGGATGATGATGATGTCGCCAGGGCTTACCCGCTCCAGCAGGTCAGCTTGGTTGGCAACCTGCACGTTCTCGTAATGCGCGCGATCGGCTTCGGAAAGCCCGAGTCCGTCACCGGGCGCGCCGTGCAGCAGGTTGTGCAGCCGCTTGGTGATCGCGAAGAACTCCGAGTCGCCGTCGAAGACCAGCCAGCGGGCGTCCACGCCGGCGCCTCGGGCGTAGGCGAGTAACGTCTGCAGCATCTCGGCCACGCCCCCGCCCGCGGCGGTCGAGTTGACGTTCCATACGACCCGCCCGTCCAGGCCCTCCTTCGCCCGCGCGGCCACCTGCTCGAAGCGGGCCATGCGGTCGGGCGGCAGCACCTCGGCCAGCTGCTCGACGGGGAGCTCGTGGATCGCGACCTCTTGCACCGACGCCTGTCTCCTCTACTGGTCGGCGAACGGACCGGGCAACACGGCGTTACCGGATGCCGCGAGCACGCTACAACGCTTGCGATGATCCGACACATGCCCCGGGTGGGCTGCCACCTGGCGTGTTTCGGGGCGGCGATGTCGGGAGGGTGGCCATGGCCGGCGGGCAGCGCTACGTCATCCGCTCGGCGGTGCCAGCCGACGTGCCCGCGATCACGGCAATCTACGCCCCCGTGGTGGAGCACAGCATCGCCTCGTTCGAGCTGGTGCCGCCCGACGAGGCGGAGATGGCGCGGCGCCTTCGGTCCGGCTCCGGGCTTCCCTGGCTCGTCGCCGCCTACCGCGACCAGGTGGCGGGCTACGCGTACGCGAGCCGGTTCCGCCATCGACCCGCGTACCGATGGTCGGTCGAGACGTCGGTGTACGTGGCGGACGCGTATGCGGGGCGCGGGGTCGGCAAAGGGCTCATGGCTGAGCTACTCGCCCGGCTGGGTGCCGATGGGTACGTCATGGCCTTTGCGGCGATCGCGCTGCCGAACCCGGTGAGTGAGCGCCTGCACGAGTCGCTGGGTTTCCGGCCCGTTGGAGTCTTCCGTGATGTCGGCTTCAAGCACGGCGGGTGGCGCGATGTCGCCTGGTGGTCCAGGCAGCTGCGGATGCCGCCGGAAGAACCCGAAGAGCCCGTCGTCCACACCCGCTGACGGATGTAGAGGCGTTGTCTGTGCCCTCTACTAGACTCGAACACATGTTCGATGCTACGCCGAGCGCCCTCTTGGTGGGGGAGCTGTGTGAAGCAGCCGAGCACGGCTGCTCGATGGCCGAGCTCATCCACCGGATCGCTGGCTGGGAGCGCGTCTTGCATTGGGCTCAAGGCATGCAGGCGCGGGAGGTGGCAGCGTTTGCGAGCGGCCGGATCCGGCAGGACCAGGCGCAGGGAGCCCGGTCGCCGAGGCAGGCAGGTATGCCGCTGAGGAGCTGGCACTCGCCCGCCGCGTGTCCCCGATGGCCGCCGCTTCGCGATCGGGTTCGCCTTGAGCCTGGTCGAGGACCATCCCGCGACACTCGCCGGCATGTTGGCGGGCGACATCTCGGCGGGCGCGGCTCGCAGCATCGTCAGTGCGTGCACGGTGCTCGACCCAGCCAGCCGCAGCGCGGTCGACCAGGACGTGGCAGCGGAGGCCAGCGAGCTCACTCCCGGACAGACGCGCGCAGCGGTGGCCCGCCGGGTGATCTC
>DATHBP010000031.1:0-11701 GCA_035296085.1 Nocardioidaceae bacterium | reverse complement strand
CGCGAGGCGACGACATCTCCATCGAGCACCTGCTCACCCATAGCAGCGGTCTGGTGGACTTCGACGCTATCGAGCGGCTGGGAAAGCTCGTCGACAGCGGTCGCGCGACCCCCCGAAGCGTCGTCGCACTGAGCGCAAAGGAGCCGCTGAGTTTCGACCCGGGCAGCCAGGCGGTCTACTCGAACACCAACTATGTCGTGCTGGGGCTCATCATCGAGAAAGTCACCCAGCTGAGCCTCGAGGACAACCTCCACTCCCGCCTTTTCGATCCCATGCGCATGTCTACCGCCTCCTCACACGCGGAGCCGTTGCCAGACGCACCCATGGCGCACGGCTACTACGAGAACCAAGACATCACCGGGGAGGAGTTGGGCTTTGCTCTCGCCGCCGGGGGGCTTGTCATGACCGCCGGTGACGTCGGCCGGTTCTTTCGGGGGCTCTTCGAGGGCCAGGTGGTCGCGAAAGAAGTCGTGGCTCGCATGGCTAGAGATCGCGTCGGTCCTATCGAAGGTTGGAGCGGGTACGGATACGGTCTCGGCCGGGTGCGCACTCAGTGCGGGCTTGCCTACGGCCACACCGGGTTAACGGCCGGCTTCGTGTCCGAAGCGTGGACGCTCGAGTCGTTGGACCGAAGTGCGGTGGTGATGGCAAACCGGGCGGAGAGTGTTGCCAGCCGTCACGTGCTCTGGCCGATCGTGGAGACCGCTCTATGCGGGTGACGAAAGCTCGGCTGGAAGTCGGAGGACGTCGGGTGAGCGGTCGTAGGGCTGCCAGAGCAGCAGCTCGCCGAGATGCCGCTCGACCGGCGCCAGTGTCTCGCCGACCCCTACGTCGCGGCCCAGCTCGGCGCTGAGCGACGTCACACCGGCGTCGGAGATCCCGCACGCAACGATGCGGTCGTACCAGCGAAGGTCACAGTCGCAGTTCAACGCGAACCCGTGCATGGTGACGCCCCGCGAGACTCGTACACCGATCGCGGCCACCTTGCGCTCCGGGCCGCCCGCTCCGGCGGGGAACCAGACGCCGCTGCGGCCAGGAACCCGGCCGGTGGTCAGCCCGAAGTCGGCACAGACCCGGATCAACGCCTCCTCCAGCCGGCGCACGAAGTCGACGACGAAAACGTGCTCGGCGAGCGCCACGATCGGGTAGCCGACCAGCTGCCCCGGGCCGTGCCAGGTGATCTTGCCGCCCCGGTCGACGTCCACGACGGGGGTGCCGTCGTCTGGCAGCTCACCGGGCTGGGTGCGTTTGCCCGCGGTGTAGACCGGCGGGTGCTCGAGCAACACCACAGTGTCGGGCACCCTGCCGGCGACCCGGTCGGCGTGCAGGCCCCGCTGCAACTGCCACGCCCGCTGGTAGTCGAGCGCCTCTGCGCCGAACCCCGCGTGCACGAACGTCGCAGACACCACGCCCTCGAGCGTATGCCGCCCGCGCTGGTCCCCTGCGGAGGTAGACGCGTTCTGGAAGGCTGCCGCCCATGTCGTCGCCGGACGTTTCTCCGCGCTCGCGACGCCGACGCTCCTGGCCGCTGTTAGTCGTCGTCCTCTGGCTGGTCGTCGGGGGACCGCTGGGCACCTTCGCCGGCAAGCTGAGCGAGGTCCAGACCAACGACAACGCGGACTTCCTCCCGCGAAGCGCGGAGTCCACCCAGGTTGTGGAGCTGTCCACTCGGTTCTTCGGAGCAGACAGCGTGCCGGCGGTCGTCGTCTTCGAGGCACCCCAGCCGCTGACCACAGAC
Source organism: Nocardioidaceae bacterium (assembly GCA_035296085.1). Taxonomy (GTDB): domain Bacteria; phylum Actinomycetota; class Actinomycetes; order Propionibacteriales; family Nocardioidaceae; genus DATHBP01. Next base: position 9,963 of record DATHBP010000031.1, on the reverse strand, counting down.
GAGCTCGCAGCGGTGACCACGCGCCTCGAGCGCATCCAGCGGATCGACGGCGTGCTGCCGCCGATCTCGCCGCCGATCCCGGCGAAGGACGGCCTCGCTGCCCAAGTGGTCGTGCCGATCGACTCGACCCTCGGCGACACCCTGCCGTCCGTCATCGCCGACATCAGGTCCGAGCTGTCCGACCTGCCCGGTGGCGTCAGCGCGTACGTCACCGGGCCCGGCGGCGTGCTCGGCGACTTCGTCGAGGCGTTCGGCGCGATCGACGGGCTCCTGCTGCTGGTGGCGCTGGTCGTCGTGATGGTCATCCTGCTCGTCGTCTACCGCAGCCCGATCCTGCCGTTCGTGGTGCTGCTGTCCGCCGTACTCGCACTCGGGGTCGCCTCCGCGGTCACCTACCTGCTGGCGAAGAACGACGTCCTCGCGCTCAACGGCCAGAGCCAGGGCATCTTGTTCATCCTCGTCGTGGGAGCCGGCACCGACTACGCGCTGCTGCTGGTGGCGCGCTACCGCGAAGAGCTGCGCGAGCAGGAGTCCCCGTACGCGGCGATGCGCGCGGCATACCGGGGCGCGCTGCCGCCGATCGTGGCGTCCGCTGTGACCGTCATCCTGGGCTTGTTGTGCCTGCTGCTGTCGGCGCTGACATCGACCCGCGGGCTCGGGCCGGTGGGTGCGCTCGGCATCTTCGGTGCCCTGCTGTCATCGCTGACGTTCCTCCCGGCCTTGCTGCTGCTGCTCGGGCGGGGTGCGTTCTGGCCGTTCCGGCCCACCCTGGGGTCCGAGCACCCGGAGGTCAGAGGCGTGTGGGGCAGAGTCTCGGCGCTCGTCAGCCGGCGCCCGCGCGCAGTATGGGCGCTGACGGTGCTGAGCCTGGCGGCCGCGACCGCGTTCGCCCCGTCGTTCCGCGACGAGGGCGTCTCCCAGACCGACATCTTCTTGACCGAGGTGGAGTCGGTGACCGGCCAGCAAGTGCTCGCAAGGCACTTCCCCGCCGGTTCCGGCGACCCTGCGTACGTCATCGGTCCCGCCGACGAGCTCGCCGGGTTGCTGCGTGCGACGGCCCGGGAGCCCGGGGTCGCTGCCGCAGTGCCGGTGACCGCAGCGCGGGGGAGTGGCGGCCTCCCGTCACCTACCGCGCCGCCGAAGACGGTGCGGGGGCAGGTCATGGTGCAGGCCACGCTCGACCAGCCGGCCGACTCGCTGGCGGCGGAGGAGACCGTGACGGCGCTGCGGGCCTCGCTCGACGCGGTGAGCCCCGACGCCCTGGTCGGTGGGACTACCGCCATCCAGCTGGACACCCAGCAGACGAGCACTGCCGACCGCAACCGCATCATTCCGGCGATCCTGGTCGTGATTTTCGTCGTCCTCGCGCTTCTGCTGCGCTCACTGCTCGCGCCGCTGGTGCTGATCGTGGCCAACGTGCTCTCGTTCGGCGCGACGCTGGGGGTGAGCGCGCTGGTGTTCAACCATGTCCTCGACTTCCCCGGTGGCGACCCAACGGTGACTCTGATCGCATTCGTGTTCCTGGTCGCCTTGGGCATCGACTACTCGATCTTCTTGATGACACGGGTCCGTGAGGAGTCACTGCTCGGCGGCACTCGCGCCGGAGTCGTCAAGGGCCTCTCGGTGACCGGCGGGGTGATCACCAGCGCCGGCGTGGTGCTGGCCGCGACGTTCTCCGCGCTCAGCGTCCTGCCGATCCTCTTCCTCGCGCAGATTGCGTTCCTCGTCGCCTTCGGGGTGCTGCTCGACACCCTGGTCGTCCGGTCGTTGCTCGTACCGGCGCTGTGCTACGACATCGGTGCCCCGGTCTGGTGGCCGAGCGCACTCGGGCGGCAAACCGCTACGACGCCACGGTCTGTGGACAGCTGAGCGCACCGCGGGCCGGCGTGCGTCAGCCTTGACCGCATGCGCCGCGCGCCTCTGGTCCTCGTGGTGGCCGGCTGCGTGAGCGCGCTGGCCACCGGTCTCGCAGGCGCGCTGACCAGCGCTGAGTACTCCGGACCGCGCAGCTTCGTCGCGACCGCAATCCCGCCCGAACGTTCGACATCCGCCAACACCACCAAGGCATCGGTTCGCGTAACCGCGCCCGTGGCCCGGTGGGCGCACGTACTGGGCCGGCTCGACGCGCGCCGTGCCGCGGCGTTCGCCCATGGTGAGCCACGCCTGCTCCGGCGCGTCTACGCCGCGGGCAGCGCCACGCTGGCCGAGGACATCGACACCCTGGCTGCCTACAAGGTTCGCAGGCTCCGCCTCGAGGTCGCGATGACGCTGCTGGAGGTACGGGTGGCACGCGCCGACCGGGAGCGGGTTGTTCTCCACGTCGTCGACCGGCTCGAGGTCGCCGCCGTCGTCGATCGGGCCGGCGGTCGCACCACGCTGCCCCGCGACCAGCCAACGGCTCACCGCGTCGCTCTCGTCCGCACGGCGGACGGCTGGCGGATCACCGCCGTACGCGATGCGAAGCGGAGCTAGCGGCGGCTCAGGAGTGCAGCGCCGCGCCGACAATCGCCGCGGCGTCGGGGTGCTGGAACGTGTAGCCGGCCTCGGTCAACCGGGCTGGATGCGCGCGCACGCTGCTGAGCAGCGTGGCCGACAGCCCGCCGAGTGCCTTGCGCAGCGCGAAGCTCGGCACCGCCAGCCTGGTGGGTCGGTGCAACGCCCGCCCGAGCTCCGCCGTCAGCTCCGCGTTGGTGGGCGGGTGCGGCGCCACCACGTTGAACGCACCGCTCGTGGTGGGAGCCTTCATCAGGAAGTACGTGGCGCGCACCCAGTCGGTGAGCGAGATCGCGCTCATGTACTGGCGTCCCGAGCCAAGCCGGCCGCCGGCGCCGAGCCGGAACGGCACCAGCATCAGCCGCAGCGCACCGCCGCTCGCATCGAGCACCACCCCGGTGCGCAGCCGGCACACGCGCACGCCGGCGGCTGAGGCGGGCAACGTCGCGTCCTCCCACGCCCTGGTAACGCCGGCCAGGAATCCGGCGCCGGCGGGAGAGGACTCGTCGACGACCTCGGCACCGCGGTCGCCGTAGAAGTCGATGCCACTCTGGGCGAGAAAGGCCGGCGGATCGGGCATCCCCGCGAGCGCAACGGCGAGGGTGCGCGTCGTGGCGACGCGGCTGCGCAGGATGGCGCGCCGCTGCTTCGCCGTCCACGGCCGCGCGATGGGCACCCCGGCCAGGTTGACCACGACGTCGCAGCCGGCGAGCTGCTCTGCGTCGACCTGACCGGCGTACGGATCCCACCGCGACTCGGCGGGGCTGGTCGGGTCGGACCGGACGAGGCGTACGACGTTATGGCCGGCGCTGTGAAGGTGCTCGCGCAGGGCTGTACCCAGAAAGCCGGACGACCCAGCGATCGCTACCTTCACGTAACTCCGAGCTCGGCTTCGAAGTCGGCCTCCTCGAGCCGGTGCTTGACCGCCGCCAGGAAGCGGGCGGCGTCGGCACCGTCGACGAGACGGTGGTCGTAGGTCAGGGCCAGGTAGACCATCTGACGCACCGCGATCGTCTCCCCCAAGTTCGGGTCGTCGATCACGACCGCCCGCTTGACCACTGAACCGGTGCCGAGGATGCCCACCTGCGGCTGGTTGATGATCGGCGTGTCGAAGAGGGCACCGCGGCTGCCGGTGTTGGTGAGCGTGAACGTTCCTCCGGACAGCTCGTCGGGGGTGATCTTGTTGCCGCGCGTGCGCTCGGCAAGATCGGCGATCTTGCGCGCCAGCCCGGGGATGGACAAGTCGCCCGCGTCCTTGATCACGGGTACGAGCAGCCCGCGCTCGGTGTCGACCGCGATGCCGAGGTGTTCACGGTCGAAGTACGTGATCTCACCCTTGTCGGTGTCGATGGTGGCGTTGACGTTCGGGAACGCCTTGAGCGCGTCGATGGTCGCCTTCGCGAAGAAGGGCAGGTAGGACAGCTTGACGCCCTCGCGCTGCTCGAAGGCCCCCTTCACCTTGTCGCGCAACCGGCCGACGTCGGTCACGTCGACCTCCATCACGGTGGTCAGCTGGGCGGAGGTCTGCAGCGACTCGACCATTCGCGCGGCGATCACCTTGCGCAGCCGGCTCATCTTCTCGGTGGTCCCGCGCAATGGACTCGGCTGCGACGCGGCGGGTGCGGAAGCCGCTGCCGGCGCTGGAGCGGCTTGCGCTGACTCGCCGGCCGGCTCGGGCTGCGGTTCTCGGCTGGGCTGCGAAGTCGCCTGCCGGTTGTCGGCCGCCGCCAAGACGTCTTGCTTGCGGATCCGGCCACCGACACCGGTGCCGCGCAGCTGGCCCAGCTCGACACCGTGCTGGTTCGCCAGCTTGCGGACGAGCGGGGTGACGTAGGCGGAGTTCTCGCTGCTCGCCGGCTGCCGCTCGTTCGACGGTGGCGTGGCCTTCGGCGGCTCGGGGCGCGCGGCGGGTGGCGAAGCGGACACCGCTGGCGCAGGGGTGGGTGCGGGAACCGATGCCGCAGGTTGTTGCGGCGCCGTCGCAGGCTGCTCGTCGCTGGACGGCTCCTCGTCACCGCTGAACTCGTCACTGCCGTGCAGCTCCTCATCGCCGACCGGCTGCTGGGCCGGCTTGGGGCGCTGAGCATCCGGCTCAGGCTGCGCCGGCTGCTGCGGCTGGGCCGGTGCGGGGCCAGCGCCGGCGGCCGTGCCGATGACGGCCAGCTCGGCACCTACCTCCACCGTCTCGTCCTCGGCGACCTTGATCTCTAGCAGCTCACCGGCCGCTGGTGAGGGGATTTCGGTGTCGACTTTGTCTGTGGACACCTCGAGCAGCGGTTCATCCGCGGCGACCTGGTCGCCGACCTGCTTCAGCCAGCGCGTCACCGTGCCTTCCGTGACGCTCTCACCCAGGGCGGGCAGCGTCACCGACGTCGTGTCTTGGCCGCCCTCTCCTCCAGACGCGGTTGCTGCCTGCTCGGGCTCGCCGGCTGTCGCAGCCTCGCCGGGGGGCTCTTGCTGCGCTGGCGGCTCGGGCTCCGCTGCCGGCTCGGGCTGTGCTGCCGGCTCGGACTCCGCGGCCGGCTCGGGCTCCGCGGCCGGCTCCGGCTGTGCCTCCTGTGCCGCGTCCGGCGCCGCCGTCGCCGGTGCCGCGCTCGACGTCTCGGCCGACTCCGACTCGTCGCCGATCACTGCCAGCTCCGTGCCGACGTCGACCGTCTCGTCCTCAGCGACTTTGATCTCGAGGAGCACACCCCCGGCCGGCGAGGGGATCTCCGTGTCGACCTTGTCGGTGGAGACCTCGAGCAGCGGCTCGTCGGCAGCCACCGTGTCTCCGGGCTGTTTCAGCCACCGGGTGACGGTGCCTTCGGTGACGCTCTCGCCGAGCGCAGGCAGGGTGACGGAGACCGGCATGTCGATCTGGCTCCTCGGGTCGAGTCAGGAGTGTGCGTGCAACGGCTTGCCGGCGAGCGCGAGATGCGCCTCCCCGAGTGCTTCGGTCTGGGTCGGGTGGGCGTGGACGTACTGCGCGACGTCCTCGGGGAACGCCTCCCAGTTGACGATCAGCGACGCTTCACCGATCTGCTCGCTCATCCGGGCGCCGATCATGTGGATGCCGACGACGGGCCCGTCCTTCTCGCGAACGAGCTTGACGAGACCTTGGGTCTGCAGAATCTGGCTGCGACCGTTGCCCGCCAGGTTGTACTCATAGGTCTCCACCTCGGCGTACTGCTCCTTGGCCTGTGCCTCGGTGAGGCCGACGGAGGCCACCTCGGGGTCGCAGTAGGTAACCCGTGGGATGCCCGAGTCGACGACCGGCATCGGGTTGAGGCCAGCGATCTGCTCGGCCACGAAGATGCCGTGCGCGAAGCCGCGGTGCGCGAGCTGCAATCCCGCCACCAGGTCACCCACGGCGTACACGTTCTCAACATTGGTGCGCAGCCGCTCGTCGGCGACTACGAAGCCGCGGTCGGTGGCTATCCCCTGCTCCTCGAGGCCGATGCCCTGCGAGCTCGGGCCGCGCCCCACGGCGACGAGCAGCAGGTCCGCTTGCAGCGTGTCGCCAGACTCGAGGCTCACCGTGACGCCGTTGTCGTCCTGCTCCACGCCGGCAAACTTCGCACCGGTCTTGAACGTGATGCCGCGGCGCCGGAAGGCGCGTTCGAGCTGCTTGGACAGCACCTCGTCCTCGAGCGGGATCAGGTGGGGGAGCGCCTCGACGATCGTGACGTCGGCGCCGAAGGAGCGCCAGACGCTCGCGAACTCCACTCCGATGACGCTGCCGCCGATGATGACGACGCTGCTGGGGACGGACTCCAAGGTCAGTGCCTGTTCACTGGTCATTACCCGGCCGGTGATCTCCAGCCCCGGCAGCGTCCTCGGGTAGGAACCGGTGGCGAGGACGAGGTGTCGCCCGGTCAGTCGTTGGTCGCCGACCTGCACGGCGTCGGGGGCGACGAGCTTTCCTTCGCCCTCGACGTAGGTGATCTTGGCGGCCTTTACGAGCCCTTGGACACCCTTGTAGAGGCGGCCAACCGTCGCGTCCTTGTAGCTGTTGACACCGGACATGTCGATGTCGTGCACCTCGGACTTGACGCCGATGCGCTCGCCCTCCCGGGCGGAGTCGGCGACTTCCGCCGCGTGCAAGAGCGCCTTGGTCGGGATGCAGCCGCGGTGCAGGCAGGTGCCGCCCAGCTTGTCCTTCTCCACCATCGCGACCGACATGCCCAGCTGAGCGGCTCGGAGCGCGCAGGCGTAGCCGCCGCTGCCGCCGCCGAGGATGACGACGTCGAAGCTGTCGGCGTTGTCCGCCAAGGTTTCCTCCGGGGTCGCGTCACGAGCGGTTACCTCATCATCCTTGCACTTGTCCGGCGGGCCGACACGGCGACCACAGCTGCGCAGACGGGGCCAGACGTAGGCTTGATCTGCTCCCACGAACTGAGTCGAAAGGCCGGCGCCGAATGCGATGGTTCAAGCGGCGCTCCCGACCTGGGACGCAACGCGCGTCGGACAACGCCGATGTCCGTCACCTCGAGCAGTTCGCCGTTCGCCATGTCGGTGTCGAAGGGTTCGTCGAGCCGCCCACAGCGGTGACCGGCGTCACGCTGATGCTGGTCGCCAACGACGGGCAGTGGACGCGGCGGCGGGTCCCTTCGGCGCAGTGGGCGCACGAGTGGGCCAACCGCAAAGGCGTCCCGAGCTACGACGCCTCGGTCGTCGGCTATCCGAGCCGCATGCGGGAGTGGAACCACCGCAAGGCAGCCGAGCAGCGCGACGCCGGCGACGCCTGACCCGGCTCAGCCAGCGCCGGCTTCGCCCGGTGGCGACGTGCGGTCAGGTCGCTCCGCCCGCGGTGTGGGCGGCGAGCGCCACCAAGGTCCGTACGGCGGCACCAGTGCCGCCCTTCGGGGTGTAGCCGAACGGCTCGCCCTCGTTGTAGGACGGCCCGGCAATGTCGAGGTGCGCCCACGGCACTCCAGCGGAGACGAACTCGCGCAGGAACGCGGCGGCGTACAACGCGCCGCCGAACTTGTCGGGGTTGTGGTTGCCGAGGTCGGCGATATTGGATTTCACCTTCTCGGCCATCTCCTCGGCGATCGGCAGGGGCCACATCGCCTCGCCGACACCGTCTGCCAGGTCGCAGACGCGTGTGCGCAGCGCGTCGTCGTTGCCGAGGACCCCACTCACCCGGTCGCCGAGGGCGACGACGCACGCGCCGGTCAAGGTCGCCACGTCGACCAGCACGTCGGGCGACTGGGCGCAGGCCAGCCCTAGCCCGTCGGCCAGCACGAGGCGACCTTCGGCGTCGGTGTTGAGCACCTCGACGGTGCGCCCGCCGTACATGGTGAGAACATCGCCCGGCCGGGTCGCCGTACCCGAGGGCATGTTCTCGGCCAGGCAGGCCCAACCGCTGACATTGACCGGCAGCTCCAGCTCGGCGATGGCCAGCATCGCGGCGACCACTGCGGCAGCGCCGGCCATGTCGCACTTCATGGTCATCATCCCGGCGGGTGGCTTGAGGCTCAGCCCTCCGGAGTCGAAGGTGATGCCCTTGCCGACCAGACCCAGATGGCGGGTCGCTCCCCGCGGCTGATAGCGCAGCTCGACGAGACGCGGCGGATGCTCCGAGCCTTGCCCCACGCCGAGGATCCCGCCGCAGCCGTGGTCGGCCAGCCAACGCTCGTCGCGGACGACGACACGGAGCGCACTTCCCTTGGCGCTCGCCTGGATGGTCTCGGCGAAACTGCGGGGCACCAGGTCTCCGGGTGGTGTGTTGACCCAGTCGCGGCACAGCCGCACGGCGCGGGCGACGACGTCAGCGGTGTGGACGCTCGCCAGCGTGCGCTTGTCGCGAGCCAGGTCCGTCACGACGATCGCCTGCACGACCGGCGTCGGCTGGTTCTCGCTGCGGTAGCGCGGGAACCCGTAGGCCCCCATCGCGGCGCCGTCGGCGAGCGCCCGCACCTGCGCGGTTTCCGTCGCCGGCAGGGCGAACGCAACCGTGCCGGTGCCCGCGAGCTCGCGTACGGCACAGCCGGCGGCCCGCCGCAGCACCTCGGCGTCGCATCGGTCGGCAGGCCCCAGCCCGACGATGGCGAGCACCGGCGCCTTGACTCCCGCGGGCGTTGGAACCTTGACGACCTGGCCGGGCTTGCCGGTGACGCCCACCCCCGCCATCGTCGCGGCGAAGCGGCGACCGTACGTCGCGGCGACCTCGTCGGCGCCGGCGGCCGGAACCGCCCCGGTCGGACCGGAGTGCACGCCGATGACCAGCGCACCGGCCTTCACCGAGGTGGGGTCGGCCTTGCGCAGCTGGGTCGCAGCGGCCGGGGTCGTGGAAACTGCGGTGCGGCTCGACAGAGGCATCCGAGCACTCTACGGGCGAGCTGCGCCGCCGGACCCGTCCCGACCGCGCCGGTTGGGGTAGTTTCCCGCGCATGCCCGAGCCCGCCACCCCGCTCAGTGACCCCGGCCTGCGCCGCTCGCCGCTGCACGACCGCCACGTCGCCCTCGGGGCCAAGCTCGCGGCGTTCGGGGGCTGGTCGATGCCGCTGGAGTACGCCGGCGGCGGCGTGGTCAAGGAGCACCTCGCGGTCCGCGAGGAGGTGGGTCTGTTCGACGTCAGCCATCTCGGGACGCTGCGGGTCCGCGGGGAGGGCGCCTACGACCTGGTGAACGGGTGCCTCACCAACGACCTGGGCCGGATCTCAGCCGGCCAGGCGCAGTACACGCTTGCCTGCGACGACGCGACCGGCGGCATCGTCGACGACCTGATCGTCTACCTGGTCAACGGGCACGACCTGGTGCTCATCCCCAACGCCGCCAACGCCGCCGAGATCGCCCGCCGGCTGCGCGACGCCGCCGCTGGCGGAGTCGAGGTGCTCGACTGGCACGAGCAGGAGGCCATCCTCGCGCTGCAAGGCCCGCGCTGTGACGACGTGTTGACCTCGATCGGACTCCCCGCCGGCCACGACTACATGTCCTTCGCGTCCGCCACCTTGGACGACGTACCCCTGGTGGTGTGCCGCACCGGCTACACCGGCGAGCGAGGTTATGAGCTCGTGGTCCCGGCAGCGGGGGTCGCCACGGTGTGGGACGCGCTCTTCGTCGCCGGCGGGCCGTACGGCATCAGGCCCTGTGGTCTCGGTGCCCGAGACACGCTGCGGACCGAGATGGGCTACCCGTTGCACGGCCAGGACATCTCGCTGGACGTCACGCCGGTCGAGGCGAGGCTCAGCTGGGCTGTCGGCTGGGACAAGCCGCGGTTCTGGGGGCGGCCGGTGCTGCAGGCGCAACGCGCAGACCCACCGGGCCGGGTGCTGCGCGGCCTGGTCGCGGGCGGTCGCGGCATCCCGCGGCCGCACATGCAGGTCAGCGACGGCGACGGCGCGCCCGTGGGTGAGATCACCTCCGGGACGTTCTCCCCGACCCGTCGGCTGGGGGTCGCCCTCGCCCTCCTCGACCGGTCAGTTGACGACGGCGCGCAGGTGTTCGTGGACGTACGCAGCCGCCGCGAGGCGTTCACGGTCA
>DATHBP010000030.1:0-3594 GCA_035296085.1 Nocardioidaceae bacterium | reverse complement strand
GAGGCTTCCGGCCAGGTCGTCTACGTCAACGAGCCGATGAATCCCCGGCATCCTCCGGGACATTCCCCGGGTGTGCTGAACGCGTCCGTCGCACACCGCTACGAGTACATCTGCGCCGAGAACGAGGCGCAGTGGCTCCAGCCTTTCCGGGATACGACAGCCCTTCGCTACCACTTCCTCGCCGAGATCCGCGCCAACCACCGCCCCTACGACGTGGCCAGAATGCTGAAGTACGGCTCGGCCTTCACGATCGGACGGCTCAAGGGTCGACGAGCGATGCTCAACGACCCGTTCGCGTTGATGTCGGTGCCGTGGCTGGTCGAGAGACTTGGCTGTACGGCGATCGTTCTCGTGCGCGACCCCGTGGCGCTGGTGGGTTCCTGGCGGGCACTCGGTTACCAAGCCGATTTGGATGATCTGCTCGACCAGCCGGCCCTGATGCGGGACTACCTGGAACCGTATGCAGACGACCTGCAGCGGATGGACGGCTCCGACGACGGCATCGGGCGCATCTGCACGCTCTGGCGCGCGTTGTACGGCGCCGTGTCCCAGATGCGGGAGAGCGCTGGAGTGGTCGTCTTCCGCTACGAGGACCTCGTGCGTTCTCCGCACGAGCAGTTTCGGCAGATGTACGCGGACTGCGAAGTCCCCTGGGCCAAGCGCTCGCAGCAGCTGCTTGACGCGTCGACTCGAGATGGGGGAGGGCGTGGCGGTCATTCGTTCAAAGGGCTCTCCAAAACCGCTTATCGGGCGATGGGCGCGACCACTGCGCTCGGCTCATACCGATCACGGCTGACCGAGGCTGAGATCGAGCGCGTCAACGTGGAAACGGCTGACATTCGGGAGTTGTTCTACCCCGAGCCGGGGGTTTGCTGAGCCGTCAGCGGCGAGCGAGGAACGCCGCCGTGGCTGTGTAGACTCCCGGCAGCCATGGACGCCAAAGACTCAGCACTCACGACTGCCCCCGGCGAAGCCGATTCATCCACCGGATCCAAACCCTGCCGGCTGTACGTGGTGCGCCACGGCACCACGACGATGAACGTGGAGAACCGCTATCGCGGTCGCCGCGACATCCCATTGGACGCCCAGGGATACCAGGACGCGGTTGACGCGGCCCGGGAGCTGTCGCGCAAGGGGTTGGCCGCCGTCTACACAGGCCCGCTCCGACGGACCATCGCAACGGCTCAGATCATTGCCGACGAGGCACGGGTCCCCGACCTGCGCATCCTGCACGGCCTCAACAATGTCGACTACGGCGCGTGGGAGGGCATGACGGCCGACGAGGCTGCGATGTTCGACCCCATCGCGTTCGAGCTGTACCGGACCGCGCCGGACAAGGCGCAGTGCCCGCACGGCGAGCGGCTGACCGATGCCCAGGACCGGATGATCGAAGCGCTGAAGCTGATCGGGTCCCGGCATGCTGGTGAGTCGGTCGCGGCGGTGACGCATGCGGTGATGATTCGCCTGGTCGTCGCCAAGGTGGCCTCCGACCATGGCGGCAACTGGCGCATCCCCGTCGGCCGGGGTTCACTCAGTCATTTCGTCTTGCAGGACGGCAACATCAAGCTGCAAGAGTTCCCGCGCGGCGACGACGTGGACTAGGTCCGGCCGGTTCGTGACCAGCCCGGCTCGAACGGAGCGTCAGGACGTGGTGCGGGGCACCCAGGATGCGGCTCTCCGGTCTGTGGAGCGCGGCTCGACGGCACGGGCTGCTGCGTAAACTCACGGCGTGGCTGGCCGCATCCGAGAGGAAGACATCGCGCTGGTCCGCGAACGGTCCCGCATCGACGAGGTCGTGTCGCAGCACGTGACCCTGCGCTCCGCCGGCTCGGGCTCGCTCAAGGGGCTGTGCCCGTTCCACGACGAGAAGTCACCGTCCTTCCACGTCACGCCGAGCCGGGGGTTCTACCACTGCTTCGGCTGTGGCGAAGGTGGCGACGTACTCACGTTCATGCAGAAGGTCGAGGGTCTTTCGTTCGCTGAGTCGGTCGAACGGCTCGCGGGTCGCTATGGGGTCCAGCTGCGATACACCGACGAGCGCGGCGCGGGCGCGGGACCGCGACGGGAGAGTGGCCAACGCGCCAGGCTCGTCGAGGCGCACCGGCTGGCCGCGGAGTTCTACGCGAACCAGCTCAGCGACTCACCCGATGCGGCGCCCGGCCGACGGTTCCTCGACGAGCGCGGGTTCGACAAGGCGGCCGCGGACACGTTCGGGGTGGGATACGCGCCTCGGGGCGGGGACGCGCTGCTCGACCATCTGCGCGGCAAGGGCTTCCGCGACGAAGAGCTGTCGAGCGCCGGGCTGGTCGCCCAGAGCGGTCGCGCGCCGTACGACCGCTTCCGAGGGCGGCTGGTGTGGCCGATCCGCGACGTCTCCGGCGATGTCGTCGGCTTTGGTGCTCGCCGGCTCTACGACGACGACCGGGTCGAGGCGAAGTACCTCAACACGCCGGACACCCCCATCTACAAGAAGGGACAGGCTCTCTACGGCGTGGATCTCGCCCGCCGGGAGATCGCCAGGCGGTCCCAGGCGGTGGTGGTCGAGGGCTACACCGACGTGATGGCCTGCCACCTGGCGGGCGTACCGACCGCGATCGCCACCTGCGGGACGGCGTTCGGTGAGGACCACGCCCGGCTGCTGCGGCGGCTGCTTCTCGACCATGACGAGTTCCGCGGCGAGGTCATCTTCACGTTCGACGGTGACGAAGCCGGCCAGCGTGCTGCACTCAAGGCGTTCGAGGGCGACGAGCAGTTCGTGTCACAGACGTACGTCGCTGTGGAGCCTGACGGTCTCGATCCGTGCGAACTCCGGGTCAGGCATGGCGACGCGGCCGTACGCGAGCTGGTCGCCCGCCGAGTCCCGCTCTACCGTTTCGTCCTGACCAACGTGCTGTCGCGCTTCGACCTCGACCGGGCCGATGGCCGCGTCGACGCGATGCGCGAGGCGGCTCGGCTGGTTGCCAGCGTGCGCGACCGCTCCAAGGTCGACGCGTTCGCGCGGGAGCTGGCGGGCCTGGTGGGACTCGACATTGAGGAGGTGCGGGCCCAGGTGCGCCGGCAGGTCGAACGCGGTGCGCGCCGCAGTGGCAAGGCGACTGTGGTGCAGCAGCCGGCGGCCGGGGACTCCGCCGGCACGCCGGACCTCGCTGACCGGCGCTTCATCGTGGAGCGGGAGACGCTGAAGATCGCGATGCAGGCGCCGGATCTCGCCGGCGCTGACCTCGACGAGCTCGATGACGACGACTTCACCCACCCGTCGTACCGAGCCGTGCACGCCGCGATGCGCGCGGCGGGCGGCGCTCGCACCGCCGACTCGGCATGGGTCAGCCGAGTGGCGGCGCACTGCGGCTCCGACGAGGTCCGCTCGCTGGTCACGGAGCTCGCGGTGGAGCCGCTGCCGATGGAGGAGCCGACGCAGGGATACGCCCAGGCCTACGTCGCGCGGCTGTCGGAGCTGACGGCGGCGAGGCGCATTGCGGCCGTGAAGTCGCGGCTGCAGCGGACGAACCCGGTCGAGCAGACGGCCGGCTACAACCGGTTGTTCGGCGAGCTGGTCGCGCTCGAGCAGCACCGGCGCACCCTGCGGGAGCGCGC
>DATHBP010000029.1:0-9356 GCA_035296085.1 Nocardioidaceae bacterium | reverse complement strand
GCCCGCCGAACCGCTTCGACGGTGCCGGTCACCGAGTTGCGGCGGTAGAGCAGCTGGTCGCTGCCGGACAGTGCCTCGGCCTTGACCACCTGGCCGTCCGGCATCGTGACCTTCGTGCCGGCAGTGACGTAGCAGCCAGCTTCGACGACGCAGTCGTCACCGAGCGAGATGCCGATCCCGGCGTTTGCGCCTACCAGGCAGCGCTCCCCGATCGCGATGGTGTGCTTGCCGCCGCCCGACAGCGTCCCCATGATCGAGGCCCCGCCGCCGATGTCCGAGCCGTCGCCCACGACGACGCCGGCGCTGATCCGTCCTTCGACCATCGAGGCGCCGAGTGTGCCGGCGTTGTAGTTGACGAACCCCTCCTGCATCACCGTCGTACCCGCCGCCAGGTGGGCGCCGAGGCGTACGCGGTCGGCATCGGCGATGCGTACGCCGGACGGCACGACGTAGTCGGTCATCCGCGGGAACTTGTCCACCCCGAACACCTGGACGAGATGACCCGCACGCCGCAGCCGGAGCCGCGTCTGCTCGAAGTCCTGCACAGCGCACGGGCCCAGATTGGTCCAGCACACGGTGGGAAGTACGCCGAACAACCCGTCGAGGTTGAGCCCGTGCGGGCGTACGAGCCGATGCGAGAGCAGGTGCAGCCGCAGGTAGGCGTCGGCTGGGTCCCGTGGGGAAGCAGCCAAGTCCTCGATGACCGTGCGGACGACGGATCGCCGGACACCGCGGCCCGCATCGGTGCCGACGAACGAGGACAGGTCGACTGCTTCGGACTCCTCGGAAGGCGCCCCGAGGGCGAGGTAGGGGTACCAGGTGTCCAGAGTCGCGCCGTCGTCGCTCACGCTGGCGAGCCCCACTCCCCAGGCTCCGGCCGGCCTCTCGCTGGTGGCGTCCACCGGGCCACGCTACCGAGGTGGGGGAGCGTCCCCGCCCGCGAACGTCCAACCCCGCAACTAAGGTGACGGCCATGCCGATCGCCCGGTTCAAGGACCTCTGCATCGACGCCAACGACCCGGCGCTGCTCGGGCAGTTCTGGTCGAGCGCTCTGGGGCTGGCCTATGTCAGCGACGACGACGGTGACTGCCACCTCACCGGACCCACCCCCCAGCACACGGTGTGGATCAACGGCGTACCCGAGACCAACTCGGTCAAGCACCGCGTGCACCTCGATGTGCACACCGCGACGGTGCTCGACCTCGAGGCGCTGGGGGCGCAGGTCGTCGGGCCGGCCGAGGACGCCCAGCCATGGACTGTGATGTCCGACCCCGAGGGTGGGGAGTTCTGCGCGTTCGTGCGTGAAGAGGTGCCGGCGACGAGGCTGTACGAGATCGTCGTCGACTCCGCCGACCCTCGCGCGGTCGCCCAGTGGTGGTCCGACCTGCTCGGCGCGCGACTCGGCGGGAGCGACGATCGGTCGTACTGGTGGGTCGACGAGATCGACGGGGCGCCGTTCGAGTCGATGGTGTTCGTGCCGGTGCCTGAGCCGAAGACGGTGAAGAACCGCGTCCACTGGGACGTGCTGGTCGACGGCGTGCAGCCGCTGGTCGACGCCGGAGCGACCTCGCTGCGCGCACCGGACCGCGAGGTCTCCTGGCATGTCCTCGCCGACCCGGAGGGCAACGAGTTCTGCGCCTTCGTAGCCGCGGCTGACAACGTCGCGGCATCGTAGTGACCGTGCACCGGCTCGATCTCCACGCCGATGTCGTAGCGCTGACCGCAGCACTTGTGGACATCGAGTCGGTCAGTGGCAACGAAGCCGGGCTCGCCGACGCAGTCGACCAGGCGCTGCGGCGGCTGCCACACCTGGAGGTCCTTCGCAACGGCGACACCGTCGTCGCCCGGACCGACCTCGGCCGCGCCGAACGCGTGGCGATCGCCGGTCACCTCGACACCGTGCCCCTCAACGCCAACCTGCCCTCTCGGCTGGTGGACGGTCGGCTGTACGGGCTCGGCTCCTGCGACATGAAGGGTGGTTGTGCCGTCGCGCTGCGGCTGGCGGCTTCGGTGCCCGAGCCGAGCCGCGACGTGACGTATGTGTTCTACGAGGGTGAGGAGGTCGAGGCCGAGCGCAACGGCCTCACCCATCTCGCCAACGGCCATGCGGAGCTACTGGCCGCCGACTTCGCCATCTTGATGGAGCCGAGCGGCGCAGTCGTCGAGGGCGGCTGCCAGGGGTCGCTCCGGGTCGTCGTCACCGCGAGGGGGGAGCGCGCGCACAGCGCCCGAGCCTGGATGGGGAGCAACGCGATCCACCGCACCGGTGAGATCCTTGCGCGGCTGAACGCCTACGAGGGGCGCCGACCCGACGTCGAGGGGCTCACCTACCGCGAAGGTCTCAACGCCGTCGGGATCAGCGGCGGCGTGGCGGGCAACGTACTGCCCGACACCTGCGCGGTGGAGGTCAACTACCGCTTCGCGCCCGACCGCACGGAGGCCGAGGCGCTGCAGCACGTCGCCGAGGTGTTCGACGGGTTCGAGGTGGAGCTGCGCGACTCGGCGCCGGGCGCACGACCGGGTCTGGACCGGCCAGCCCCGTCGGCGTTCGTCGCCGCCATGGGCGGTGAGCCGCGACCGAAGTTCGGCTGGACCGACGTCGCCCGGTTCACCCAGCTCGGCGTGCCGGCCGTCAACTTCGGACCAGGAGACCCGTCCCTGGCGCACACCCAGGGCGAGTACGTCGAGGTCGTGCAGCTGCGCAGCTGCGAGCAGCGCATGACCTCGTGGCTGCGCGCTCCGGCTGGATAGCGTGTTCGCCATGGACGACAACTCCATCCACCCCGATCGCCCGCTCGAGAAGCGCCGCGGCCCGGTGGTCATGCGCCGGGGCCAAGTGCAGACCAGCACCACCGATCAGCGGCTGCTGGACTCGCGCGGCCCGTCGGACTGGGTGCACACCGACCCGTGGCGGGTGATGCGCATCCAGTCGGAGTTCGTCGAGGGCTTCGGCATGCTCTCCGAGCTCGGTCCGGCGATCTGTGTCTTCGGGTCAGCGCGTCTTGCGCCCGGAGACCCCATGTACGACCTGGGCGAACAACTGGGCGCCGCGCTCGCCCGGGCCGGCTACGCAGTCATCACTGGCGGCGGGCCGGGCGCCATGGCGGCGGCGAACAGGGGTGCCGTCGGAGCCGGCGGGGTGTCGGTAGGGCTCGGCATCGAGCTGCCGTTCGAGTCCGGGCTCAACGAGTGGGTCGACATCGGAATCAACTTCCGCTACTTCTTCGTGCGCAAGACGATGTTCGTCAAGTACGCCCAGGGGTTCATCGTCATGCCCGGGGGCTTCGGCACGCTCGACGAGCTCTTCGAGGCCCTGACCCTCGTACAGACCCAGAAGGTCACGTCGTTCCCGATCGTGCTCTTGGGCACGTCGTACTGGAGCGGACTGCTCGACTGGCTGCGGCAGACCGTGCTCGCCCAGGCGCGGATCTCTCCCGTCGACATCGAGCTGATGGACGTCACCGACGACGTGGACGCTGCGGTCGCGATCATCGCCGCGGCGGGGGAGCGTCGGCGGTCTCCGGCGCCCGGCGGGGGCGAGAAACCCGCCGCGGACGGTCAGCCCGACTGACCGGCGGCACTCGCTGGCTTTCCGTGCGACGATCCAGGGGTGATGTGGGTCTTCGCCGCCGTTGTGGTGCTGGTCATCGGCGCCATCGCAGTCGTGGCGGCGGGCTACGGTGGCTCGATGGCGACGGTCCACGAGGACCGGCCAGACGTCTCGGTGCCGGCCGGGCGGCCGCTCCGAGCACAGGACCTGCGCGACGTGCGATTCTCGGTCGGCGTGCGCGGATACCGAATGGACGAGGTCGACTCGCTGCTGTTCCGGCTCGCGGAAGAGCTGGCCGAGCGAGAGCGCAGCGAAGCGGGTGACACCGGCTCGACCCATGCTGCCGGAGCGAAGAGCCCGCCAGGCCAGCCGGAGCCACCGCCGTGGGCGGAGGCCACGGTCGACTCGGACCCGACGTCGAGCCGCGGGTCGACATGACCCGCGTGCGGCTGACGTCGTCCGTGCTCGTCGCTCGGCCGCCGGCGGCTGTCTGGGACTACCTGGTCGACTGGCGCCGCCAATCCGAGTGGATAGCGCTCACCGATGTCGTGCCGATCGACGACGACGCACACCGAGTGGGCGGTCGGTTAAGCGCGCGCACCGGGTTCGGAAGGCTCGGCTTCACCGACCCGATGACGATCACTGCCTGGGACCCGCCGTATCGCCTAGGTCTACGACACACAGGACGTGTCGTTCGCGGCGAGGCGACGGCTCTGGTCGAGCCGGCGGGGACGAACACCAAAGTCGGCTGGGAGGAGCTCATCGACGTGCCCGGTGGGGCTGTTGGAGCGCTGGCGTGGCGAGCGGTTCGACCGGTCAGCCAGCGAGTGCTCGACTGGACGCTCGACCGCCTGCGGCGGCGGCTGGAGACTGCCGTCGGCGGCTGACCACCAGCACCATGGAGAACGGCGCTTCGTTTCACCAGGCGAGCGCGCGGGTAATGGCGCCGGGTGAAGAAAATCGAGACGGACATGCACGGAATGCCAGACCTGAACGATGAGCAAGAGCTAACCGATCGGATCAGGGCAGAGGCGGAGAAGTACCAGGGTGGACACGAGCAGCCGCTTGCGGGCTATGCGGTCGCGATGGCGGTGTTTGCCATCGGCAGCGCAGCGGCTCGGGCGGGCATCGGGCTGTCGTCTCGCGAACTGCCGGATCGCTACCGGTCGAGCGATCTCGTCCTAGGCGCCATGGCGGTCCACAAACTCACCCGGATCATCAGCAAGGAAGCCGTGGCAAGTCCGTTGCGGATGCCGTTCACCCGGTTCACCGGTGGCGCCAACTCGGCGGAGCTGCACGAGGAGATGCGCGTCAGCGGCCTCCGCCGCAGCGTCGGCGAGCTGCTTACCTGCCCGTTCTGTCTGGCTCCCTGGTTGGCGACCAGTTATGTGACCGGCCTGACAGCGGCACCACGGACGGCCCGCGCGCTGGCGGCGGTGTTCAGCATGGTCTTCGCATCGGACGTCCTGCAGCACGCCTACGGCCGGCTTTTGGCGATCGAAGAAGGAGAGGTCGAGCAATAGGGCCGCGTCAGCGAAAGGTCACTTGTCTCGCTGTGCAGGGCCGTTGCCCTGCGCTAACCGTCTACTTCTGTCACACTGATAACGCAAGCCGGTAACTCCGAGAACAGCTCGCAACGTACCGGTTTCTACGACTCGTTCCAGAAAGGGCACTCACATGTCATCCTCCGCAGGCTCGTCCGGCACCGGCGGCATGGGCCGCTCGGACCATACGACAAGGGACACCACCGATATCGTCCGCAAGCTCGCACTTCTCGTCGGTGCGGTGTTCGTGCTCGTCGGCATTCTCGGTTTCGTTCCAGGTATCACGACCGACTTCGACCAGATGGCGTTCGCTGGTGACGAGTCCAAGGCCAAGTTGCTCGGCCTCTTCCAGGTCTCGGTCCTGCACAACCTGGTGCACCTGCTGTACGGCGTGGCCGGGCTCGCGATGTCGCGGAAGAGCTCGACTGCGCGCACCTATCTGCTCGTCGGCGGCGCGATCTACCTGGTGCTGTGGGTCTACGGGCTCATCGTCGGTGGCGATGACAGCGGCGCCAACTTCGTGCCGCTGAACAACGCCGACAACTGGCTGCACCTGGGCCTCGGCATTGGCATGATCTTGCTGGGGATGCTCGGTCGGCGCGACGCCACCGCACGGACTAGCACAGTCTGAGCTCGAGTCGCTCGTCTAGGCGACAACTGTGAGCCTGCACTTCGCGGCGAGACCCCGACGACGGGGTCTCGCCGCGAGTGCGTGCGGGCTGCTTCTCGCGCTCCTCCCGCTGAGCCTCTCTTCGGCCCTCGCCGGTCAGGCGGCCGGACGGCCGGCAGTGATCGAGGCACGCGTCATCGGGCACAGCGTGACCGGGCGCGAGATCGTCGCCTTCCACGTCGGCGAGCCCGCTGCCCGCCGTACGGTTGTCGCGATTGCCTCCATCCACGGCAACGAGGGGGCGCCGACGACGAGTCTGCGCCAGATCCGCGACGGTGCGCCGGTGACCGGCGTCAACCTGTGGCTCATCCCGCGGGCCAACCCGGACGGCTTCGCGGCGGGTGATCGACACAACGCGCGCGGCGTCGACCTCAACCGCAACTTCCCGACCCGGTGGAAGGCAACCACCGGCTACTACTACTCCGGGCGTCGGCCCGCCTCCGAGCCCGAGACGCGGGCCCTGATGCGCTTCCTCGACCGCGTGGCGCCCGACCATGTGGTGAGCTTCCACCAGCCCCTGTACGGCGTCGACACCAGCGGCGACAAGCAACGCGCCTTCGCGCGGCGACTGGCCGCCGAGCTGGCCTTGCCGCGCGACTCGTTCAGCTGCTCCGGGCGCTGCCACGGCACGCTCACCCAGTGGTTCAACCGGCACTTCGCCGGCGCCAACATCACCGTGGAGTTCGGGCCCGATCCACCGTCGCGCTACCTGAGCGTCCGCGCCCCCAACGGGCTGCTACGCGCCATCGGCGGAACTCGCTGAGAACAGAGGTCCCGGACCCCGAGCCGAGGGTGCCCCGCTCGGCCCAGTGCTCGACGCAGGCTCAGCGGCCGGTGAAGTGAGGCGGTTGCTTGACCAAGAACGCAGCGACGGCGCGGCGGTGGTCCTCACTGCTGCCGGTCAGCGCCATGAGCTCGGCTTCGTAGTCCATCGACTCCGACAGGGTGTGCGCAGCGGCGAACGACAGCGCCCGCCGGATCGCCCCGAAGGCGAGTGTCGGTCCGCTGGCGAGTCGAGCCGCCAACGAAGCGGCGTCGTGGAGAAGATCCGCCGGAGCGCTCACTGACGTGGCCAGCCCGAGGGTCAGCGCCTCGTCTGCACCTACAGTGCGGGGGAACATCAACAGCTCCATCGCCTTGGCGTGACCGACCAGCCGTGGCAGCGTCCATGACGTGCCCGTGTCACACGACAAGCCGATCGAGGAGAACGCCAGGTTGAAGCCGGCTGTGTCGGCGACGATTCGAACGTCAGCCGCGAACGCCAACGCCGCGCCGGCACCAGCTGCGATCCCGTTCACCGCTGCGACGACAGGCTTGGCCATCGTGGCGAGCGCGGTCGCGATCGGCAGGTAGTGCTCTCGCACCGTGGCCCACACTTCGGCCACCGGCAAACTCTCGAGAAGCGCCACGTGCTCGCGTAGGTCCTGGCCGACGCAGAACGCCCGGCCCTCGCCGGTCAGGACGACACAGCGAATACCGTCGTCGTCCGCCAGCTGTTCGACCGCGTCACGCAGCGCCACTTTGGTGGCCGTGTCGAGCGCGTTCATCGCCGACGGGCGTGCCAGTGTCACGGTGGCAACCGCGTCGACGACGTCGACCCGGACGGTGCCACTGCCGGTGCCACTGCCGGCGCTCGACGGCTCACCGCTCATGACTGCGACTCCTTCCCGGTTCACTGAGTCTGCCGCACGCGGGCGACTTCTCCGTACGCGCTGGCAACCCGTGGGGCGGCACCTACGGCGTACGCGATAATGGTCGGGCAACCGCGTGCAGCGTGGCGCCTCGGTGAGAGGTCCACGCTGCTGAATCGAGGAAGGGGTGCGCCAATGGCGGCGATGAAGCCGCGGACCGGCGATGGTCCGCTCGAAGTCACCAAGGAGGGCCGCGGCATCGTGATGCGCGTTCCTCTCGAGGGCGGCGGGCGTCTCGTCGTCGAGCTGAACGCCGAAGAGGCGGGCGCACTCGGAGATGCTCTGAAAGACGTCGTCGGCTGAACAGGAGATTGGGTCGGGCTCGCGGCCCCGGTAGCCGCCAGGGCAAGGCTGCCGGGGCTTCGTCGTCGCCACCTCCGGTAGCCGGGCAGCTGGTGCTGCCCGATGTGGAGCTGCGAGCGGGCAACCTGCTGAGCGCGCCAGCGGCCGAGGTGCTCGCCGTCGGGGTGAGCCGCGAGGACGACGAGCTCGTCGTGGGCAGCGGCGGCTCGCTGCTCCTCGACCGGGTCGGGGTGGACCTGTTCACACTCCTCGACCGAGCAGATGCGAAGGGCAGCGCCGGCGAGGTGGTCGCTCTGCCGGTGCTGGATGGCTCGGCGCTCCAGCAGGTGCTTCTCGTCGGTGTGGGTGCGGGCGAGCCGAGCGATATGCGCCGTGCCGGGGCAGCGCTGGCGCGGCGCGCAAGGGGACGCGACCTGGTGGCCACGAGCATCGCCGACCAGACCGACGAGGCGGGACTGGCCGCCTTCGTCGAAGGGATCGTTCTGGGCAGCTTCACGTTCACCCGGCGGACCACCCGGGCGAGCGATGCTCCGGCCGGCACTGTCGTACTCGCGGAGACGGGCACGCCCCGCGAGGCGGCGCTCCGGCGGGGCTTGGCGATGGGACGCGCTGGCTGGCTGTCCCGTGTCCTGGCGCTGACCCCCAGCAATGAGAAGTCGCCCCAGTGGCTCGCGGAGCAGGCCCGAGACGTCGCCGCGTCGTCGTCCCACCTCAGCGAGACCGTCTGGGACGAGCAGGCGCTGGCCGCCGACGGGTTCGCCGGCATCCTCGCCGTCGGGCGAGGCTCTCCGCGTCCGCCGCGGCTCATTCGGCTCGACTACCGCCCGCGGGGCACACGCAGCGCAGCTCC
Organism: Nocardioidaceae bacterium; assembly: GCA_035296085.1. Taxonomy (GTDB): domain Bacteria; phylum Actinomycetota; class Actinomycetes; order Propionibacteriales; family Nocardioidaceae; genus DATHBP01. The sequence goes on along the minus strand of DATHBP010000029.1, from coordinate 748 downwards.
GCGGTTCGTGCTGGTCGGCAAGGGAATCACCTTTGACTCGGGTGGCCTCTCGCTAAAACCCAGCGACGCCATGATGACGATGAAGCGCGACATGACCGGCGGCGGCGTGGTGATCGCCGCCATGGCCGCTCTCGCCGAGCTGGGGGTGGAGTACGCGGTCACGGGCCTGGTCGCGGCGGCCGAGAACTCGATCAGCGGCTCGGCGCAACGACCAGGCGATGTCATCGCGCACTTCGGGGGCCGCACCAGCGAGGTGTTGAACACCGACGCCGAGGGCCGGCTCGTCCTTGCCGACGCTCTCGCCTACGCCACGACACTGCGTCCGGAGGCCATCGTTGACGTCGCGACACTCACCGGCGCGGTGAAGGTGGCGCTCGGTCAGCGCATGGGCGGCCTGTACAGCGACGACGACGCGCTGGCGGGGGCGCTGGAGTCGGCCGGGCGGTCGGCTGGCGAGCCGCTGTGGCGGCTGCCGCTCGTCGACGACTACGTCAACGAGCTCGACTCCGCCATCGCCGATGCCAATAACGCGCCACGGGGACCGGCCGGCTCGATCACTGCGGCTCTCTTCCTTCGTCCCTTCGTGGAAGGCGTTCCGTGGGCGCACCTCGACGTCGCCAGTGCAGGCGACTCACCGGTGGACGCCTACGAGTGGACTCAGGGCGCCACCGGCTTCGGCGTGCGGGCGCTACTGCACTGGCTGGTCGACACCGAGCAGCGCCAAACCGCATAAGCGCAGGCCAGGGCC
>DATHBP010000028.1:0-6367 GCA_035296085.1 Nocardioidaceae bacterium | reverse complement strand
GTCGCGGCCACCGTGCCGAGGATGGTGATCGCGCCGCCACCGATCAGCGTCCACCGAGCTCCGAAGGCCTCGCCGACCCACCCGACGATGGGGGCGCCGAGCGGCGTTCCGCCCATGAAGATGGTCATGTAGAGAGCCATTACTCGGCCCCGCACCTCGGGCGCGACCGAGAGCTGCATGGTGGAGTTGGCGGCAGTGATCAGCGTGAGCGCGGTGATGCCGACCAGCGGGAGCCAGAGGGCGAACGTGAGGAACGTCGGCATGAGGCCGGCGGCGATCTCCAGGGTGCCGAACGCGAGTGCGGAACCGATGACCAGCCGCTGGCGTGGCTGTCCGCGACGAGCCGCGAGCAGCGCACCGGCCAGCGACCCGACCGCCATCGCCGATCCGAGCAGCCCGAACTCTCCGGCGCCCTTGTGGTAGACGTCGGTGGCCATCAGAGCAGTCGTCATCTGGAAGTTCAGCCCGAACGTACCGGCGAAGAAGATGATCGTGAGCACGAGCATCAGGTCGGGGCGCGCACGCACGTAGCGCACCCCGTCGCGAATCATCCCCGGCGAGCGCTCCGCCGGCTCTGGCGTGTCCAGCTCGCTGCCGCGCATCCGGTGCAGCGACCACACCACCGCGAAGTAGCTCAGCGCGTTGAGCAGGATCACCAGCCCGGTGGCGCGTACGCCCGAACCCAGCGCGACGATCAGGCCGCCGGCGAGCGCCGGGCCGACGATGCGGGCGGCGTTGAACGACGCCGAGTTGAGCCCAACGGCGTTCGGCAGGTCGTCGCGCCCCACCATCTCCACGACGAACGCCTGGCGCGTGGGACCGTCGAACGCGGTCCCGATGCCGAAGATGAACGCCAGCACGAAGACCTGCCAGGTCTGCGCCAGGCCGGTCACCGCCAGCACGCCGAGAACGGTTGCGGAGGCGGCCATCGCCAGCTGGGTCATGGCGAGGACCCGCCGCTTCGGGAAGCGGTCGGCGATCAGGCCGGCGTACGGCGACAGCAGCAGGATCGGCAGGAACTGCAGGCCGGTAGTGATCCCGAGTGCGGTGCCGCTGTTGTCGGTGAGCTGGAGCACCAGCCAGTCCTGCGCGACGCGCTGCATCCAGGTGCCGATGTTGGAGACCACCGAACCCGAGGCGAAGAGGCGGTAGTTGCGGATCGACAAGGCGCGGAACATCGACTTCACTCCTGCGCCAGCCTCTCCAGGATCGGCGCCGCGGCACGCAGGGCGTCTCGCTCCTCGGCGCTGAGTGCGCCCAGCTGGCGTACTAGCCAGGCGTCCCGACGAAGCCGGTCCTGGTCCACGATGCGTCGGCCGGTCTCGGCGAGCGCGACGACGACCTGCCGGCCGTCGGCGGCGTTGCGCTGGCGCTCAACGAGGCCGATCTCCACCAGGCAGTTGACGGTGCGGGTCATCGAGGGCGGCTGTACGCGCTCCAGCGCCGCGAGCTCGCCGAGAGTGAGGGGACCGTGTCGGTAGAGGACGCCAAGGACGGACAACTGGTTGAGGCTCAGGTCGTGCGTAGGGTCGCGCTCGGCGCGCAGCCGTCTCGCGAGCCGCATGACCGACATGCGCAGGGCGCTGGACAGGCCGCTGTCGGTACGTACGAGCTTGGCGATCTCCGTGGGCATATCTTTAGCGTAACTCATTACCCGCGCTAACCAACTCGCTCACCCGCGGAGGCGGCGCGCTCCTTGGAGGGGCAACTACCCGGTTGTGTAGGCAGTTGCCCACTTGTCACGGCGGATCCGCCTAGCGAAGGGGGCACCTACCCGGTCGTGTAGATAGTTGCCCCGTTGCGGGGGCGGCGGCCAGCTGACGAGTCGGACCGCGGGCGGCAGCGTGGCGTCACGCGGACGCGAACCGGCTCAGCCGGCGCCGAGCAACTGCTTCAGCGGGTTGATCGCGAAGTAGATCACGAACAGCGCCGCGACCACCCACAACAGCGGGTGGACGTCTCGCGTGTGGCCGCGTACGAGCTTGATCAGCGCGTACGAGACGAAGCCCGCGCCGATGCCGACGGTGATGGAGTAGGTGAACGGCATCAACACGATCGTCAGGAACGCCGGAATCGCGATGTCGACGTCGTCCCAGTCGATGTTCTTGACCTGGCTCATCATCAAGAACCCGACCAGGATGAGCGCTGGGGCCGCGGCTTCGTTGGGGATGACCGCGACGAGCTCGGCGAACATCGTGGCCGCCAGGAACAGCAACCCGGTGACCACGCTCGCCAAGCCGGTGCGCGCACCCTCCCCGACGCCCGCCGCCGACTCGATGTAGGAGGTGTTGCTGGACACCGAGGCGGCGCCGCCGGCGGCGGCTGCGACGGAGTCGACGACGAGGATGCGTTGCGCGTTCGGCGGTGTTCCGCGCTCGTCGAGCAGCCCGGCCTCCGCGCCGATCGCCGTCATCGTGCCCATCGTGTCGAAGAAGTCGGCGAGCATCAGCGTGAAGACGAACAGTGCCGCGGTAATGAAGCCGACCCGCTCGAAGGACCCCAGCAGCGAGAATTCGCCGAGGAGCGAGAAATCCGGGGTCGCGAGCCATTTCTCCGGCAGCGACGGGACGTTCAGGTTCCACCCCAGCGGGTTCACGTCGCCCTCGGGGTCGACCAGCGGCCCGATGCGGCCGCGCGACTCGACGAGAATCGCCAGTGCGGTCGCCGCGAGGATCGAGATCAGGATCGCGCCTCGCACCCGGCGTACATGCAGCACGAGGAGCAGGACCAGCCCGAACGCGAACACGACCACCGGCCAGCCGGCCAGCGTGCCGGTGACGCCGAGCTCGACCGGCACCGGTCCGACGCCTGTACGGCGGACGAAGCCGGCGTCGACGAGGCCGATCAGCGCGATGAACAAGCCGATGCCGACACTGATCGCGACCTTGAGCGCAGCCGGCACGGCGTTGAAAACCGCCCGGCGGAACCCGGTGAGGACGAGCACCAAGATGATGAGCCCCTCGAGCACGATGAGGCCCATCGCGTCGGCCCAGGTCACCGTGGACGCGATCGAGAACGCAACGAACGCGTTGAGGCCGAGCCCGGTCGCGAGTGCCAGCGGGTAGTTCGCCACAACCCCCATCAGGATCGTCATGACGCCAGCGACCAGGGCCGTGGCCGCGGCGATGAGCGCGAACTGCGACCCGGGAGCCCCGCCACCCAGGACGTTTCCGGCCGCATCCTCACCCGAGAGGATGATCGGGTTGAGCACGATGATGTAGGCCATCGTGAAGAACGTGACCAGCCCCCCGCGGACCTCGCGCCCGATCGTCGAGCCACGTTCACTGATCCGAAAGAAGCTGTCGAGCGGGCCCTGCCCGCTTCGGGTACGGGTCGACGACATAGCCGAGCTCATCGCGGGACTCCCCCAGTACGCCGGTGCCGGACGGCGGAAGCATGCCAGAGCCCCAGGCGGCGCGTCATCGCGACTCGGCGTACGGCGGAGCCGGTACGCCTCGGCCGGCGCTCGCGGCGTACTGTGCCGTTATGGCTGCGCGGGACCGAGACCGCCGGCACCTTGTCGTGGCAGACGTCGAGCCGCTCGATGTCGACGGCGTTCGGTCGATGGTGGTCGGCACGCTAGGTTGGCTGCTCGCGCTGGTGGTGCTTCTGCCATTCACCTCTGCGTTGCGAGACCACGGACGGTTGTGGTGGCTGTGGACGTGCCTGACCGGGGTGGCGCTGGGGCTGCTGGGGCTGGAGTACTGCCGCCGGCGGCGGAACCGGCTGCGACGTTGAGCCTTGGCTAGGCCAGCGTGATCTCGTCGTAGGTCACCGTCTCGAACACCGGTTGCGGCAGCACATCGGCTGCCGGCAGGTCGGGGTGAGCGGCAGCGACCTCGGAGTGTGCTCCGCAACCGTGGTCGTAGGACACCGTCTTGCCGTCGCTGGGCGAGAACTCGTTCGTGCACACCGCGAAGACCGCGCCTAACGCGCCGGCCAGCCGGACCACGAAACCGCAGGTTGCGCACGGCGCCGGCGCCGACACGGCGATCGGGGCCGTCGGTCCATGGCTTCCCTCGTACCAGCGCTCGACGGCAAGGTCGCGCCCGGTGGGCGAGAGCACCCGCGGACGGCCGAGCCCGAGCTCCTCGACGACGGCGTGCACGGCGTCGGCGTCGATTTCCTCGTCCGCGCCGGTGAACCCGGGGACGAGCCGGGCGTCGTTCGCGGCCGCCGGTAGCAGCGCACCCGGCGAGAGGTCATCGGCGTGGACGCGTTCGCGCCACGGCACCCACGGTGGGGGAAGAAGGGCGCCGGCGCCGGGCAACAGCACGATCTCATCGACTGTCACCTCGCGGCGCCGCGAAGCCCGCGCCACCGTGACCGACCAGCGCCAGTTGGTGTAGCCCGGCCGGCGCGCCTCGAAGGAATGGGTGACGACGCGCTCGGCCTCCGGCTGGCAGCCCAAGTGGTCACCCACCTCCTGCTCGGCGACCACGTCGAGGAGAGCGCCGCGCGCGATGTCGACCGCCTCCGCGCAGACCGCATCGGTCTTGGCTGTTCGGGTTGTCGTAGTCACCGAGACATTGTCGCCCATCCGTCCCCTGCGCACGGCAGGATTGCCCCGTGAGCGGTGAGGGGCGGCAAATACCGGGCCGGATCGGTCGTGGATCCACCCGGCTCGCCTCCGCGACCGGCCGTGCCGCCAGGGGGACCTACGGCCGTGTCCGCCGGGCCACGCACGCACAGGGCGCTGGCGAATCCGGGCTCGCCCGGCTCATCGAGCTGCACGCCTTCAACGCGGCAGGCGACTCAGCGCTGGCGGTCTCGCTGGCCGGCACGCTCTTCTTTCAGGTGCCTACCGGAGAGGCGCGTGGCCAGATCGCGCTGTTCCTCGGGCTGACGATGCTGCCGTTCGCCGTCGTCGCCCCATTGATCGGACCGTTCCTCGACCGATTCCGGCGCGGTCGCCGCTGGGCGCTCGGCACCACGATGGCGGTCCGCGCTTTCCTGTGCTGGGTGCTCGCCGGCGCGGTGGCCAGCGGGTCCGCGGTGATGTTCGCCGCCGCCCTCGGATGCCTCATCGCGTCAAAGGCGTACGGGGTGACGCGCGCCTCCGCCGTACCGCGCCTGATCCCGCCTGCGATGGGGCTGGTCAAGGCCAACTCGCGAATTTCGCTGGCCGGCGTGGCCGGCGCAGCCATCTCCGCTCCGATCGCGAGTGCCGCGTCGTTGCTCGGATCGGAATGGTCGCTGCGGTATGCGTTCGTTGTCTTCGTCGGGGCCACGATTCTCGCCGGACTGCTGCCCGCCCGGGTCGACTCCGCCGTCGGTGAGGAACAGGTGAGCATGGCGCAGGCGACGGGCTCCAGCCGGCGGCGCCGGATTGGCATCCCCAGCGTGGTGGTGACGGCCCTGCGCAGCAACGCCGGCCTGCGGGCACTGTCGGGCTTCCTGACCATGTTCATGGCGTTCTTGCTGCGCGACCAGCCGTTTCCCGGCTGGGAGGACCGCACGGCACTGCTGCTCGGACTGGTGATCGGCGCCGCCGGTCTGGGAAGCACGCTGGGCACCGGGCTGGGCTCGCTGCTGCGCGTACGCGCTCCCGAGACCGTCGTGCTAGTGACGCTGCTCGTCGACGCGGTCATGGCCGTCGTGGCAGCCGTGTTCTACGGGCTGCTCGCCGCGGTCGCGCTCGGGCTTTGTGTCGGGTTGTGCCAGCAGCTCGGCAAGCTGTCGCTCGACGCGCTGATCCAGCGTGAAGTTCCCGAAGCGGTGCGCACCAGCGTCTTTGCACGCTCGGAGACGTTGCTGCAGCTGTCGTGGGTGATCGGTGGCTTCCTCGGCATCGTGTTGCCACTGGTGCCGCGGCTCGGGCTGGGGCTCGCTGCTGCGCTGGTCGTCACGTGGCTGGTGATAGTGCTTCGCGGCGCTCAGGCGCTGCGCCGCCAGGACCGGGCCGGCCGCGGACCTCAACCGTCGACAGTCTGAGGCTGACAGCGGCCGAGCGTGGTGCGACGCCCCGACTGGCGCCGACCCCCCCTCACGAGGCGTTTTGGTCCCTCACGACGCCCATACCCAGTGGGAGGCACCCATCTGACTGCTTAACCAGGCAAATGGGCGGGCGTTCGTTGTGACGGCTAGCCGCTGGCGCCGGCCTGTGCTTACCGAGTGGCGCGAGCTGGCTGGATTGAGAGCAAGAAAACAGCCACATCGCGCCACTCACGCACGGGCGCCAGCCACCTCGCGCCACTCACCCGAAAAGGGCGACCTACAGCTCCAGCTCGTCGGCCAGCGCACGCAGGAGTGCGGCCGTCGACTTCGCCGTCCGCGCCTCCGGATGCCGGCCGTGGCGGTAGCCCTGTTCGGTGCGCTCCAAGAGCCGGATCAGGTCCTCGACGATGGCGACCATCTCGTCGGGCGA
>DATHBP010000027.1:0-4570 GCA_035296085.1 Nocardioidaceae bacterium | reverse complement strand
ACCTTGACCGGGCTGACCGGGGGAGTGCTCACGGCTGGCTCCTGGCTGTCGGGGTCGAGGGTCGGTGCGGACGCTAGCAAGGCGCCGCCCCGATCGGGTGAGGGGCATCAGCGGTCGACTACCGTGAGCCGACCGCCCGCTCGACGCCGTCCGACAGGAGACACTGCCCGCATGGCCACGATCAGCGTGACGAACCCGGTCGTCGAGCTCGACGGGGACGAGATGACGCGCATCATCTGGGCGTTCATCAAGGAGCGGCTGATCCATCCCTATCTCGACGTCGACCTGCGCTACTTCGACCTGTCTATCGAAAACCGTGACAAGACCGACGACCAGGTGACGGTCGACGCGGCGAACGCGATCAAGGAGCACGGTGTCGGGGTCAAGTGCGCGACGATCACGCCGGACGAAGCGCGCGTCGAGGAGTTCGGCCTCAAGCAGATGTGGCGCTCACCCAACGGCACGATCCGCAACATCCTCGGCGGGGTCATCTTCCGCGAGCCGATCATCATCAGCAACATCCCCCGGCTCGTGCCCGGCTGGACCAAGCCGATCGTCATCGGCCGCCATGCACACGGAGATCAGTACAAGGCCACCAACTTCAAGGTCCCCGGTGCCGGTGAGCTCACGATCACGTTCACTCCAGCAGACGGCTCGGATCCGATCCAGCACGTCGTCGCAACCTACGGCGACGATGGCGGCGTCGCGATGGGCATGTACAACTACACCAGGTCGATCGAGGACTTCGCCCGGGCCTCCTTCTCGTACGGCTTGCAGCGCAGCTATCCGGTCTACCTGTCCACGAAGAACACGATCCTCAAGGCCTACGACGGGGCGTTCAAGGACATCTTCGCGCAGATCTTCGAGGCGGAGTTCAAGTCGGACTTCGACGCAGCAGGCCTCACCTACGAGCACCGGCTGATCGACGACATGGTGGCGGCAGCGCTGAAGTGGGAGGGCGGCTACGTCTGGGCGTGCAAGAACTACGACGGCGACGTGCAGTCCGACACCGTGGCCCAAGGGTTCGGCTCGCTCGGGCTGATGACCAGCGTGCTGATGACGCCGGACGGCAAAACCGTGGAGGCCGAGGCTGCGCACGGCACCGTGACCCGGCACTTCCGCCAGCACCAGCAGGGCAAGCCCACCTCGACCAACCCGATCGCATCGATCTACGCGTGGACCGGCGGGCTCAAGCACCGCGGCAAGCTCGACGGCACGCCGGAGGTGACCGGCTTCGCCGAGACGCTCGAGCGGGTCTGCGTCGAGACCGTGGAAAGCGGCAAGATGACCAAGGACCTCGCCCTGCTCGTCGGCCCTGACCAGGGCTACCTGAGCACCGAGGAGTTCCTCGCCGCGCTGGATGACAACCTGCGCGCCGCGGTGGGCTAGCGGTCCACGTCGGCCAGCACGTCGAACGCGAGCAGGTCGTCGTAGGTCCCGTCGCCAAGCGGCTCGGCGGCCCGCTGGGTGCCGGTATGCACGAAACCGGCCTGCTTCGCGACGTACGCCGACGCGGGGTTGCCCGCAGCACAAAACAGCGACAGCCGCCGCAGCTCGAGGCCGCCGGCGTCGGGCGGAGCGAACGCATGCCGGACGACGAGGCGCACCGCCTCGGTCATCACCCCTCGCCCGCGGGCGCCTGGGTGCGCCCAGTAGCCGATCTCGCCGGACGTCGGGTCGAGCCCGTCGAGCTGCATGACGGAGATATTCCCGAGGCATACGTCGGTCGCCGGGTCGGCGATACACCACCAGATCCCGGCGCCGTTGGCGTGCAGCTCGCGGCGCCGGGCGATGTAGTCCAGCGCGTTCAGCCGGGTGTAGGGCGCCGGCAGCCCGGCGAGCCAGTGCTGGGTGCGCTCGTCGCTGCAGGCCTCAGCCACTCGGTCGGCGTCGGAGTCGGTGAACTCGCGCAGCACCACGTCCTCGCCCACCAGCGTCGCCACGTCGAACCACCGCGTGACCGGTTCTGCGCTGTCGGTGGGCAGCACGGAGCCGACCCAGCAGTCGCGCAGCTCACCGCGCTGAGCCAGCATCTTGCGCACGGTGCCCTCCATGCGGAAGCCGAGTCTCCAGGCGACGCGCCGCGACGCCCAGTTGCCGACCTGTGCATGCCAGTGCACGACGGCGAAGCCGGCGTCGGCGAAGCCCCAGTCCAGCGCCAGCCGGACGGCTCGGCGCATGACGTGCCGCCCGCGAGCCGCAGGGTGCAGGCCGAACCCGATCTCCGCAGCGCCGGCGCCGTTCGGTCGCAGGTCGATGCTGCCGGCAAACCGTGGACTGCCGGTGTCGTCCGCCGTCTCGATGGCCCAGGAGTACGAGGTGGCGTCGCGCCACCCGTCCGGCACCATCTCGCCGACGAACTGCTGAGCGTCGGCCCGCCCGTACGGCACCGGGACGGTGGTCCAGCGGATGCTCTCAGGGTCGTTGCACTGCTCGACGACTCCCTCGATGTCACCGAGCTCATGGGCCCGCAACACGACCACACCGTCGGTCAGGGTGGGCACGTCGGCGGGGAACTGCATCGGCCAAGCCTGCTGCCCGCGAAGCGTCGGGACAAGGCGAATACCGTGCCGCTCGTCTACTCTCCGGCTATGGACGAGTCTGGCCATCAGACCTGCCACCCAGGCGGCGCCAGGACGCTGGTCCGATGAGCGGCACCATCCGCGAAATCGCCCTGGTCGTCGTCTTCGTCCTCGTAGGTGGCGTCTTTGCCGCGGCGGAGATCGCGTTGGTGTCCTTGCGCGACAGCCAGGTCAGGGCGCTCGCCACGCGCGGCCGGCGCGGGGCGATCGTCGCCAAGCTCAACTCCGATCCCAACCGCTTCCTTGCGTCGGTACAGGTGGGCGTCACGCTGGCCGGCTTCCTGTCCGCAGCCTTCGGCGGTGCGACGCTCTCGCGCAAGCTGGCGCCCGTTATCGAAGGATGGGGGGTCCCTGCTGGTGGCGCCGCCACGATCTCACTGGTCGTCATCACCTTGTGCATCGCCTACCTGTCCCTCGTGCTCGGTGAGCTGGCGCCCAAACGGCTCGGCCTGCAGCGCGCCGAGTGGATCGCCCTCGCATCCGCGCCCGCCCTGGACCGGATGGCCCGCTGGTCGCGCCCGGTCATCTGGCTGCTCTCCGCATCGACCAACCTCGTCGTACGCCTGATCGGCGGTGACCCGTCCGCGCAGCGCGAGCAGATGAGTGATGCGGAGCTACGCGACCTGGTGAGCGGACACGAGACGCTGGGCGAGGAGGAGCGCCGCATCGTCGAGGAGGTGTTCGAGGCGGGAGACCGGCAGATCCGCGAGGTGATGGTGCCGCGTACCGAGGTTGACTTCCTCGATGCATCCACACCGGTGGTCAAGGCAGTCGAGCTGACCAGGGAGCGCCCGCACTCCCGCTATCCGGTCATCCGAGGCTCCGCCGACGACGTGGTCGGGTTCGTCCACGTCCGCGACCTGTTCGCCCCCAACGTCGCCGGCCGCTCGGTGCGCGTCGGTGACATCGCCCGCGAGGCGTTGGTGCTGCCGTGGACCCGTCCGCTGCTGTCGGCGCTCGCCGACATGCGTCGCGACGGCACCCATCTCGCGATCGTCGCCGACGAGTACGGCGGCACGGCCGGCATCGTGGCACTCGAGGACCTGGTCGAGGAGCTCGTTGGCGACATCCGCGACGAGTACGACGTCGCCGAGGCCGAGACGACTCGCCACGTCAGCGGCGACGTGGAGGTCGACGGCCTGCTCAACCTCGACGACTTCGAGGACGAGACCGGCCTCCAGCTGCCCGACGGCCCGTATGAGACGGTCGCCGGCTACATCGTCGCCCAGCTCGGGCACGTCCCGGATGTGGGAGAGGCGGCGACGTACGCCGGCAACCGGCTGCTCGTCACCGAGGTGGACGGACGCCGGATTGCCCGCGTCCGGGTGAGCGCCGAGACGCCGGACTCAACAGCGGACACCGCCAGGTCGCTGGCCGAGGACGCGGTCTCGTCGCCACTGCTGAGCGAGGACATGTCCTCCGAGCGCCCGGCCGATGTCGTTGAGCGCCCGGCCGAGATCAACGAGCGGCCGGCTGACGATGGGCACGCACCAACCCCGCCGACCCCGGGACGCCCGCACGGCAGCACCCGTATCGGCTGAGCGGGCGGGGATCCGCTGGCACAATGCTGCGCATGCCAGCCGAGCGTGCAGCAGCGCGCCCCCGCGTCCTGTCCGGCATCCAGCCGACCGCCGACTCATTCACCCTCGGCAGCTACCTGGGTGCGCTGCGTCAATGGGTCGCACTTCAGGATGACCACGAGGCGTTCTACTGCGTGGTGGACCTGCACGCCATCACAGTGGAGCACGACCCGGAGAAGCTGCGTGAACGGTCGCTGCGCTCAGCCGCGCAATGCCTGGCGGCCGGTGTGGATCCGGCCCGGAGCCCGCTGTTCCTGCAGAGCCACTTGCCAGAGCACGCGCAGCTGGGCTGGGTGCTCGGCTGCATCACCGGCTACGGCGAGGCAGGCCGGATGACGCAGTTCAAGGACAAGGTCCAACGGCAAGGCTCGGACCGGGCGACCGTCGGGCTGTTCACCTACCCGGTCC
>DATHBP010000026.1:0-1543 GCA_035296085.1 Nocardioidaceae bacterium | reverse complement strand
CCCACGATCGGGTCGCCGCCGATCCCGACGGAGGTCGAGAAGCCGATGTCGCGAAGCTCGTACATCATCTGGTAGGTCAACGTCCCGGACTTGGACACCAGCCCGATGGAGCCCGCGCCGGTGATGTCGGAGGGGATGATGCCGGCGTTGGACTTGTCCGGCGAGGCGATGCCGGGACAGTTGGGCCCGATGATGCGCGACCCGCCCTTCGACTGCGCATACGCGAAGAACTCGGCGGCGTCGTGCACCGGGACGCCCTCGGTGATCACGACGACGAGCCCGATGCCGGCGTCGACCGACTCGATGACGGCCCCCTTGGTGAACTTCGGCGGCACGAACACCACCGACACGTTCGCGCCGGTCTTGTCGACGGCGTCGGCGACCGACGAGAACACCGGCACGTCCCGGCCGTCGAAGTCGACCGACTGCCCGCCCTTGCCCGGGGTCACGCCCCCGACGATGTCGGTGCCCGCTGACAGCATCCGGCGCGTGTGCTTGGTGCCCTCGGAGCCGGTCATGCCCTGCACGATGACCGCGCTCTCCTCGGTCAGGAATATCGCCATTGGCTCTACCGCCTCACGTGGCCGCAGCCAGCTCGGCCGCGCGTCGCGCGGCACCGTCCATGGTGTCCACCCGCTCGACGCCCGGGAGCCCCGCGTCGTCGAGGATGCTGCGCCCGAGCTCTGCGTTGTTGCCGTCGAGGCGCACGACGAGCGGCTTGACGACGTCCTCGCCGCGCTGCGCCAAGAGACCGTACGCCGACACGATGCCGTTGGCGACGGCGTCGCACGAAGTGATGCCGCCGAAGACGTTGACGAACACCGACTTGACCGCCACGTCGCCGAACACGATCTCCAGGCCGTCGGCCATCACCTCGGCTGAGGCCCCGCCACCGATGTCGAGGAAGTTCGCCGGCTTCACGCCCTCGCCGTGCTCCCCCGGCAGGTCGGAGCCGGCGTACGCCACCACGTCGAGCGTCGACATCACGAGCCCCGCCCCGTTGCCGATGACACCGACCTCGCCGTCGAGCTTGACGTAGTTGAGGTCCTTGGCCTTCGCGCGCGCCTCGAGCGAGTCGTCCGCCTCGCCGTCAGCGAACTGCGCGTGGTCCGGGTGGCGGAACGCCGCGTTGTCGTCGAGCGTGACCTTGCCGTCGAGGGCCTCCAGGCTGCCGTCGCCGAGCCGGACCAGAGGGTTGACCTCGACGAGCGAGGCGTCTTCGGCAGTGAACACCTGCCAGAGCTTGCGCACCATGTCCACGGCCTCCCCGGTCACCTCGGCCGGAAAGCGGGTAGCGGTGACGATCTCGCGTGCCTTCGCGTCGTCCACGCCGGTGACGGGGTCGATGCCCACCTTGGCGACTGCGGCTGGGTTGGTGCGCGCGACCTCCTCGATCTCGATGCCGCCCTCGATGCTGGCGATACACAGGTACGCCCGGTTGGCGCGGTCGACGAGGAAGGAGAAGTAGTACTCCTCGGCGATGTCGGCCGTCGGTGCCAGCAGCACCCGGTCGACCGTGTGCCCCTTGATGTCCATGCCGAGG
>DATHBP010000025.1:0-3145 GCA_035296085.1 Nocardioidaceae bacterium | reverse complement strand
CAGCATGCCTGCCGATGCGAGCGTCGAACCGGTGACGTCGTACACGTAGTAGGCGACGCCGACGTTCAGGATCCAGTCACCGGTCATCGACACCAGGCCGGCGCCAAGAAGAAGCCTGACGTCGCGGTTCTCGCCGAGCAGCCGGCTGATGGCGCCCATCTCAGCGCCTACCGATGACTGTCAGCAGTAGAGGGCGGGAACTCCCCGTGACATCACAGTGCTGTCTGTCCGTGCCCATAGTGTCGTCACTATGACGTCACGCGTGACGTCAGTCAACCCCCGCCGGAGAGCGGCGCAAGCAGCCGGACGGGCGAGCCTCGGTCGGCCACCGTCGTGAGCGTATAGACCTCCGGCGGGCAGGCGATGAGACCTGGTGGTCGCTGGGGCAGCCCACCAGTGTCATCGCTTGGAGGGGAACCGGCTAGGTGACGACGACCTCGACGCGCTGGAACTCCTTGAGGTCGGTGTAGCCCGTTGTCGCCATCGCGCGGCGCAACGCACCGACGAGGTTCATGGTGCCGTCGGAGGTGCGAGACGGACCCAGCAGGATCTCTGCCAACGTCCCGGCCGTGCCGATCTCCACCCGCTCGCCGCGCGGCAGGTCTGCATGCCAGGCCTCCGCCCCCCAGTGGAACCCCCGCCCCGGTGCCTCCTCGGCCCGGGCCAGCGGGGAGCCGATCATCACCGCGTCAGCCCCGCAGGCGATGGCCTTTGCGATGTCGCCGCTGCGCCCGATCGAGCCGTCGGCGATGACGTGGACATAGCGCCCACCGGACTCGTCGAGGTAGTCGCGGCGCGCAGCCGCGACGTCCGCCACGGCGCTGGCCATCGGCACCGCAACTCCGATCACGCTGCGCGTGGTGTGCGCCGCCCCGCCGCCGAAGCCGACGAGCACTCCGGCGGCGCCCGTGCGCATGAGGTGCAGCGCCGCCTGGGAGGATGCGCAGCCGCCGACAACGACCGGTACGTCGAGCTCGTAGATGAACTCCTTGAGGTTGAGCGGCTCGGACTGGCCGGAGACGTGCTCGGCGGACACCGTCGTGCCCCTGATGACGAACAGGTCCACGCCGGCGTCCACCACGACTTTCGCCAGCTGCTTGGTCCGCTGGGGCGACAGTGCGCCCGCAACGGTCACTCCGGCGTCGCGCATCTCCTGCAGGCGGGCCGCCACCAGCTCGGGGCGGATCGGCTCGGCGTAGAGCTGCTGCATGCGGGCGGTTGCGTCGGCTTCCGGGAGCCGGGCGATCGCCTCGAGGTGCGGCAGCGGGTCGTCGTAGCGGGTCCAGAGCCCTTCGAGGTCGAGAACGCCGAGACCGCCGAGCCGGCCGATCGCGATGGCGGTCGCCGGTGAGACGACGGAGTCCATTGGCGCCGCCAACAGCGGCATCTCGAAGCGGTAGGCGTCGATCTGCCAGGCGATAGACACCTCACGCGGGTCACGCGTCCGCCGGCTGGGCACGATCGCGATGTCGTCGAAGGAGTACGCCCGGCGGCCACGCTTCGCGCGTCCGATCTCGATCTCCACTGCGTGCCTGTTCTCGGTCGTGTGCCGGTGCCGGTGCGGCCGGTCAGCGGGCGGAGTAGTTGGGCGCCTCGATGGTCATCTGGATGTCGTGCGGGTGGCTTTCCTTCAGCCCTGCCGAGGTGATGCGTACGAAGCGCCCGTCGGACTGCAATGCGGGGATCGTCGCGGCGCCGCAGTAGAACATGGCCTGCCGCAGTCCACCCACCAGCTGGTGGGCGACTGCAGACAGCGGCCCCCGGTAGGGCACCTGCCCTTCGATCCCCTCGGCGATGAGCATGTCGTCGGAGCCGACATCGGCTTGGAAATAGCGGTCCTTGGAGTAGGACTTCGCCTGTCCGCGCACCTGCAGCGCGCCGAGGGAACCCATGCCGCGGTATGCCTTGAACTGCTTGCCGTTGGTGAACACGAGCTCACCGGGGCTCTCTTCGCAGCCGGCGAGCAGAGACCCGAGCATGACCGCGTCAGCGCCGGCGGCGATCGCCTTGGCGATGTCGCCGGAGTACTGCAGGCCACCGTCGGCGATGACCGGGACGCCGGCTTCCCGGCACGGCTGTGCGGCCTCGTAGATCGCGGTGACCTGCGGTACGCCGATTCCGGCGACGACCCGTGTCGTGCAGATGGAGCCCGGCCCCACCCCGACCTTGACCCCGTCTGCGCCGGCCTCGACGAGCGCGGCGGCACCGGCCCTGGTCGCCACGTTGCCGCCGACGACGTCGACGTGCGTAGCGGCTGACTCGGCCTTCAACCGGCGGACCATGTCGAGGACGCCGCGCGAGTGGCCATGGGCGGTGTCGACCACCAAGAGATCGACCCCGGCGTCGACGAGAGCCATGGCTCGCTTCCAGGCGTCGTCGAAGAAACCGACGGCGGCGCCGACGACGAGGCGTCCCGACGCGTCCTTGGTAGCGCGGGGGAACTGGTCGCGCTTTACGAAGTCCTTGAGCGTGATGAGCCCTTGCAGAACCCCCGCGCCGTCGACGAGCGGGAGCTTCTCGATCTTGTGGCGTTGCAGCAGGCGCATCGCCTCATCTGCGCTGATGTCGACGTGGCCGGTGACCAGCGGCGCCGCGGTCATGATGTCGCGGACCAGCCGGGAGCGGTCTGTCTCGAAGCGCATGTCGCGGTTGGTGACGATGCCCAGCAGCCGGTTGCGGCCGTCCACGACGGGCACTCCGGAAATGCGGTAGCGGGCGCAGACGTCGTCGGCTTCGCCGATCGTCGCGTCGGGGCCGATCGTCACCGGCTGGGCGACCATGCCGGCCTCGGAGCGCTTGACGAGGTCGACCTGCTGAGCCTGTTCCTCCAGCGAGAGGTTGCGATGCAGGACGCCCACGCCGCCTTGGCGCGCCATCGCGATGGCCATCCTGGCTTCGGTCACGGTGTCCATCGCGCTGGAGAGCAGCGGGACCTCGACGGCGAGGTTGCGCGAGATGCGGCTGGAGGTGTCCGCCTGGCTCGGAATGACGTCGGACTCGCCGGGCAGGAGCAACACGTCGTCGAAGGTCAGCCCCAGGGCGGCGAACTTCTCGGGTACGCCGGCGGGGGTGATCTCCATGGTGCAGTCATCGTAGCGACGAGCCGCGCTCGACCGCGGTTGCGCCATGCGCACCGACAGAACGC
>DATHBP010000024.1:0-5643 GCA_035296085.1 Nocardioidaceae bacterium | reverse complement strand
CACAGCGGCCTCCGGCGTGCTCGACATAGGCAGCGGCCGGCGGGTCGACGTGCTGACTCCTGGTGTCTTCGCGCTCGCTGTCCTCTCCACGGCGTTCACGTCGCTGGCCATCGCCACCGCCTATGAGCGCCGCTACGGCGTGCTCAAGCGGCTCGGTGCCTCGCCGCTGCCACGTACCGGTCTGCTGGCGGGCAAGGTGCTGGCCGTAGTGGTCGTCGAGGCGGCTCAGCTGCTGCTCGTCGGCGCAGTGGCCCTGGCGCTCGGCTGGCAGCCGAGGGGCGGCCCGGCCGGTGCCGCGTCGGTCCTCCTGCTGGTCGTCGTGGGCACGGCCGCGTTCGGCTCGCTCGGCCTGGCGATGGCCGGCTCGCTGCGCGCCGAGGCGACGCTCGCCGCAGCGAACCTGGCGTACCTGCTGCTGGTCGCCTTCGGCGCGGTCGTCGTACCGACGACGTCCTACCCGTCATCACTCCAGCCGTTCATCGGGCTGCTGCCGTCGGGGGCGCTGGCCGAGGGCTTACGCGAGACGATCGCCGGTGCCGGCGGCGTGCCCTGGCTGCAGTTGGGCGTCCTGCTGGGGTGGGCCGTGATCGGCACGGTGCTGTGCGCTCGGACGTTTCGGTGGGAGTGAGCGCGCTGGACCGGCGGGCGGATATCGCGCCGGCGCGGTCTCGGCGGCTCGTCCAACGGCTGGCGGTCGCCTCGTTGGTGGCGAACATCGCCATCGTGGTCACCGGTGGCGCCGTCCGGCTGACCGGCTCGGGGCTGGGCTGCCCGACCTGGCCCCGCTGCAGCGCGGACTCCTACGTCGTCCAGCGATCCCTCGGCATCCACGGGGCCATCGAGTTTGGCAACCGGCTGCTCACTCTCGTGCTAGTCGTCATCGCGCTCGCCACGTTTGCCGTCGTCGTGCGCTTTCGACCGGCGCGACGCTCGTGGCGCCGGCTGGCCGCGGTGCTGCTGCTCGGCATCCCGGCGCAGGCACTGCTCGGTGGCGTCACCGTCCTGACCGAGCTGAACCCCTGGGTCGTCGCCCTGCACCTGCTGCTCTCCATGGCGTTGATCGGCGTAGCGGTGGCGCTAGTGCTGGCGGTACGCCGCGACGGTCAGCGGCCGCTGCCTCCGGTCGGCTGGTCCGCCGCGCTGCTCGTGCGGCTCACGTTCGGCACCGCCTGGCTGGTGCTCTACGCGGGCACCGTGGTCACCGGCAGCGGTCCGCACGCCGGCGACATCTCCGCCCGGCGTACGGGGCTCGACCCCGCGATCGTCAGCCAGGTGCACGCCGACCTCGTGTTCCTGCTCATCGGGCTCACCGCCGGGTCACTGCTGGCGCTGCGCGCCGCCGGGGCAGCCCCCGCGGCGGTCCGGGCCGCGTCCGTGCTGCTCGCCGTGGAGCTCGGCCAAGGCCTGGTCGGGTTCGTGCAGTACGTCACCGACCTGCCCGCCGCGCTCGTCGGGCTGCATCTGCTCGGCGCGGGCCTGGTCAGTGCCAGCGCCACCTGGCTGCTGCTCAGCGCGCCCCCCGGCTCGCGGCAAGCGATGAGACCTGCGGGCTGCCCGGACAGCCGGAATGTCACATCGTCTGTCCCCGAGGATCAGCGCGTGAGCAGCGGGTCCAGCGCGACCACCGAGAAGAGCAGCGCAAGGTAGACGTTCGATGCGTGGAACAGGCGCATCGGCTGCAGCTCGGCCACGTCGTCGGCCGTCTCGGCGCGGCGAAGCAGCCGGTGCGCCTCGGCGAGGAAGGCCGCGCCGAGCAGTGCCGCAGCGAGCGGGTAGAGCCAGCCGGTTGGGGCGACCGGCCACAGCAACAGCGACATGGCCACCATGAGATAGCTGTACGCGAGAATGCGGCGCCCCACCGAGCGAGCGCCGGCGACCACGGGCAGCATCGGCACCGAGGCGGCGGCATAGTCGTCGCGGTAGCGGATGGCCAGCGACCAGAAGTGCGGCGGAGTCCAGAAGAACACGACGAGGAACAACACGATCGGCGCCCAGCTCACCGAGTCGCGGACCGCCGTCCACCCGATCAGCGCCGGGAAGCACCCGGCGGCCCCGCCCCACACGATGTTCTGGGCCGTGCGGCGTTTCAGGACGAGCGTGTAGCCGACGACGTAGAAGGCGTTGGCCCCCAGAGCCAGCAGCGCCGACAGCCAGTTCACCGTGACCGCGAGCCATGCGGTGGCGGCGACGCCCAGCACGAGCCCGAACACGACCGCCGACGCCGCGCTGATCGCGTGTCGGGGCAGCGGCCGGCGGCGGGTGCGGCGCATCGTCTCGTCGATGTCGCGGTCCAGCACGCAGTTGAGGGCGTTGGCGCTGCCGGCTGCCAAGGTGCCCCCGAGCACGGTGGCCAGCACCAGGCCCAGGTCGGGCACGCCGCCTTCGGCCAGGAACATGACCGGCACCGTGGTGAGCAACAGCAGCTCGATGATGCGCGGCTTGGTCAGCGCCACATAGGCGCCGAGCACGGCCAGCGGCCGGCGGGCAGGGGGCGCGGACATCACCGGTCCCGCCGAGGCGCCCGCGGGCTCGGGTGTCGGTGCTTTCGCCGCCACCACCGCGGGGCGGGGATCGACGGCAGTCACGAACACCTCGAGGCGGCGTAGCAGGGCACCGAAGACGGCGGAGGACGCGCGAAGTCTAGTGCCGAGCGCCGGAGCGGCGACCTGTGGGCCGATGCCATTGCCGGGGGTGTGGTGACCTCGGCCGTGGGTACGCTCGGCGCGTGACTGCAGCCGCCGAAAGGCCGACCCACACCGAGCGAACACAGACCCCCACTACCAGCCTCGAATGGAGCGAGCTCGACGTCCGCGCGGTGGCGACGGCAAAGGCACTCGCCATGGATGCTGTGGAGCGGGTCGGCAGCGGCCACCCTGGCACGGCGATGAGCCTCGCGCCCGCTGCGTACCTGCTGTTCCAGAAGGTCATGCGCCACAACCCCACCGACCCCGACTGGCCCGGGCGCGACCGCTTCGTACTGTCCTGCGGGCATGCCAGCCTTCTGCTCTACGTCCAGCTCTACCTTGCGGGCTACAGCTTCGACTTGGACGACCTGCGGTCCTATCGCAAATGGGGCAGCCTCGCCCCTGGGCATCCCGAGCACCGGCACACCGCAGGGGTGGAGACGACGACCGGCCCGCTCGGCCAGGGCGTCGGCAACGCGGTCGGCATGGCGATGGCGGCGCGGCGCGAACGAGGTCTTCTCGACGCCGATGCCGAGCGTGGCGCGAGCGTTTTCGACCACCACGTCTTCGTGATCGCGAGCGATGGTGACCTCGAGGAAGGCGTCTCCGGCGAGGCGTCGTCGCTCGCCGGCACCCAGCAGCTCGGCAACCTGACCCTGCTCTACGACGACAACCGCATCTCGATCGAAGACCACACCGACATCGCGTTCACCGAGGACCGCTGCGCCCGCTACGAGGCGTACGGCTGGCACGTCCAGCGGGTCGACTGGACCAACGACGGCAAGAGCTACGAGGAGAACGTCGAGGGGCTGTACCGCGCGTTCCAGGTGGCCAAGGCGGAGACGCAGCGGCCCAGCTTCATCTCCCTGCGCACGATCATCGGCTGGCCGGCACCGACGCTGCAGAACACCGGCAAGGCGCACGGCGCGGCTCTCGGCGCCGAAGAGGTCGCGGCCACCAAGCGGGCGCTTGGACTCGACCCGAACGAGCACTTCGCGGTGCCTTCGGAGGTCCTCGAGCACACCCGCGCCGCCGCAGGGCGGGGCAGCGCCGCCCAGGCTGACTGGCAGGCGTCCTTCGACGCATGGGCCGGTGCGGCCGGTGAGCGCAGAGGGCTCTTCGACCGGCTGCGGGAGCGCCGGCTGCCCGACGGCTGGACCGACGCTCTGCCGCACTTCGACGCCGACCCGAAGGGGATGGCGACACGCAAGGCCTCGGGCGAGGTGTTGACCGCGATCGCGCCCCGACTACCGGAGCTGTGGGGCGGGTCTGCCGACCTTGCCGAGTCCAACAACACCACGCCGAAGGGTGAGCCCTCGTTCATCCCGCCGGAGCACGCCACGAAGATGTGGCCCGGCGACTGGTACGGCCGGGTGCTGCACTTCGGCGTCCGTGAGCACGCGATGGGCTCGATCCTCAACGGCATCGCGCTGCACGGTGGCACCCGTCCCTACGGCGGCACGTTCTTGATCTTCAGCGACTACATGCGCCCGGCCGTGCGCCTCGCAGCGATCATGGGTCTGCCGGTCACCTATGTCTGGACCCACGACTCGATCGGGCTGGGTGAGGACGGACCCACCCATCAGCCGGTCGAGCACCTGGCGGCGTTGCGTGCGATCCCGGGGCTTGACGTCGTACGCCCCGCCGACGCCAACGAGACGGTGGCCGCCTGGCAGGCCATCCTCGAGCACACTGACCGGCCCGCCGGCATCGTCTTGACCCGGCAGAACGTCCCGACGTTCCCGCGCGGCGCCGACGGCTACGCCGACACCAGTGATGTCCGCAGGGGGGGCTACGTCCTGCTCGACGCCGAGCACGGGACCCCGGACGTGATTCTCATCGGCACGGGCTCCGAGGTGCAGACGGCGGTGGCCGCACGCGCCCAGCTGGCCGAACGCGACATCGACGCCCGGGTGGTCTCGATGCCCTGCCGGGAGTGGTTCGACGAGCAGGACAACGCCTACCGCGACACTGTCCTGCCGCCGGCCATCAAGGCGCGGGTCAGCGTGGAGGCCGCGGTCGGCCAGGGCTGGCGGGATCTCGTCGGAGACGCGGGCCGCATGGTCTCGCTCGAGCACTTCGGCGCCTCGGCCGACTTCGACCGCCTCTTCTACGAGTTCGGCCTCACCGCAGAGGCCGTGACCCAGGCAGCACTCGACAGCATCCTCGCGGCACGCTCCGGCAGGGAAGGACCTCCACGATGAACGACCGACTCAGGGCACTGGCCGACGCAGGCGTCTCGATCTGGCTCGACGACATCTCCCGGGATCGGCTGAAGTCAGGCGGGTTCGCGGCCTTGATCCGCGACTCCGGCGTCGTCGGGGTCACCTCCAATCCGACGATCTTCGCCAAGGCGGTCTCGAACGCCGACGACTACGCCGGGCAGCTGGCCGACCTCGCCGATCGCGGGGTCGACGTCGAAGAGGCAGTCCGGATGATCACGACGTACGACGTGCGCTGGGCGTGCGACGTGTTCCGGGCGGTCTACGACGCGACCGGCGGCGTCGACGGACGGGTGTCGATCGAGGTCGACCCCCGGATGGCTCACCGGTGCGAGCCGACCATCGCCGAGGCCCGCCAGCTGTGGTGGCTGGTCGACCGGCCCAACCTGATGGTGAAGATCCCTGCGACGCCGGAGGGGGTGCCCGCGATCAGCCAGGCCCTCGCCGAGGGCATCAGCGTCAACGTCACGCTGATCTTCGGTCTCGAGCGCTACGCACAGGTGATCGATGCGTTCTTCGAGGGGATGGAGCGCGCCCGGGCTGCCGGGCTCGACCTCTCGACGATCTCGTCGGTTGCGTCGTTCTTCATCAGCCGCGTGGACACCGAGGTCGACAAGCGCCTGGAGGCGATCGGCACGGCCCAGGCGAATGGCCTGCGCGGCAAGGCGGCGATCGCCAACGCTCGGCTCGCCTACCAGCTCTACGAGGAGGCGTTCGCCTCCGAGCGCTGGACGGCA
>DATHBP010000023.1:0-22068 GCA_035296085.1 Nocardioidaceae bacterium | reverse complement strand
GGTCTCGCGAGCCGCGCCGGCCAGCAGATTTGCCCAGACCTGGCGCAGCCTTGCTCACACGATGGTGCGACCCATGGATCTGTTCGACGTTGCGCTGGCTGGGGCCCGCTGCCTGGTGCACGGATTGCCGACCGGGCCGGTCGAGCTGCCCATCGACAGGTGGCGCACTGAATGCGACGCCACCGACTGGGCACTGCTCGGGCTGTGTACAGGAGCAACGCTCGATATCGGCTGTGGACCCGGACGTCTGAGTGCCGGTCTGGTCATACGAGGGATCCCAGTCCTGGGCATCGACCTGGCTGAACGCGCGGTGATGCAGACTCGAGGACGTGGAGCACCGGCGCTCCTGCGCGACGTCTTCCAGCCCTTGCCAGATGAGGGCGGTTGGGGATCCGTGCTTCTCGCCGATGGAAACATCGGCATCGGTGGTAACCCACTGCGGCTGTTGCGGCGCGTTTGTGACCTGCTGGCCCCTGGCGGCCGGGCCGTTGTCGAGGTCGCGGCCCCAGGAACCGGCGTCTCTACCTACCAGGTGCAGATCGAGGTTTACGGGAGGCTTTCGCTGCCTTTCCCCTGGGCCGTTGTCGGACCGGACGCTCTCGTCGCCCTTGCTCGGAATGCATCACTGCGCGTGCTGAGCGTCACCGACTACGGCCAGCGCTGGTGTGCGCACCTAGCCAAGGAAGCTTGACGCGTCTCTCAATGCGCCGAAACCGCCAGCAGCTTCCCGCTCTCTCAGCACATCAGCTAGTCATCCAGTCGGTTGAATTGGTCCCCCCGGCTGGCGACTGTCCGCCGACCGGACAAGTTGCCGCCTGCGGAGCGCGTAGACGACGCCGCTGGTGACGAAGAAGGCCGCGCTCAGCAGGAGCCACCGTCCCAGGTAGGGGTCCTGGTTGAGGCCCGTGGCCGACATGACAATGCCGGGACGCTGTTTGCTGATGCTGGGCAAGAAGATCAGAAGGAGCAAACCTGAGGCGAGGGCGGGAACGCGGATGCAGTTGAGGACCAGTGTCGTCCGTCGCCCTTCTCGGCGCGTCCGCAGGATGCGGCTCAACGCGGCGTTGAGCACGGTGTAGGCCGGCAGCAGCACGAGGTCATGGGCCAGGAGTGCTCCGAGGAACCAGATCGCCATCCTTGGCGCCGTCGCAACGTCGCGGAGGAGGTGCACAACATAACCGACTACCGCGAAGCAAATCAGCATGCCGAGTAGGTGCCGTGGCCCGGCGCCGTAAGCACGGTGGAAATGTGCTAAGGCACTACGCACGTGCACTCCCGACGAACGTAATGGACCGGACCCATTTGGTGTTGTGGACACCGGGGAGGGCCGGCACGATGACCCGGGCGGGAAAACCATGATCCAAGGACAGGTCGCTACCATTCACGCGAAGAGCCAGCATAGAGTCCGGGTCCAAAACCTGGTTTGCCTGTAGTGTCGCGCGACTGAAGCCACCCCCCTCCTGCAACGAAAGAACTTCTGCGTGGTCGGGGTTGGTGGCCCGTGCTAGTAACGCAAGGTCACGCAGTCGCACTCCGCTCCACGTCTGCGTAGTGGACCATCCCTCAACGCAGGCGATGGGCAGGGTTGCAGTGTGCTGCGGCATCGCAAGGAGCTGAGCCCTACTGAAGGACATCGACTGGGGCCCGCTGGCGATGGTCAGCCGCCAGCTTGGGCCAGTGTCCTCGACCTTGATCCCGGCGGCCTTGGCGGTGCGGTTCACCTGGAAGTCGTTGGGGCCGTCGCCATAAGAGCGCCCGCGCGGCAGCAGCAAGGCCGCCCGGCGCGTGAATCCTCCAATGGACTGACCCGCTGTCAAGGCGAATACGAGCACCGCTCCCCCTCCCACGAGCGCAAGAGCGCCGCGCCTCGACAGGGTGGGCTCAGCCGGATCGATGGCGACGAGTCCGTCCGGATCCACGGGCTCGGGGACAGTCTGCGCCAGCGGGGTTCGAAGCTCGGTCCGAAGGGAACGCGACCGCAACGCGCTGAGCATGCGGGGGAACTTGAGAGCCACATGTACGACAAAGCCGGCGATGAAGACCCAGGCGCCGTAGTAGTGGGCTGTGTAGAAGCTGAATCCGAACAGGTAGTCGTACTGAATGTTCGCCACTCCGGTCACGATCTCGAAGATGATCCCCCCTACCAACGCGATCAACGACAACCGCTCGAGCACCTGCGCGATTGACCGCGCCGGCGGCCAAAAAAGCAGCTTTGGTGCCACCGACCACAGTTTTGCGAGCACGACAGGAATGAGCACCAGACCTAGGATGACGTGGACGCCTTGGGTAAGGCGGTAGAGCCATGACGGAGACGTGGGCCAGTCGAAGATGGGCAAGTGCAAAAAGCCCACAACGTCGGGGTTGGCCTGATTAAACTGCGGCCCGTAGGCTATCCAAGACAACAAGCCCGTGATGGTCACCACTGGCAAAGTCACGAGCAGAACCGCGGCGAACACCGACGTCAACCAGGGACCCCGCAAAGGACTTCGCCAGTGCAGGCGACCGATCCCCGGTGGGGGATGGCGTTCCAGCGCTTTCCACAGCGGTGCGGGGAAGCCATACGTATGCTGCTGGCCGTCGTCTGTGACGGCGTCCGATTCAGTGTCGGACTCGGTGGGGGGTGGGTCAATGGAGGCAGCCATGGGCTCGGTTCCATCCCTGCGGCGAATGGATCGTACGGCGGTTTCATAGTGACACGACGGTGACGTCGTCGGGCATGTACGGACGTCATCTCTGGAGTGGTCCTCAAAAGCAGTCGTCGATTGGTCTCACCGCGTCGAGCTCAATGCGGGATCGATACCAAGTTCGAGATGAGCAGCGCGGTGCCGAGTTGGACCGCCAGACCGAAGCGAGCCCAACGCGGGGGCAGCAGTGCGCAACCAATGAGGAGCCACGGCATGAACGGCAACCAGATCCGTTCCACCTCGGCTTTGCTCATCAACGAGAGGTCCGCGATGGCAACAGTGGTCACCGCGGCGGCGACCAGCACCACCACCGCGCGCGTTGCCCGCTCGGCGAGGTAGGTCCTGCTCCGGCCAAGGGTTTGCGCGACCCCAGCGAACATGATCGGACCAGCGCTGAAGCCCAACGCGGCGAGATCAGCCCACAGCCAGTACGACGTGGGCCGCAGTCGCGCCACGCCGTCCCAGTACCGCTCCCGCAGTACCGGGTAGGCCTCCCACCAGGCGAAACCCTCGACCGCGAACACGATGACTACTGCCATGGCGGCGGCAACGGCCCAGAGGAGCGGAAATGTCGAGCGTGCCGCAATGAGGACACCCAATGCGAGAAATCCCAGCAGAACCAACCCGTACGACAACATCACGCAGTAACCCAGCAATGCTCCCGCGGTCAGCGACCATCCAATGCTGCGGCGGCACGCCGCTTGCGCCAGGGCCGCGAGGCCCCAGGCTGTGGCGGCGGCGAAGAGGCCGTCAGCGAGCATGGGCCACCAAATGGCGGCAGGACATAGGACGAGGAACGGTGCAGCCTTCCGGGCCATCACCTCTGCGCCCAGTACACGCAAGGTGACCAACACTGCGGCCGGTGTCGTGGTGGCGATCAGCGTCGTGACGAGGCCGGCGGCAACCGGCGCACCGACACCTAGTTGAGCCAGGAAAGCGTAGAAGACAAAGACGCCGGGGGGATGACCCGAAAGATGCACGGGGAAGTGGTTATCTGCCCTCAGTGGAATTCGGGAGATATATTCCTGAATGACCACTGACACGTCTGTTGGTGCTCGACCCGTGTCGAGATACTGAGCGCTGCGGCTCATGAAGTGGCTGAAGCTGTCGAGTCCGTCCACCGAGCCGAGGCTGACAACCCATGCCACGCTAACGGCCCAGGTGCCGACGAGCAGTGCTGACCATCTGATACTGGCGGCGGTCCTCGTGGCCCAGGTGAACCCGAGCAGCGCAATAGCCAAGGCAGCGAAAGTTCCGGGCCCTATCCTCGGGCGCCAGCCCGCACGTAGTGGTGGAAGGTACGTGAATACATTCCAGTCCGTGACGGCTGGGATCACCGCCGCGAGTGTCATCAGCGCGAGTGCACAAGCCAACCCCAGTGCCGGCAGCGCCCCCACCCAGAGACTGCTCTTCCCGCGTGCGTCTGAGAGAGGCAGCTCGGGGCGCCCCCTCGCTGATGTCACGGGGCGACTCTAGGCACACGAACAGGCACGCTGCCGACGAAACAAGATGACTCCGCGATGGACGTTCTGCTCATCCGCGTTTGGTCGGACTCGGTGGAGCCGGCGTCGTCTACGGTGCCACCATGCCGCACTTGTGTGACCTTGTTCTGCCATGTAGGGACGAGGCCGCCGCGTTGCCTGGCGTCTTGACCCGGGTCCCATCCGGAGTACACGCGATCGTCGTCGACAACGGCTCGGTCGATGACACCGCAGCCGTTGCCACGGAGCTCGGCGCCCAGGTGGTTCGGGAAGCGAGCCCGGGATACGGCGCAGCCGTCCACGCAGGTGTCGCGGCTGCCGCGGCGGACGTTGTCGCAGTCATGGATGGTGACGGCTCCCTCGACCCGGCTCAGCTGCCTGAGCTATTAGCAGCCGTGCTGACGGGCAGCGCCCACTTGGCTGTAGGACGCCGGAGACCCGCGGTGTCGTCAGCCTGGCCCTGGTACGCGCAGGCGGCCAATGCGCTCGCCGCCCGTAGACTTCGGCGCTGCGGCGTCGACGTGCACGACATCGGACCCATGCGCGTATGCCGACGATCAGATCTGCTCGACCTCGCCGTGGAGGACCGACGCTACGGCTACCCCGTGGAGCTGCTGCGCCGGGCTGGTGAGGCTGGGTGGGTAATCCGTGAATACGACGTCAGCTACTTTCCACGCGCCGCCGGAACGAAATCCAAAGTCACCGGTTCATTCAAAGGACGGCTATTAGCCGCCAGGGATTTTGCCCGGCAACTTCCATGATTTGGGTTCGTCCTCGGTCTCCCGGTCGATTCTCAACGGTCGCGACCTGCTAGGGCGTCGTAGACGGCACCGGTGGTCATGGCGTACAAGCCCTTGTGCAGCACGTCTGAGGCGAGCTCGTCGGCGTCCCAACGCCAGGGGAGGTCGGCCACTCCCAGTGCGCGGTAGAGGGCGGCGTCTCCGCCCCACAGGAGCACGAAGTGAGCGATGCTCGCCTCGGGCCCGCGCACCCCAGCCATGTCGAGCGCGCCCCGAAGGGCGCCCATGCTGATGCCGTGCGCCCAGTGGACCGGCGCGTTGAGCCGCGCCACGTCTGCCGACGAGTCCGGATCCTGTCCAGGCAGCAGGTGCGCCCCGACTTGGCCGGGGACCTGGCTGGCCTCGCGTCCCGACACCGCCATCTCCAGTCTTTCCGACACCGTCATGGCGATGGTGCCGATCGCGCCGGCGACCATGCCGCGGCTCAGCGCGCCCACTAGTCCGGTGCTGGACATGGTCGGCCTCCTTGTAGCTGCGGTAGGACTCATGCGCCTTGCCCCAGGTTGATCTTCAGGCCACCGTCGATCACGTACGAAGCGCCGGTGACGTAGTCGGCGTCGCTGGAAGCCAGGAAGACCGCGAGCTTGGCGATCTCGGCCGGCTGCGCAGCGCGCTTCATCGGGATGCTCTGAACCTGTTCCTCGAGCAGCTTCGGGTCGTCGATCGCCGGCTGGTTGAAGGGGGTGAGCACCATGCCCGGCGCGAGGCTGTTGACGTTGATGTTGTGCGGGGCGAGCTCGAGCGCCAGCGTGCGGGTCAGCATGCGGATAGCGCCCTTGGAGCAGTCGTAGTCCGACCCCCCGGCGTTGGGGTTGTCTGCGTGCACAGAGGAGACGTTGATGATCTTGCCTGCTCCGCCGGCTGCGAGGCGAAGCTGCGCGAAGCGGCGGCAGCAAAAGAACGGGCCGTAGACGTTGGTGCGGATCGCGTGGTCCCAGACCTCCGTGGACAGCTCGGCAACCGGGGTGCCTGAGGCATCCACACCGGCGTTGTTCATCAAGATGTCAACGGAGCCGAAGGCCTCGACCGCCTGGTCGAACAGGGACGCGACCTGGTCTTCGTCGCTCACGTCCGCTTGTACGACGATCGCCTTGCGGCCTTCTGCCGTGACGGCGGCTCGGGTCTCTTCGGCACCATCCGCATCGTGCAGGTAGTTGACTACGACGTCTGCGCCCTCCTTGGCGAACTCGATGGCAGTTGCCTGCCCGATACCGGAGTCGGAGCCGGTGATGAGAGCGGTCTTTCCTTCGAGTCGTCGACTTGTCATGGTGTCCCTACTCAGGTCAGTGGATCTGAAGGAGCCGGCTGACGGAGTCGCCAGGCGGCGTTGATGAGCCCTACGTGGGAGAACGCCTGCGGGTAGTTGCCGAGCAGGTCACCGGAGGTGGGGTCGGCCTCCTCGGCGAGGAGGCCGAGGTCGTTGGCGTAACCGGTAGCCGCCTGGAACCAAGCGTGCGCACTGTCGTGTTCGCCAGCAAGCGCCAGACACTCGACGAGCCAGTACGTGCAGATCAAGAAGCCGCTCGGGTCGTCGGCCCATCTGCGTACCAGGCCGGAGCTGCCGAGCTGCTGCTCTACGGCGTCGATGGTGGCGCGCATCCTCTCGTCCGTGGCCGGCAGGAACCCGACCAGGGGAAGGATGAGCACCGAAGCGTCGAGTTCGTCGGAGTCGAAAGCGCCAGCGAACGCGTTCGTACGCTCGCTCCACGCCCGGCTGAGGACCTCGGCGCGGATGTCGTCGCGCGCGGCAGACCATCGGCCGGCATCGGCCCCGTCCCCGAGGCCGGGTGCAAGCTTGGTGGCTCGGTCTAGGGCGACCCAGCACATCACCTTGGAGCTGACGTAGTGCCTCTGAACGTCACGCGCTTCCCACATGCCGGCGTCCGGGTCTTGCCAGCTCTCGCACGCGCGGTCCGCTAGTGCCACGAGCAGCTGCTGTACGGGTCCGGTCAGCTCGCCCAAGTGGTGCCGTAGCAGGTGCGCGGCGTCGAGCACCTCACCCAGCACGTCGAGCTGCTTTTGCTCCCAGGCCGCGTTGCCCACCCGGACCGGTGCGCTGCCTCGGTAGCCGGCCAGGTGCTCCAGCACGTGCTCGCTCAGGTCGCGCTCACCCTCCACGCCGTACATGATCTGGATGAGCTCGTCGCGGACGTGCCCCGCGCTGCCTGAGAGCCAGTCGAACAACCGAGCCGGTTCGTCCGGACACGCCGCCACCCACAGGGCGCGAACTGTGAGGCTGAGGTCTCGCAGCCAGGCGTATCGGTAGTCGAAATTCAGCTCGCCCCCCAGCTGCTCCGGCAAGGACGTGGTGGCTGCGGCGACGACCGCGCCCGAGGGGCCGAACGTCAACCCCTGAAGCACAAGCGCGCTTCGACGGACCTCGGCCCGGAACGGACCGTCGTAGGCGGTGTGCAACGCCGACCAGGACTCCCAGCCTGCGAGGGTGTCCTCGATGCTCGGCTCCGGACCGGTGGGTCCCGGGCGCGACGCATAGGTAGGTGCGTACCCAAGCCCGAAGTCCATGACGTCGCCGGCCCTCACCCTGAAAGCCGCTCGAGCGGCGCCGTCTGCGCAGAAGAAATCGACCGGGCCGGTGCAGGTCAGCCGAACGGGGCCGCCTTCGGCCCGCACGCCGCCAGCTACTGCTCGCAGGTGTGGCTCGGTGCGGCCGTACTCCATCCGTGGCGCCAGCTCGCTGCGCATCGACACCACTCCGGAGACCCCCTCGACCCGGCGGAGCAGCACGTGCGGACTTTCCAAGCCGATGTCATGGCCCCGCGCACCTGGGGCGAGTGCCAACGCGTCAGTGACAGCTACGACTCCGTTGTCCGTCCGAAACAGCGTCCGCAACACCAGACTGTCTCCGACGTACCGGCGCTCCGTGGCGAAGTCGTCCGTGGGGCGAAGGGACCAGTGGCCGGCCTGCGTGTCCAGGAGACGTCCCAGCACAGAGGGAGAGTCGAAGCGGGGTACGCACCACCAGTCGACGGACCCGCTCCGGTCCACAAGCGCGGCGGAGTGACAGTCAGAGAGGAAGCCGTAGTCTGCGATGGAGGCGCCGCTGTCGGCCGCCGCCCGCGCCGGGGCCGTCATGGCAGCATCGCGCGGTGCACGTGGAGGACTGTACCTGTCGGTACAGGGGCGTCAAGCGCCCGCGGCGTCCTGCATAGCGTTCGGCTCTCCGTCTGCTGACGAGTGCGACTGCAAGTGGGCGAGTGCTGCCTGTAGGGCTCCGCGCATCGGCCGGACGTCACGCTTGACGGAGGACAACAGGTAGCCCCCCTGGATGATCGCGACGACTGCTTCGGCGAGGGCGGCAGGTTCGGCGGCTTCGTCGAGTTCCCCTCTGCTCCGCATGGCGTCGAGCGCTGCTGCAAGCGCCGACTCCCACCGGTCGAACGCCGCCGCGGCGCTGAGCCGCAAGGGCTCGCCGTGCTCGATGACCTCGCCGGCTATCGAACCCAACGGGCAGCCGCGCAGATCCCAACGGCTCTCGTGCATCTCGAGCATGGCCTGGAACCAGGCGGCGATCCCCGCCCACGAGTCCAGGCGAAATCGGTCCTGGTCCCGGCGGATGACTTCGAGCTGGTGGGAGAGCACCTCGATGATGAGCGCCTCCTTGTCGGGGAAGTAGTGGTAGAACTGGCTCTTCCCCGTGCCCGATGCGGCCAGGACATGGTTCACGCTGGTCGCCCTGACTCCACGCTCGTACATCAGCGCGGCAGCGGCCGAGACGATCCGCGCTTTGCTATCTCGGCCTCGACGGCTTACTGGTTCAGGCATCGCCTCACAGCCTCACGCCCCAGCGTGTGGTCTGGCGAAGGTTACCCGTCAGAGGTGTCGGTCGAGGTTCGCTCGGCGGCGGCCTTGATCCGCTGCAACGTGACCTGCATGCCCTCGCGCAGGTCGTCGTCACGGTCGGATCCACCGACCCACTTCTGGGTGAGCCACGCCGTCGCTGACGGTAGCGGACGTTCGGCGTCGTACGACTCCGTCAACCGCGTTCCGGTGGCGACCGGCTCCATGACGTAGCGCCAGGTGTAAGAGCCGATACCGGGGCCGCTGCGGTTGAACGCGAACTCTCGGCCCGGCTGGGCCACTGTGACAACGGGCATGGTGAACCACGAGGGACCGCGGCGGCCCTTGTTGCGAGCGATGAATCGGGCACCGACCTCGGGTCCGGAGGCGCCGCGAATCCAGGTGCAGCGCCGGCACTCCGGGCTCCACTCGCCCATCCGCGTGATGTCTGAGACAAGCTCGTAGACACGCTCGGGCGGTGCGGCGATGTCGATCGACGCGGAGTCGCGCGGGAGGCGTTGCACCATGACGGGCCCTTCCTGGCAGCTGGGACAAGTCGTGCAGCAGGTGACGTGCTCGGCTGGTCGAGCGATGGTAGTGCCGGCTTCGACGTGGCGGTAAGTGCCCCCGCCTCGCTCGACCCCTTTCTTGCAATGTGGCGAAAATGACACTTGATGTCAACTGTCACCTACTGGCAGGCTGGCCGCGGGAGGGTGCATGGACGGGCTGCGAGAGCGGCACAAGAACCAGCTCCGGATCGCGCTGCGTGATGCCGCGCTGCTGCGGTTCGTCCGCGATGGCTTCGACGCGACGACCGTCGACGACATCGCGGCTGACGTGGATGTCTCGCCACGAACGTTCTTTCGTCACTTCCCGACCAAGGACGCCGTTGCTGTCGTTCCCTACGTCGAGCTCTTCGATCGATGGGAGGCCCTGGTGCGGTCGGCGCCGGCGGGGGAGCCGCTCATCACCACCTTGCGGAACGCATCGCACATGGTTACCGAGGCCTACGAAACCGACTCCGAGTTCTGGGACCGGCACCATGGCGCGGTCGCGCGCGACTCCAGCCTCGCCCTACGCATGGTGGAAACCCAGGCCCGGCTGCAGCAGCGAGCCGCGCAGGCTCTGGCGGACCGGCTTGGCCTTGATGTCGACCGCGACGTGCGTCCACGGGTTCTGGCTGCCGCCGCCATGGCCACCGTCGCAGCCGCAGTCGCCCAGTGGTACGCGAGCGGGAAGAAGGGTGACCGCCGCGCCCTGGTCGACGCCGCCTACGAAGAGGTCGTTAGAGCCGGCACCTTGCTGTACGAGCCGCTGCCAGCAATCCCTACCTGCGCGAAGAACGATCGCGGAGGCTGACCGGTGCTCGACACTCGCCCCTCCTCAGGTGATTCCTTCCCACTGGAGGCCCGCGGCGTTCGGCGGGCGTATCAGGAGCTTGTCGCGGTCGCCGGTGTCGACCTGCGCCTCGCTGCCGGTGAGGTTCACGCTCTCGTCGGGCTGAACGGAGCGGGAAAGACCACGCTCATGCGGCTGTTGCTCGGGATGACCCGGCCCGACGCAGGCCTGGTGCGCTTGCACGGCCGGGAGCTGTCGCGATGCGCCGCCGCTGATTGGGCCCACGTTGGCCACCTGATCGAGACACCGTTCGCCTACCCGGAGCTGACGGTCACCGAGAATGTGGTGTCCGCGGCACGCCTGCATGGCCGAAGCGCGTCGATGGCCGCCCTGGCGGCATCGGAGGTCATCAAGTCGCTCGCCCTGGATCAGTGGGCAACTCGGCGCGCACGAGGCTTGTCCCTCGGAAACCGCCAGCGGTTAGGTCTGGCCTGCGCGCTTGTGCACCGTCCGGACGTGCTGGTACTCGACGAGCCGACGAATGCTCTCGACCCGCGGGGCGTGATGATCGTCCGCCGGGTGCTGCACGAAGCTGCCGAACGGGGTGCAGCGGTGTTGGTGTCCAGCCACCACTTGGACGAAGTCTCACGGATCGCGAACCGAATCACGGTGTTGAACCGGGGCGTTGTCATCGGCTCTCTCGACCCGGGCGGTATCGATCTGGAGCGGCGCTTCTTCGAGATGGTGTATGCCGACGAGTCCGACCCCACCGCCCAAGCCGACGCCACGCTGTGATGCGCACCGCTGTCTCCATCGAAGGGCTGAAGCTGCGCCGCTCGCGCGTCGTACTCGTCGCCACTGTCGTGCTGGTCGGTGTCTTGCCTAGCTGCGCCGCCGGGTTCATGGCTGCCTACCTCGGCGGCGGAGACAGCCAGCTCACCGCCAAGGTCTCCGCCCTCGTCAGCGGCCGGACGTGGGCCGACTACCTCGCCTTGATCGGCCAGCTCTCCGCGATGGGAGCGCTGCTCGCTGTCGGCGTGGTCGTGTGCTGGACATACGGCCGGGAGTTCTCCGACGGGACCATTATCGGTCTGTTCGCGCTCTCGGTCAGCCGGTCGTGCATCGCCTGGGCCAAAGGGATCGTTGTCCTCGCGTGGGGGTTCGTCGCGTCGGTGCTCGGTGTCCTCGTCGCCGTACCTCTCGGGTTGTTACTCGGGTTGGACCCGGCCGGGCCAGGCGACATCGCGCGCGCAGCGATGATGCCAGTCGGCGTAGCCACACTCACCACCATGCTCGCTTTGCCGCTCGCATTGGTCGCCAGTATCGGTCGCGGCTATCTGGCCGGCGTCGGCGCGCTGCTTGGGATCGTCGTGGTGACCCAGTTCGTCACGACCCTCGGTGCCGGCGCATGGTTTCCGTGGGCTAGCCCTGGTCTCTGGTCGGGCCTCGGTGGGCCTGCGCTCGCTGCCGAGGTCACCGCGGTGCACCTGATGCTGCCGGTTTTGGTCGGCGTCCTGGGGCTCTCGCTGACCGCCCTGTGGTGGCAACGGTGCGAGGTGGCGTAGGTCGACCCACCCGCTCGGCGCGTTGAAGGCGACCTAGGTGCCGCAGAACGTTCGGTAGACCCCGAAGTCCTTGGGAGCGGGGGCGGTGTAGCGCTCGAGGCCCGGGCGCTCCTCGAACGGCTCGATCACTGCGGTCATGAGCCGGGCGAACGGGTCCAGGTCGCCGGCAGTCGCCGCGGCGAGGGCTTCCTCCACGAGGTGGTTGCGCGGGATGTAGACCGGGTTGACGCGGTCCATCGCCCCGGCGTCGGGATCGAGCGCGCGCCAACGCTCCGCCCAACTGTCGAACGCCGCGATGTCGAGGAACTGGCCGCGCGCGGGCTCTGTGTCGCCGCGGGCCGCAGCACCGAGGTGGCGGAAGAGCGACGTGGGGTCGACGTGGCTCTGCTGCATCAGGGTGAGCAGCTCGTCGACGATCGGCGCGACCACCAATTCGTCCAGAACCTCGGCAAGACCGAGCTTGGTCCGGATGCCGGCCGACCAGGCGGCGCTGTAGTGCCGGGGGAACCCGTCGAGCGACTCCACGGCGAGCGCGACCGCCTGCTCTTGGTCGTCGTGGAAAAGCGGGAGGAGAGTCTCGGCGAGCCGGGCGAGGTTCCACTGCGCAACCAGCGGCTGGTTGCCGTACGCGTACCGCCCGCCGTGGTCGATCGAGCTGAAGACCGTTCCCGGGTCGAACGCGTCCAGAAAGGCGCAGGGCCCGTAGTCGATGGTCTCACCGGAGATCGTCATGTTGTCGGTGTTCATCACGCCGTGGACGAACCCAACGAGCATCCATTGCGCGACCAGTGCCGCCTGCGCGGTCACCACCGCCTGAAACAGAGCGAGATAGCGGTGCTCCGCGGCTGCGGCCGCGGTGTGGTGGCGGGCGATCGCGTGGTCGGCGAGGCGGCGCAGCAGCTCGCCGTCGCCGGTGACAGCGGCGTACTGGAAACTCCCCACCCGTAGGTGGCTGCTCGCGACCCGCGCGAGCACGGCTCCCGGCAACAGCGTCTCGCGCCGCACCGAACGCCCGGTCGCCACCACCGCGAGCGATCGGGTCGTGGGAACGCCGAGAGCGTGCATTGCCTCGCTGACGACGTACTCGCGCAGCATCGGTCCGACGGCGGCCAGGCCGTCGCCGCCGCGCGCGAACGGTGTACGCCCGGAGCCCTTGAGGTGGAGGTCGCGGACGTCGCCGTGGGCGTCGACGAGCTCTCCGAGCAGCAGTGCGCGGCCGTCACCAAGGCGCGGAACAAAACCGCCGAACTGGTGCCCGGCGTAGCCCTGCGCCACCGGCGTGGCGCCGGCGGGAACCAGGTCGCCGACCAGCAGGCGCACACCGGCCGGGCTTCGCAGCCAGCCGGGGTCGAGGCCCAGTTCAACGGCCAGCGGCTCGTTCAGCACGAGCAGCCGCGGCTCAGGCGGGCTCTCCGCCTGCCAGGGAACGGCCATCTCGGGGAGCTCGCGCGCGAAGCGGTCACCTAACGACACGGTCGGTTCCGCTGCGACGCTCACAACCTCCGAGACTACGCGGTGCTGGAAATGTTTCCGCGCCGCGGACGTCGCGTGCCCGATTCCGGAGCGCTGGCATCATCGACGGGCATGAGGAGCCGGCGTGCGACGTTGTGACGTCGTTGTCGTCGGGGCCGGGCTCGCGGGGCTTGCCTGCGCCGGGAAGCTGGTCGGCCGCGGCATAGCCGTCACCGTGTTGGAGGGATCGGACGGGGTCGGAGGACGCGTTCGGACCGACCGCGTCGACGGCATGCTCCTCGACCGCGGTTTCCAGCAGCTCAACCCCGCCTATCCCGCATTCGCCGGTCTGGTGAACCTCGAGGCGCTAGACCTGCAGCCTTTCGAGGCCGGTGTCGTCGTCGCCCGCGGTGGCACCCGGGTCGTCCTGGCCGACCCACGCAGATCGCCGAGGGATGTCCCCGACGCGCTGAGCCCGGCGGCTGGTTCCCTGCTGGAGAAGGCGAGGTTCGCGTCCTATGTGGCCAGAGCCGCTTGGCTGCCGGCGTCGCGAGTGAAGAAGCGGCGCGACGCTTCAATCGGTGCGGTGCTGGATCGGGTGAGCGTGGACGGGGATCTGCGCCGAGCGGTGATCAACCCGTTCTTGGCCGGGGTCCTGGCGGAGGGCTCGCAGGAGACGTCGCGAGTCTTTGCAGACCTGTTGCTCCGCACGTTCGTCAAAGGCACGCCGGGACTGCCGGCGCGGGGGATGCAAGCCTTGCCGGACCAGCTGCTCGCGGGCCTGCCCCCGGGCACGGTGCTGCTCGGCGACGCCGTCCGTTCGGTGACGAGCGGGAGCGTTGACGCCGAGGGTGGGACCTGGCAGGCGAAGGCGGTCGTCGTCGCCGCTGACCCTCGTAGGGCGGCTGGGCTACTCGGTCTGCCCGTGCCCACGATGCGCGCATCCACCGCGCTCTATCACCGGGCTCCGAGGTCTCCGGCGACTCGGCGCATGCTGCACATCGACGGCGACCGCACCGGTCCGGTGTTGAGCACAGCGGTCGTCTCCGACGTCGCGCCCGGCTACTGTTCCGACGGTGCGCTGATCTCGGCCTCTGTGCTGGGTGCCCGAGACGACCGGGAGACCGCTGACCTCGTACGCCGTCAGCTGGGCCGGGTGTACGGCGCCGACACCAGCGAGTGGGAGCTCGTCGCGACGTATGCCATCCCCGAGGCGCTGCCCGCAATGGTGCCGCCACTCGACCTGCGCCAGCCGGTGGCTCTCGGGGACGGAGTCTTCGTCGCTGGTGACCACCGCGACACCGCGTCCCTGCAAGGGGCGTTGACCTCCGGCCGACGCGCTGCTGCGGCGGTCCTGCGACATCTACGGGTCTGACGGGGCGGTGCTCGGTCGCCAGACCGGGGCGATGTCGCGGTGGTGGCGGCGACCGAACAGCCGGCTCAGCAGGTAATCATTCGGCCGCGGCATCGTCTCGCTGGTCCGAGTCGCCGCCGGACCGGCTCTTGACTGCCGCGACCGCAGCCACACCCGCAGCTGCCGTGGCCGCGCCGGCGACGACCGTCTTCATCGACGGGCCACCTGACTCGCCTTCCCAGGTCTCGACCACATCAAGGTTGTAGAACCGCGGGGGCTCGTCGCACAACGCGGCCATGCGCGCGGAGAACCGGCTGATCTCCGGACGAGCGGAGTTCTCCATTGCCGACTCATAGGAGTCGAACTCGACGATGTTGAGGTAGTAGCCGGGACGGTCGCGGTCAGCAGCGGCCGTACCGCGCAACGAGCCGACCGGGCCCTCTTGCAAACGCATCTCGTCCACGAGCTGACGGACTTCGTCGATCCGGGACGTCTTGAACTCGATGATCTGGACGAACCCTGCCATTCGATCCTCCTGCTGCGTGTGATGAATGTCGGGGCTCAGCATCCTCTGCTGTGAGCCACTCGTCCAAATCGGCCCCGACGCGAGAGCGGCCGGACGGGGTTGTGGTCGGTCAGGCCGGCGTCACCCGGTCGGCGGGCACCCAGGTCTCGACAACCGTCCAGTCCTCCTTGCCACGCTGAGACAGGTAGACGACGCGACCTTCCCATCCGGCCGCGGCCGAACGCCACTCGACGAGCAGACCCGGCCGGCCGTCACGTTCGACGTCGGTGCCGGGCGCGACCCAACAGTGGCTGCCGGCTGGGGGATCGCCGGGTGAGCTCGAGGGATGGCTGGCGTCGAAGTCGACGATGTCGCGGTCGAGAGCAGACATCGTGCCGGGGCCGACGACCGGATCATCCGGTACGAGGGAGTGATCTCGCTTGAAGGCGACGACTGCCGCCCCGGTCTGGTGGAGGAAGTTCCCGGTCGCGCCGCTGGGGATGGGGTAGCCCAGGTCGATCAGGGCTTGCTGGACGCGCTGAACGGCGATACCGGTCTCAGGCTCCATCATCCGGTGCAGGCCGTCCAAGCAGGCTTGCAGTACGTCGATGCCTGCGAACCGAGGGGACTGCAGAGCCGCCATGCCCCCAGCCTGCTTAACCTGGCGGGACGTCCGCAAGTGGCAATCAGGGGCATAGGGCCTAGAACGGTGGTGCAGCCCATGCACGTCGAGGGGACCCCTCAAGTGGGAGCGGTCGTCGAGGCCGTCGCGGCGTGCGTCGAGACCCGCTACGTCGACGCCGGCGACGGCGCGCGGGCAGCCGCTGCGCTGCGGAGACGGCTCGGCGGCGGGGCGTACGACGCCGTCCCCTTCGCCCCCGAGCTGGCTCCGCAGCTCACCGCGGATCTGCAGGCAGTGTTGCCGGACCTGCACCTGCAAGTGCGGTGGAGCGAGCTCGTACGTGAGGCGTCCGACACCAGCGACTGGGACGACCCGGACTTCATGGCCGCCTATTGGGCGAAGGAGGCGCTGGACAACCACGGGTTCGACAGGGTCGAGCGGCTTCGCGGCAATGTCGGCCTGATGGTGGTCCGCAGCATTGACGAGCCCGAGGGCACTGCGGCCGTTGTCGACGCCGCCTTCGCGTTTCTGGCCCGCTGCAGTGCATTGATGATCGATCTGCGCCGCACGACCGGTGGGGCTCCGAGCGGGGTCGCGTACTTCCTCGGGCATCTGCTTCCCGGCGGGACACCGCTGATCGAGGTGATCGACCGGGCGGGTTCGGTGGTGGAGCGCACCGCCACCGACGCAGGCGCGAACCCGAGCGTGCCCGGTGATGTGCCGGTCTTCGCCCTGATCAGTCGCCGCACGGTCTCCGGCTGCGAGGAGCTCGCCTACGACCTACGGGCGGCGGGACGGGCGACCCTCGTCGGTGCGACGACCGCCGGGGCGGCCAACCCGGTCGACGTCTACGTGGTCGACCCACATGTCGTAGTGCGAGTGCCCACCGCCGTCGTCCGACACGCCGCCACCGGCGCCAACTGGGAGGCGACCGGCATCGTCCCCGACGTGGAATGTGCGGTCGAGGACGCCCTCGACGTGGCGCACCGGCTGGCGGTGGAGGCGGTACGCCGGCGGGTCACCGCAGGTGAGATCCCACCCGCCGAAGCGCTGCTCGAGGAGCTGTCCGACGTCCAGGCTGAGCTGGACGAGCTCCTCGGGCTCAGGTGGACGCCCGAAGGCGGGGGCATCGAGCCGGCCGACGGGCGGTGAGCACACCGCGTCGTACAGTCGATCCGGTGACGTACGTGGACGCGGATGCGGTCGCCGGCGCTGGCCCGGACGTCAGTGGGGGACTGCCTCCAGGGGCCGCGTTGGCAGCGTCAGCAGCGGGTGGCTTCGTCGTCGGTGGCCTCACGCAGCTGGGCCAGACTCACCTCCCGGACGCGCTGCATCCGCTCGCGAACTCCGGAGCACCCTGGGTGCTGATCGCCTTCGGGCTGGCGCTGTTGGCTCGCACCGTGTGGGTGGCCTGCCTGTGTGGCGCCCTCGCCCTCGTCGGTCTTGAGATGGGCTACGTCGTGATCGCTGCGATGCGCGGCTTCCCGTCAGCTCCATCGACCGTTGCCTTCTGGCTCACCGCCGGCGTCGTCTTCGGTCCGTTGGCGGGTATGGCCGGCTACTACCTCCGGGCGCGCAGGGCGACGCTAGGCGCTGTCGGTGGTGGGCTCGTGGCCGGCATCGTGAGTGGAGAGGGGCTCGCCGCCTACCTGACGGTCCGAGACACGAGCGAGCCTGCGTACTGGATCGGGCAGATGGCTGTCGGCGCCATCGTGCTCGCGCTCGTGGTCCGCCGGACCGGCTCCCTGTGGGCGACCGTAGCCTTTGCGGTTGGCGTCGCCGGGCTGCTGGCGACACGGCACGTCCCGATGTTCGGCAGCTGAGAGCCCACCGCCAATGCCGGTCGAGCCGATCAGTGCGACGCCACCTCGGCCCGTACGCCTCGTCACCATGCGGCAGGACTGGCGCGACGTCGTCTTCCTGCACTGGGAGATCCCGCTCGACGAGGCACGCCGCCATCTCCCCGCTGGCGTCGAGCCCGACGTGTTCGAGGGCCGTACGTTTGTCGGCCTGATCGGTCTCGGCATCCGCGTGGCGCTGCCGGGCAAGCTCCCGCTGCCCTACGTGGGAGCGTTCCCGGAGATCAACGTCCGGTTGTACTCCGTCGACCGGGCGGGCCGGCGCGGCATCGTGTTCTGCTCCCTCGACGCCGGCCGGCTGCTTCCCACTTTGGTGGCGCGGGCGGGGTACCGCCTGCCCTACATGTGGTGGGCGGGCCGGAGCAGCAGAAGAGACGGAGTCCTCTCGTACGACGGTCGTCGCCGCTGGCCGCAAGGCGGCGCGGCGACTCGGTTCGCCGTCCGCACCGGCAGCGCACTCACGTCACCGACCAGCTTCGACCACTTCCTCACCGCACGCTGGTCGCTGCACTGGTCCGCGTTCGGGCGCAGCCTGTGGTGCGCCGCGGAACACCAGCCCTGGCCGCTGCACTCGGCCGAGCTGCTGAGCTGGAGCGACGAGCTGGTGGCCGCTGCGGGCTTGCCCGCCT
Organism: Nocardioidaceae bacterium; assembly: GCA_035296085.1. Taxonomy (GTDB): domain Bacteria; phylum Actinomycetota; class Actinomycetes; order Propionibacteriales; family Nocardioidaceae; genus DATHBP01. The sequence continues at coordinate 3,981 of DATHBP010000023.1, read as the reverse complement.
CGCTCGGACCGCCGGTCAGTGTGCTGTGGTCACCGGGCGTCAGCGCCACGATCGGACCGCCACGGCTCATGGCCGAGGCGGCTCGATGAACGACCCCCTGCTCGCCTACCGGCGCAAGCGGGACTTCTCGCGGACGCCGGAGCCGTCGGGCGAAGCCCGTGCCGACGTCGGCGGTGCGGCCTCCCGGCTCTTCGTCGTCCAGCGCCATCGCGCCCGACGCCTGCACTACGACTTCCGCCTGGAGGTCGACGGTGTGCTGGCGAGCTGGGCGGTGCCGAAGGGACCGACCTTGGACCCCGACGTTCGCCGTGCCGCCTTCCACGTCGAGGACCACCCGCTGGAGTACTTCGACTTCGAAGGGGTCATCCCGGCCGGGGAGTACGGCGGCGGCGACGTCATCGTCTGGGACGTGGGCCGCTGGGAGCCGGATACATCCGGTCGATTCGCCGATCCTGGCCGCGCGATCTCCAGGGGCGAGCTGCACCTCGACATGTGGGGTGAGCGGCTCCAGGGCCGGTTCGTACTCGTCCGGACAAGCCGAGCTGGGTCCGGCAAGGACGAGTGGCTGCTGCTGCACAAGCACGACGAGTACGCCGTCCCGGGATGGAACGCAGAGGACCATGCCCGCTCGGTGTTGAGCGGCCGCAGCAACGACGAGGTCAAGGCCGATCCCGACCGGATGTGGCGCTCCGACCTGCCTGCCGCCCGCGCCTCCATCGCGCTCAAGGCACTCGCGGTCAAAGCCGCTACTCCCGAGGAGCTGGGGCAGCTCGACGTCCTCGCTGACTCGGGCAGCTGGCAGGTCTTCGGCCGGGAGCTCAAGGTCACCAACCTCGACAAGGTGTTGTTCCCAGCACGTCCTGGCGAGGAGCCGGTGACCAAGCGCGACCTGCTGCGCTACTCCGCCCAGATCGCGCCCACGCTCCTGCCCTACCTCAGCCGGCGGGCGCTCAACATGCACCGCCACCCCAACGGGGCGCAGTCGAAGGGGTTCTGGCACAAGGAGCTGCCCCGGCACGCACCCGACTGGCTGCCGCGCTGGGACAACACCGACGCAGACCCTGGGGAGACGCACACCTACCTCGTGGTCGACGAGCCCGCGGCTTTGGTCTGGGCGGCCAACTTCGGCGCGCTGGAGTGGCATGCCTGGACGTCGAAGGTCGACCATCCGCACAGCCCGACCTACGCGCTCGTCGACCTCGACCCCGGCGAGCGGACGCGCTGGGAGGACCTGCTCGTCCTTGCCCGGCTGCACCGCGCTGCGTTCGAGCACATCGGTGTCGTAGGCAGGCCCAAGGTGACCGGCCGGCGAGGCATCCAGATCTGGATACCCATCGCGCCCGGCCCGGACTTCCGGGAGACCCGTTCCTGGGTTGAGCAGCTGTCCAAGAGCGTCGGCGTGGTGGTTCCCGAGCTGGTCAGCTGGAAGTGGAACGTCAACGAGCGCGGCGGCCTGGCCCGGCTGGACTACACGCAGAACGCCATCAACAAGACCTTGGTCGCCCCGTACAGTCCGCGGCCCGCGCCGGGCGCTCCGGTATCCGCTCCGATCGAGTGGGACGAGCTGGACGACCCCGGGCTAACACCTGACGGCTTCACGATCCGCAGCATCGTCGGGCGCATCGCGGAGAAGGGCGACCTCTTCTCCGGTGCACTGGACCATTCGCAGAAGCTGCCGCAATTGGGTTAGTGCAGTCCTTGCACGGAGCGGCGTCAGGCGGAAGCCTTCAGTCATCGCGAAAACCGTGACCGGACGCCTGAGGAGCACCATGACTGGGTCCGCGACTGCCACCAGCGCCACCAGCACTGTCACCGCCCCCGCTGCAACTAGCCCGGGGGTGACGTTGCTCGACCGCCACCTAGCCGTGCCCGTTGCCGGCGAGGTGTTGCACTTCCACTACGTGTGGCTCCGTGACAACTGCTGGTGCAGCGAGTGCAGGGTGGGCCAAACCACGGAACGCCAGGTGTACACCGCAGACATCGGGGCGGAAACTGCTCCGCTGGCTGCCGTGCTCGGCGCCGACGGCTCGTTGCGCATCACCTGGAACGACGGCCATTCCTCGGCCTACTCGGCCGGATGGTTGCGCGCGTACGACTACTCGGAGCGTGCGCGGGCCGCCCGGCGCCACACACCAACGCTGTGGGACGCGACCCTGGACCCGGTACCGACCTTCGAGCACGACGCGGTGGTCGGCACCGACGAGGGCCAGCTGGCCTACCTCGACGCGGTGAGGGACTACGGCGTGGCGCTCGTCCGCAACACGCCATCGGAACCGGGCGACGTCGAGCGCTTCGCCGAGACGATCGGGCACGTCCGGGAGACGGCGTTCGAGCGGATCCACAACGTGCGCCACGACCCTGCCGGCTACAGCGTGGCGCACACGGCGGCGGAGCTGAAGCCGCACACCGACCTTCCGAGCTACCACTGGCCGCCCAGCATCCAGCTGCTGCACTTCCTGGTGAACGACGCGAACGGCGGGGAGAGCACCGTGACGGACGGCTGGGCGGTGTTGGCCGACCTGCGCGCCGAGGACCAGCGCGCGTTCGACACGCTGTGCCGGGTGCCGGTGACGTTCCAGGTGTTCAGCGAGGACGAGGACACCCGCGCCACCGCCCCCATCGTCCAGCTCGACAGCGAAGGGCGCGTCTCGACCTTCCGGTTCTCCAACCACCTCGCCCAGCCACTCGACGCCGCCTTCGACGATGTCGAGGCGTTCTACTCCGCCTACCGCAGGCTCGGTCGGATGCTCGCGGGCGACCGGTACAAGGTCGCCTTCAAGACCGCCAGTGGAGACCTGCTCACTGTGCACGGACACCGCGTCTTGCACGGGCGATTGTCCTTCGACCCGGCTAGCGGCGCGCGCCACCTCCAAGACGTCTACATGGAGTACGACGATCTGATGGCCCGCCGTCGGGTACTACTCGGCGACCACAAGCCCTTGCCTGCCACCGCTGGTGTCCGAGCCTCAGAGGACCAGTCCTAGAAGTCCTTGGTCGGGTCGGGGGTAGCCGGTGGGTGCCGCGGCACACCGCCCTCAGTGAGCTCCGCCCACGGCATCGGCTCGCAGGCGTGCGTGCATCCCGTCCATCACCTGGGTGTCGCGCAGGTAGCGCTTCGCCAGCTTGGCGACGACCGTGTAGTTGTTGTCTACGACGTTCGCGATCGGCGTCAAGGCGGTCTGCGACACGAGCTGGTAGGCGTCCATCGACGACAACCCGGTCATCTCCCGGACCCAGTTGACCATCTCGCTGTGGGCGATGCGGAACGCGTCCTCCAACGGCCTGGCCGACCCCGTCGTCATGACGAACTGGTCATCCTCGAGCCGGGGCCACGCTGTCGGCGACCCGCCCTTGATGAGATCGACCACCAGGACGGTGTCCATCGCGCACTCGACCGCAACGCCGCACGTCTCACCCTCGCCTTGCCGCGCATGGCCGTCGCCGAGGCTGAACAGCGCTCCCTCGACGTTCACACCGAGGTAGCAGGTGGTGCCGGCGCGCATCTCAGGGGTGTCCATGTTGCCGCCCCAGTCGCCGGGGGTCAGCGAGGACCGCACCTCGCCGAGTGCGGGAGCCACTCCCACAGTGCCGTGCATCGGGTCGAGCGGAAGGTCCACCTGGTACGGCGAGTCCAGGGCGTCATACGTCACCACGCCGGCGGCGTTGTCGATCTCGTAGATCCACGTGCGCTCGGGCAGGGGGTCGTGCAGCATCGCGGTGAAATGGGTCGCGGTGAGAGACCCGAACAGCGGGACAGTCGTGCTGACACCGCGGGCCTCGCGGGGGACGATGCTGCGGAAGTGCACCGCCAGCGTGTCACCCGGCTCGGCGCCTTCGACGTAGAAGGGACCGGTCTGTGGGTTGATGAACCGGGGGTCGCAGACCTCCGACACCAGGTCCGACGTCGACCGCACCTGGCCCGCGAAGCAGTCCTGCGTCCACGTCGACAGCTCCGTGCCCGGCTTGATGCTGGCCACCGCA
>DATHBP010000022.1:0-4003 GCA_035296085.1 Nocardioidaceae bacterium | reverse complement strand
CATCGCGTTCTCGGCGCCCGACCGGGACGCCGTCGATGCGGTCCACCATGCGGCCGTGGCGGCGGGCGTAGAGGTACTGCACGCTCCGCGCGAGTGGCCGGAATACCACCCGGGCTACTACGCAGTGTTCCTTCGCGACCTGGACGGCCACAACGTGGAGGCGGTCCATCACGGCGGCTAGCCCGACACACCAGCGCACCGGGGGGTCGCAGGGCGATGTGGCTGCCGTCGCTCGCCAGCTGCGCGACGCTGGCTGTGTCTTCGCCGAGGAGGAGGCGCAGCTCCTCCTCGCCGTGGCGACGACGTCGGCCGATCTCGCCGCGATGGTGACCGAGCGCGCGACCGGCACCCCCCTCGAGCACGTCGTTGGCTGGGCGGAATTCTGCGGCCTCCGAGTCGTCTTGGCCCCCGGCGTCTTCGTCCCTCGGCGCCGAACCGAGCTCCTCGCCGCGCAAGCCGCTGCGCTGGCGCGTCGGGGCGCCGTGGTCGTCGACCTGTGCACCGGCTCGGGTGCCGTCGGCGCGGCGCTGATGGCGGCCGTCGAGGACATCGAGCTGCACGCCGTGGACATCGATCCCGCTGCCGTTCAGTGCGCCCGCGGCAACCTGGAGCCGGCCGCTCGGGTCTACGAAGGCGACCTCTATGAGCCGCTACCGGGTCGGCTGAGGGGTCGCGTCGGCGTGCTGGTGGCGAACGCACCGTACGTACCGAGCGCGGCGATCGCGTTGATGCCGGCCGAGGCTCGGACGTACGAGCCCGGGGTCGCGCTCGACGGCGGCGTCGACGGCCTCGACGTGCTGCGCCGGGTGATCTCGTCGGCGCCCAGCTGGCTTGCTCCGGACGGTCATGTCGTCGTCGAGGCGGGCGAGCAGCAGGTGGGCCAGCTGTGCGCCGCCATGGAGCGCAGCGGGCTGGTGGCGCGGATAGCTCGCTCCGGTGCGCTGGACGCCACGGTGGTGATCGGCGGTCCAGCAGAGCAGGCTGACGTCGACGAGCGGGCTGTACTGGGTCAGCGCGGTCGGTAGAAGCGCTGCGGCGCGATCACGGCTGGTCGGGAGTGTCGGTGCGGTCGTCGAGGTCGGCGAGCAGGCCGCGAAGCTCCGATCGCAGGAAGTCGCGGGTTGCGACCTCGCCGAGCGCGATACGCAACGTGGCGACCTCACGTGCGAGGTACTCCATATCCGCGTGCGCGCGTGCGTTGGTCTCGCGGTCCTGTTCGAGGTTGACTCGGTCCCGCCCCTCCTGCCGGTTCTGCGCCAGCAGGATCAGCGGTGCGGCGTACGACGCCTGCAAGCTGAGCAGCAGGGTGAGGAAGATGAACGGATAGGTGTCCCAGCGCAACCGGTCCGGCCCGATGGAGTTCCAGACCACCCAGGCGACGATGACGACGGTCATGTAGACGAGGAACCTGCCGGTGCCGAGGAAGCGGGCTATCCGCTCCGACATCCGGCCGAACGTGTCGGCGTCGTAGGCGGGGCGTGGCAGCAGCGAGCGCCGTGCGTCGCGGGGAACGTCGAGACGGCTGGTTCGGGTCGTACGCCGGCGGTCCTCGGCGCGGTCGTCGCCGCGCTCTTCACGCGCCACGGACGCCCTCCACGGTGCGCTCGTGGTTGCGGTCGCGCCAGCCCACGGGGAGCAGGTGGTCGAGGACGTCGTCGACGGTGACGACGCCGAGCAGCCTGCCGTCCTCGTCGGTGACCGGGCTCGCGACCATGTTGTAGGCAGCGAGATGGCTGGCGACGTCGTACAGCGACGAGTCCGGGCGCAGCGGCTCGACGTCGTTGTCGATGACGCCGGAGACGAGTGTCGACGGCGGCTCGCGCAGCAGCCGCTGGATGTGCGCGACCCCGAGCAGCCGGCCCGTCGGCGTCTCCAAAGGCGAGCGGCAGACGAACACCATCGTCGCCAGCGACGGGGTGAGCTCTGCGGAGCGCACGCGGGCCAGCGCGTCGGCCAGCGTCGCGTCCGGCGCCAGGATGACTGGCTCGGTGGTCATCATGCCCCCGGCGGTGTGCTCCTCGTAGCTCAGCAGCCGGCGCACGTCCTCTGCTTCTCCCGGCTCCATCAAGCGCAGCAGCTGCTCTGCGGTCTCCGGCGGCAGCTCGGCGATGAGATCGGCCGCGTCGTCCGGGCCCATCTCCTCGAGCACGTCGGCTGCCCGTTCGGTGTCGAGCTGGCCCAGGATCTGTACCTGGTCCTCTTCGGGCAGCTCCTCCAGCACGTCGGCGAGGCGTTCGTCGGAGAGTCCGGCGGCCACCTCGCCGCGCCGCTTGGGCGGCAGGTCGTGGATCACGTTGGCCAGGTCGGCTGGCCGCATGCTGTCGAGCGCCGCCAGCAGGTGGGTCACGCCTTGGCTCGACTCCGGCGCGGTGAGCCCCTCCACGTCGTACCAGTCGACGACGTGGGTCTGGCCCTTGCGCCCGAACCGCTTGGCGCGCTGCTGGACCGCAACCTTGCTGAGCACCCAGTCGCGGGTGCGGGTCTGTTCCATCGCGACGTCGAAGACGACGCCGCGAACGCCGGACTCGCGCAACGTCACCGTACGGTCGAGCAGCTCACCGAGCACCAATGTCTCGGTCGAGCGCTGCTCGAAGCGGCGCATGTTGACCAGCCCGGTCGTGATGACCTGGCCGGCGTCCACGCTCGTGACGCGGGTCATCGGCACGAAGACCCGGCGGCGGCCGAAGACCTCCAACACCAGACCCAGCACGCGCGGGGGTCGGGTGTCGTTGCGCAACGCAACGACGACGTCGCGCACCCGGCCCACCTGGTCGCCGTTGGGGTCGAAGACGAGCAGCTGAGCGAGCCGCGCCACGAAGACCCTCGATGCTGCGACGCTCACGGCTCGAGGCTACCGGTGAGGGGGTCCGTTTAGGCTGCGTTTCGTGCTGCGCTACGACGTTGTCGACGTGTTCACCGACGTCCCCTATGCAGGCAACCCGCTGGCCGTCGTACGCGACAGCGACGGCTTGTCGGCAGCGCAGCTGCAGGCGATTGCCCGGGAGTTCAACCTCTCCGAGACCGCGTTCCCCAGCGAGCCGACGGACGCTGAGCGAGCCGCCGGGGCGCACTACCGCGTGCGCATCTTCACGCCGGGCGCGGAGCTCCCGTTCGCCGGGCACCCGTCGATCGGCACCGCGTGGGCGCTGCACCGCGACGAGCTCGTACCCACCGGAGCGGTCGGCCAGCTCTGCGGCGTTGGCGTCGTCGCGCTGGAGGTGTCCTCCGGTGGCGGGCCGATCGAGCTGTCGGCGGCACCGCGCGGCCTCTCACTGGCGGCGGATGCCGTCTCCGCACTGGCGGCGGTGGGCCTCGACCCGGCCGACGCCATCGGCGACCTGCGGGTCGCCGGTTGCGGGCTCGACTTCGGCTACCTCGCCGTCCGCGGCGACGCCCTCGAACGGGCCACCGCGTCGATCCGGGCGCTCAGCGGCGTGCCCGCTCGGGACGGCGGTGACCCCCTGGGCGGGTTGTGCGTCTATCGCGTCGAAGCCATCGACCAGCAGGTCTCGGTCACGGCCCGGGTGTTCTGCCCGGACGTCGGCGTGCTGGAAGACCCGGCTACCGGCTCGGCGGCGCTGGGGCTCGGCATCGTGCTCGCGGCGGACAAGGTGCTCGCTGCCGGTGCCCGCGAGAACTATGTGGTGCGTCAGGGAGCGCAGGTCGGGCGCCCATCCACACTGTTCGGCCGGGTCACCTTCGACGCCGGTCGAGTCGTGATGTGCCACGTCGGTGGAGGCGTCGTACCGGTCGCGACCGGGTCCCTTGCCCCGCCGCCGGCCTAAGGGCTGCCGTGGCTCCGACGGCCCGCCCGGCTGCCGAGACAGCCCGGGTGCGGCCCGCCGACGCACTGCTCATGGTGGTCGCTGTCCTCGGTGTCTCGACGTCCGGCCCGCTCATCGCCGCCTGCGCCGCCCCGGTGATCGCGGTGGCTTTCTGGCGCCTGGCGATCGCCACTGCCGGGGGTGCGGTCTTCGTACTGGCTCGCCAGGCCAGCGGGCTC
>DATHBP010000021.1:0-1981 GCA_035296085.1 Nocardioidaceae bacterium | reverse complement strand
GTTGACGTCCACGACGCCGTGCAGGCGGTCGTCGAGTCCCGCGAGCCGGTCATCAACGCCTTCTTCGTGCGCGACGTGGGGGCGTCACGGCAGGCTGCCGGCGCCAGCGCGCAGCGATGGTCCGCTGGCCGGCCATTGGGGCCGATCGACGGGGTGCCGGTGACGCTGAAGGAGAACATCGCGCGCGCCGGTGTCCCGATGCCGAGCGGGAACGCCGGCGTGGATCCGGTGGTGCCTGCCGTCGACGCTCCCGTCACGGCCCGGGTCCTGGAGTCGGGCGGCGTGGTGCTCGGCGGCACCGTGATGCCCGACTGGGGGATGCTCTCCTCCGGGGTGTCCAGCCTGCACGGCATCACCCGGAGCCCGTGGAACCCTGCGTGGACGACCGGGGGCTCGAGCTCCGGGGCGGGAGCGGCGGCGGCCGCCGGGTACGGTCCCCTGCACGTCGGCACCGACATCGGTGGGTCGCTTCGGCTGCCCGCCACCTGGCTCGGCCTCGCCACGCTCAAGCCCAGCTTCGGTCGAGTACCGCTCGACGCCCCCTACCTGGGTCGTTGCGCCGGGCCGATGACTCGTACGGTCACCGACTGCGCGTTGCTGATGTCGGTGCTCAGCCAACCCGACCCCCGGGACTGGACGAGTTTGCCGCCAGCCGACCTCGACTGGTCAGCGCACGAACTCGACGTGCGCGGCCTTCGGATCGCGCTGCATCTCGACGCCGGCTGCGGTGAGCCGGTGGCCACGGAGGTCCGCCGGTGTGTCACCACGGCCGCTGTGGTGTTCGAGTCAGCCGGCGCAACCGTTGAGCCGCTCGAATCCTTCTGCCGCCAGGATCTGCTCGACGATCTGGATTTGTTCTGGCGGGTGCGCTCGTGGAACGACTACAGCTCTCTTCCGCCGGAACGCCGGCGCCTGGTGCACCCCTACATCGCCGAGTGGTGCCACGGCGGTTCCGAGGCATCCGGCACCCGAGTGTTGCGCTGCTACCAGCAGATCCTGCGCATCCAGCAGCTGACCGTCGCGGCGACCCAGCCGTTCGACCTGGTGCTGTCACCCGTCGCGCCGGTTGCCGCGTTCCCCGCCGACCAGCCGATGCCGTTCCTGGAGCCAGGCAAGGGCATGGCCCACATCGGGTTCACAGCTGTCTACAACATGTCCGGGCAGCCGGCGGCGTCGATCAACGCGGGCTTCACGGCCGACGGCCGCCCGATCGGCGTGCAGATCTCCGGGCGTCGGTTCGACGACGTCGGGGTGCTACGCGCGGCTGCGTGGTACGAGCGCCACCGACCGCCCGAGGCCGTACCGGCGTGGCCGGACCAGCCGCAGGACTGGGAGCGACCGACCGGGGGCAGTCGAGTGACGTGACGGTCAGCGGCGGACGAAGCCGAAGAACGTCCGGCGAGCCTTCGCCCAGTCGCGGCCGTCGTCCATGCCGCCTACGGCGTGCACCGCAACACGCACCGCGCCCGGTTCGCCGAGACAACGCCGCGGCAGTACGGCGCGGGTGACGTCGGTGACCTCGTTGATGCGCATGCGATAGCCGCAGCGGAAGGGCACCAGGCCGCGGGTCTCCCGCCACCCCTTCGTGTGGTGCAGCGCGTACTCACTCCCCGCAGTGCCCGAGAACGCGAACTCCGGCCCGGGGTTGGTGGGCCGGGTGTCAATGTAGATCGTGACACTGTCACCGGAGCGAACGTTGTCCTGCTTGATGCGGATCCGTATCTCGCTGGGTACGGCAGTGGAGTTGTCGACGCGCACCGACCAGATGTCGACGCCCGAGTCACTGTCTCGGTGCGAGTCGGTGAAGCGCCGCACGTTGGCATCGGCGGGCAATGCCACGCCGACCGCGAGCACCGCGCAGGTCGCCGCCGAGACGGTCTTGGAGATCGCACGCATCTGACTCACCTTTCGTTTCATCCTCGCCGGATCGTGAACGCTGCCACACCGCTTGCACGGTGAACAAACCGGTCCCGCGAGTTCC
>DATHBP010000020.1:0-7937 GCA_035296085.1 Nocardioidaceae bacterium | reverse complement strand
CATGCTGACGGCGTGCGCCACGACGTCGTGCAGCTCGCGGGCGATGCGGGCCCGCTCCTCGGCCACGGCGACCCGGGCTGTCATCTCCCGATCCCGCTCGGCAAGAGCGGCCCGCTGCTCTGCTGCCTCGGTCCGCTCGGTCCGCTCCCGCAGCGCATAGCCCACAAGCCAGCTGATCGCGAACATGGCTGTCGTCGACGCCAGGCTGCCCGCATCGTCGCCGGGGTCGTTGGAGACGATGATCGCCGCGCCGCCAACCACGATCACCAGGCCGATCCGGCCTTGGACGTCGTTGCGCAGGTTGCCGAGCAGCAGGGCTGCGGCCAGGCCCGCGATGTAGACGACTCCCTGGCTGGTTATCAGCTCCCCATCCACGAACGAGAGTGCAGTACTGGCCAACCAGACGACGGCTGGAGCACCGAAGGGATACCTCCGGCGTAGGAGCAGGACCAGGACGACACCAGCGATCGCCGCTGCCTCGGCCCACGCCGCCGGGCCGGTCGGCATCGACGAGTCGGTTCGGGCAGCCGTCCCCACGGCACCTAGCAACGCCGCTACGACGACGAGCCCGGAGACTCCGTGCGCGCGGAGGGTCTGCCGGAACCTGCTCACCCGGTCAACGTACGGCCCGGGACCTCCTCGAAACGATCGAGATCTCGGCTGCTGTCTCGGCCCTCGCTCGGGGAGCGCCAATGCTGGAGGGGGCCGGCTTGGATCGCAAAAGGGACCAAACGGATGATGCTAACTCACAGTTATATCTCCATACTCTAAGTAGTGCCACCGTGACGTTGTTCGCCGCCGGCGCATCTCCACGCCTCCACTGGGCACGAACGCTCGACTCACCGAAAGCAAGGACTCCTCCACGACATGAGTTGTCTACGTGTCCTCGGCACCCCGGCCGTCAGCGTCGGCGACCACTCCAGCACCGTCGGCACCTCGGTTGCCTGAGGCTGACGCATGCGGCAACTGCTGGTTCTGATCGCGCTGGTAGCTGGGTTTCTGACCCCGGCTGCCGGTGCCTTCGGCGCGCCGCAGGCAGCCGACGAGGACCACACTGGTGTCGGCATACGCCTGGTCGACGCACCCGTCGCCACCAAGGCCAACCCGCGCGCGCGGGTCTACATCATCGACCATGTGGCGCCGGCCACACTGATCGAGCGCCGCGTCGAGGTGTCGAACGACTCGGGCAGGGCTGCACGAGTCGTCGTGTACTCGGCCGCCGCAGAGATTGCTGACGGCGCGTTCGTCGGGCTCGAGGGGGACACCCCCAACGAGCTGTCCACCTGGACTACCGTGGACCGTCCCACCCTCCGCCTCGCCGATGGCGCCAGGGCCATGGTGGACGTCACGATCCGCGTCCCAGACGACGCCGCCCCTGGTGAGCAGTACGGGGTCATCTGGGCCCAGACGTCTTCTACGCCAGCAGACGACGGAGTTACCCAGGTCAGCCGGGTCGGCATCCGGGTCTACCTCTCGGTGGGACCGGGTGGTGAACCGGCCTCGGACTTCGCGATCCAGTCCCTGACCTCGGCACGGGACAGCTCCGGACAACCCATGGTGCAAGCGCAGATCGCGAACACCGGGGGTCGCGCCCTTGACCTGAGCGGCTCGCTCAAGCTGACCAAAGGCCCGGGCGGCCTGGCCGCGGGGCCTTTCCCGGTCAGTCTGGGCACGACTCTGGGAATCGGTGAGACCGAGCCGATCACGATCTCGCTCGACAAGCAGCTCCCGGACGGTCCGTGGAAAGCACGCATCGAGGTGGTCAGCGGCCTGTTGACGCGCTCCGCTAGTGCCACTCTTACTTTTCCCAAGGGGACTCGTGCCGGCGAAACGGTGGCACCAGACCCTGAGGGCGGCTCAGCTGCTTGGTTCTGGATTGCCGGTGCGGTCCTGCTCCTCGCTCTGCTCGCGTTCGTCTGGTGGTTCACGGCCCGACGGGGGAGGCGCAAGAGCCCCGTGCCAACCGCTGCCATGCCGGCGCCCACCTGAGCCGACGATCTGACCGAGTTCGTACTCCGCTCCCTCCAGCTCAAATCCATGCACAACAAAGGAAGAAGACCTCATGCGTATCAGCCCATTGATTGTCTGCATTGCCGCCATCACGATGGCGGGAGCTGTGACTTACCCCGCGTCCGCAGACCAGACCGGGACGTCGAGCGCCTCGGTACAGATCACCGGTGGCGTGCTGGCAATCACTGTGCCCGTCGGTGCCGGCAGCCTGGGAACCCGCTCCAACACTGTCGGCGGTGGGACCATCAGCGGGCCGCTTGGTGAGGTGCAGGTGACCGACGCTCGCTCTGGTTCTGCTGGATGGGTGGCCAGTGCCATTTCTACCGCCTTCACTCCGCCGACTGGGCCTGCGATCGCCGCCTCTGCCGTCGGGTACACCGCCGGAGCCATCACCAAGGTCGGAACCGCCACCTACACCGCCAACAACCCGTCGAACCTGACCGGAGTGGCCCCCGTGGTCACGGCGACCGGCGTCACCGGCGACAACTCCGCTACCTGGACGCCCACCATTCACGTGGCGGTTTCTGGTGGGTTGGCGGCGGCTGTCTACACCGCCACGATCACCCACTCCGTGGTCTAGGTCGCCTCGGGGAGCGACCCGATTCGCGGCCGTTCTGCCACTCATGGGCCACGGCGGATCCCCCGGCGGTCCCGCCGTGTCTTGGCGCCTGGCTCGACATGGCCATTTCCGCGTGGCGATCGCTCCTCCGATGCAGCGACGCGTGGTCGGCGTAGCGTCGCGACGTGGACGCGAATCCGGTGCGCCTGCAGGCGAGCGTGGAGGAACGTTTGTGGCCGCTGGTTGAGACCTTCGTCGGGACGCACGAGGTGGCAGGCCTGGCCGTTGCCGTGGTGCGGGAGGGCGAGGTCGTCTTGCGTGAGTTTGGGGTCCGTGACGTCGGCACCGGCGCGCGGGTCACAGCCGAGACGATGTTCCATCTGGCGTCGGTATCCAAGCCGGTCGTAGCGACCGCGATCGTGTCGCTGGCCACCGTTCGCGGCACCGGCGAGCCGATGCTCGATCTGGATGCTCCGATCGTCGCGTGGGTGCCGGAGTTCACGCTGGCGGACGGTCGCGCTGGGGAGGTCACCGCCCGGGGACTGTTGAGCCATTCGAGCGGTCTCCCGGACGTCGCGGACTACGGCTGGCACGACCCGCAGCTGGGCGACGAGGCGCTCAGCGAGTTCGCGCGCAGCCTGTCGGGCTGGCGGCTGCAGGCGGAGCCAGGCTCGGCGTTCGCCTACTCCAATGCCGGATTCGAGCTTCTCGGGCTGCTGCTGGCCAGGGTGACCGGGATGACCTTCGAGAACGCCGTCCGCCAGCAGGTGCTGGCCCCACTCGGGATGCGCAACAGCACTTTCCTGCGCGGCGAGGTGCCGGCACGCCTGGCTGCGTCACCGCACGTGGGAATGCCGCTGACGGTGCCCGAGGGCGCCTATCCCTACACCAGGCGCCACGCCCCCAGCTCGACCCTGCACTCCAACCTGGTCGAGATGTGCCGGTGGATGGAAGCCCACCTCGAGCCCGTTGCGGTGACCGCTGGGGGTCCCGACGAGCAGTCGGCACGGTTGGACCCCGGGCTGCGCGACCTGATGTGGCGGCCGGTGGTACAGATGGGTCACCCCCTGTGGGAGGAAGAGGCGGCCCTCGGCTGGGCCGTGGGCAGCTACCGCGGGCACCGAACACTGAGCCACAGCGGTGCCGACCCCGGCTTCGGTTCGAAGCTCGTGCTGGTGCCTGGGCGCCGGACCGGGGTCGCCGTGCTGGCCAACTCCAACACCGTCCCCACCTCGGCCATCGCCGCGGCAGCGCTCGACATCGCCCTTGCCGATCCCGCACTCTCGGTGAGCTCCGGTGTTACGCCCGAGCAGTTTGGTGAGGGGGTGGCGGCCTTACACGCCTTGCGGCCTTCGGTCGTCGGCCCCGTCGCCCAGACGTTGAACACGTCAGGTCCGGACGCCGCAATGGCGACCTTCCACCGACTGGCCGCCGCTGAGCCGGCCGAGTACGACGTCGACGACGAGGGGTTCCTCGATGCCGTGTGGGGAGCGATCGAGCTGCACCGTACGAGTCTTGCCTGGCCCCTCCTGCGGGCGTGGGCCGCGTTGCGTCCAGACTCATCCGCTGCCTGGACGATGACCGGCTGGGCCCATCAGGTCGATGGGAATGTGGACCTAGCGAGAAACCATCTGCGACGAGCCCTCGACCTAGACCCCGAAAACCAAGAGGCCACACTGATCATGAGCCACCTACCCCCGGCCTGACCGACCACGTCAGAGCGGCAGCCGCCGCTCCAGGCTGACGCTGGTCTTGCCGACCACGTAGCCGAGTTGTTCGTTGAGGCGCAGCATCGCCGTGTTGCGGACTTGGGTCCAGGTGTACAGCTCCCGCAACCCATGGGCCGTCGCCCACTGCAGCGTGCGGAGCTTGAGGTGCGAGGCGACGCCCCGGCCGCGCCAGTCACGTCGTACGGCGGTCAGCGCGTTCTCTGCACGTTCGGGACGGTCGGTGTCTTGGTGCAGGCCGGCACATCCGACGACCTCGCCGTCGAACAAAGCAAGAAACATCGGGTCGCCGGCCCATGAGGAGTTCCACTGCTCAGCGCTGACCTCGACCGGCTCATAGGTGGCGAAGTCAGCCAGGACCTGCCTACCGAAGCTGTCATAGCAGGCTGCCCACAGCGCAGGCTGCTGATCCAGGGTGATGACCTGGACTCCCTTTGGGAGAGCGCCCGGGGGTCGCTCAGCACCGATGGCGCGAATCTGCTCGACCTGCCGGTCCCTCTCGATGAAACCGAAGTGGGCGGCAAACGCCAAGGATCCGGAGTCGTCGACCATGCTGCGGAGCTCGGGGAACCCGAGAGCGGTGATGTGGTCGGCCAGTGCACGCAACAGGGCCGACCCGACGCCACGTCGGCGGTAATCAGGTAGCACCCGCGGTGCGGCGAAGCCACCACCAGCGGTGTCAGAGCGACTGGCCAGACCCGAGCCCGCCACCACCCCGTCTACGCGCGCCAACAGCATCAACCGCTCCGGCGTCTCCTGCGCACGCAACTCGGCAACAGTGTCGCAACGCTCACCCGGTACTACCGCGATCCGGATCGCCCGCCACGCCTCGTAATCCTCATCCGTAACACAGACCGACAGCTCCACGCACCCGAACATACTTATCCCGCAAGCAAGTCCTCAGCCGATATCTGCAGCGCTGGAGACCGCGGAGCGCAACTGGTGCTTCGTTGCCGCCCAGATGGGGGCAGGTCAAAGCGGAACAAGTACAGTTTTGGCTTCTCGACGGGAGCGCGACACAAGCCCTTGACCCGTTATCGGGGACGTCGAGGCACGCACCCCCGACGCTTAAGGATCTGCATGGTTACCGTAGCGGCCGTACAAGCAACACCGGTGTTCCTCGACCGAGAGGCGACCACGGACAAGGTCTGTGCCCTGGTCAAGGAAGCCGCTAGTCACAGTGCGGAATTGATCGTCTTCCCCGAGTCGTTCATCCCCGCCTATCCGGACTGGGTGTGGCGGACTCCGGCATGGAGCGACACCGAGTTCGCGCGGCGTCTCTACGCAAACGCGGTGAGCGTCCCCGGGCCTGCTCTGCAGCGCATCCAGGACGCGGCGGCGGAGGTGTCGGCCTACGTCGTGATCGGTGTGACCGAGATCGAAGGCGGCACGCTGTACAACACCCTTCTGTATGTGGGCCCGGACGGACGTCTGCTGCAGCGGCATCGCAAGCTGATGCCCACGGGTGGGGAGCGGACCGTGTGGGGGATGGGGGACGGCTCGGAGCTCGGCGTTATAGGTACGCCGTTCGGCGTGGTCGGGGGGTTGCTGTGCTGGGAGAACTACATGCCGCTTGCCCGGGCCGCGATCTACGCGCAGCACTGTGACATCTACCTGGCTCCGACGTGGGACAACAGCGACACCTGGGTGGCCACATTGCGTCACATCGCCAAGGAAGGCGGGCAGTTCGTGATCGGCGTTGCCCCCCTGCTGCGCGGCTCAGACGTACCCGAGGAACTGCGCGGGAAGCTCTATGGTCTCGACGATGACTGGATGTCTCGCGGCCACACGACCATCGTCGCGCCGGGTGGTGAGGTGATTGCAGGGCCGGTCCTGGAGCGTGAGGAGATCGTCTACGCAGACTGCGACATCGCCGCCGTACAGGCGCAAAGGAGGATGTTCGATCCTGTCGGACACTATGCACGACCCGACGTCTTCACCCTTCACGTCGACTCACGCGCGAAGAGCCCAGTCGTCTTTCATGAGGAAGCGCTGCCCACCCGCTACGGGATCGGCGCCTGAAAAGCGCGCCCTATGAGCGATACCAGACAACTCCCGACTCATCGGTCAGGGTGTCGGTCGTCGGGGAGTACACGAAGCTCAAGGTGATTCGACTACCGAGTACGTTCCCTCCGGGCAAGCACACGACCGTCCCGGTCATCTGCAAGGTGGTGCCGTCAGCGGAGCCGGAGCCTACGAACCGCGCCGGTGCGCCCCCACAGGCCTGGCTGGCGGAGTCATCGAACAGCACCGTGCCGTACCTGCCCTGCCCCGAACCGCTGATGCGCAGTTGTTGACTGCTGCCGTCGATGTCAACCGACGTCCAGGTGCCACTCAGTACGCCCTGTTGAGCCGAAGCGGGGCTTACTGCACCGCTGGACACCAACGCGAGCATCACGGAGCACGTGACGGCAAGCACGAACCTTCGCATGACTACCTCTCCTCTGTAGAACGTGGCACCCTCGGCTCTGCACCGGACGCGCCGGGTGGTGTGAGTGTGGACCCCATTCAATGGGCTCCGCTAGGGCTTGATTCGTCATGGGCTGCACACGCTGTGTTCAAATAGCCGCGTTCAGCCGGGTGAGCATCAGGCCCTCAGCAGAAGACGATGCCGCTTGGCCTCGCCATCTGCTCCTTCTCCTCGGTGGTGCTTGTGCCGTCTAGCGATCGACTCGGGCGAGCGAGGCCCCGAGATGTCGACCCCAGGCCTCGGCTCGCTCCACTTCGCCCGTCAGGAGGGGGCCGGATACGTCGTGGACATAGAAGCTCTCCGTGGTTTCGGTCGCATAGCCGTGGCGTCGGGCGATTTTCGCGGCGCTTTTGGCAGCTGATCCTGGCAGGCGGCGTGCCTTTGCCACCCTGGTGTCGAAGGTCACCAACCTGTCGTCGTGGTGACCAGATGGCAGCGCCTGGAGCCATTCACGTAAGCCGACCGCTTCCCTGCCCGGTGGGGCGCCCTGTTTGATGGCGTCTGCTCGTGTGGTGGGACGGCTCATGGAGAACGCGTGAGTGGGACCGCCGGCGACAATCATCGGTACCTGCGGACTTGCCGGCGCGCGGCTCACCTCAGCCACTTCCACCTCGACGGTGTCCCCCATTCCCTTGGCGATAGCTTGAGCGACGTCTTCGGTGTTGCCGAACATCGACTCGTAGACGATGAGGGCCTTCATGGCTTCGATCCCTTCCGTCCATACGAAGGACTGGTTGGTTGGGTTCCCGGCAGCGTGATGTACAAGCTCCAGTCACCTCTTCCTCCCTTCACTCTCGTCGGTCGCGGCCGCTGCGAAAAGGTGCGATGGACTCCCGGTCTCGGGACTTTGGTCCGTTGCTGGCCGGTTGGCTACCCTCGCCGCGGTGGCAGAGTCGAAGGTCCCTCCCCTCGTGTTCTCGTCGGCCGAGCGGAGGAGTCCGGGGACCCGAATGGCCTGGTCGCGGGCGCCGTACGAGCGACCGTTGGAGCCTTGTCTGCGTCCGTCACGGATGGCGTCGCGGGCGATCCGGATGCGAATGCGCGAGCGGCAGGGGTACAACGGTGGTTATGGCTGACAGCGATCGTCAAATCCGGATCTTCCTGCTCGATGACCATGAGATCGTCCGCCGGGGTTTGCGCGACCTTTTCGAGGCTGCGGGTGACTTCGTCG
>DATHBP010000019.1:0-5402 GCA_035296085.1 Nocardioidaceae bacterium | reverse complement strand
CAGCCCAGCGCCTTGCCAATGCCCGGCTGCCCAGCCGCCTACGGCGCCGTACGTCGGCAACAGAGCTGCCGCCTCGACGATCCGCTGCGAAGGGCCGGCCACCGGAGCAGAGGCCGGGACGTACCACCCGCGATAGGGACGCCGCCAGCGCCGCCCGCGCAGCTTGCCCGGGGTGCCGTCAACGGCGAGGGCTTCCGAGTACCGGATCGGTGGAGTGCCTGGTGGCGGCAGCCTCGACGTGGCATCCCAACGGTGCATTGCCCGACGATGCAGCGTGTGGTCCGGTGCGGGCAGGAGTTGTCCACAGCATCGGTTGCCGCCGACGTGCAGTGGCCCGGTGACCCCGCTCTGGAATGTGACGCAGATGCGGCTGCGACGGGACCTTGACAGCAAGTACGTCACATGCCGGCGAGCGGGAGACAGATCGGCCGTCGGCGGGCATGTGCGGCCGGGCAAGGTGACGGTGCGCACCGACTGGCCGCTGCACCGCCAAGCAGCACGCACACTGGAGATGTGCGGGCGGTCGGTCATCTTCGACACTTGCTGCTTGGCCACGACTTCCGCCGCCTGTTTGCGGTGCGGATCGGCTCGCAGTTCTCCGACGGCGTTCTGCAGGTTGCGCTGGCGTCCTACCTGTTGTTCTCGCCCGAGCGCCAAGCGACTCCCCAGGCAATCGCCGGCGCGCTGGCCGCGGTGTTGCTGCCGTTCAGCGTCCTCGGCCCGTTCGCCGGGGTCCTGCTGGACCGTTGGTCGCGCCGCCAGGTACTCGTCATAGCCAATCTGGTGCGATCCGCCCTCGTCGTCGGGCTAGCCCTCACCGTCGCAGCCCAGCTCGGCGACGCCGTGCTGTTCATCCTCGTGGTGACCACGCTCAGCCTCAACCGGTTCTTGCTGGCCGCGTTGTCCGCGGCGCTGCCGCATGTCGTACGCCGCGACGACCTGGTGCTCGCCAACGCAGTCACCCCTACCAGCGGCACGCTCGCGTTCCTGCTCGGCCTTGGCGGGGGGTCGCTGCTGCACTCTGGCGTCGCAGCGCTCGGCGGCTCAGGTGATGTCGTCACCTTGCTGACCGCCGCGGTCCTGCTTGTCGGTGCAGCCGCCCTCGCCGCTCGCATCCCTCGCGACCTGCTTGGGCCGGACCTCGACGCAGCGGCACCGGCGGTTCGGCGCGCGGTCGGCCACGTCGTCGCCGGACTCGTCGCCGGTGGTCGCCATCTGGTCCGCAGGCGACCCGCCGCAGCCGGCTTGGCGGCCATCGCGATCCACCGCTTCTTCTACGGCCTTTCCACGGTCGCGACGATCCTGCTCTACCGCAACTACTTCAACAGCCCGAGCGACCCGGATGCGGGCCTGCGTGGGCTGTCGATCGCCGTGCTCGTGTCGGGCGCAGGCTTCGTGACGGCGGCGCTGGTCACACCGGCGGCAGTCGGGTGGTGGGGCAAGCGCAGGTGGATCATCGCGCTGCTCACCCTTGCGGCGTTCGTGGAGGTGATGCCGGGCGCCTTCTACACCGTGCCCACTCTGCTCGTCGCAGCGTTCGCACTCGGCGTCTCTGCGCAAGGCGTGAAGATCTGCGTCGACACCCTCGTTCAGGAGTGGGTGGATGACGCGTTCCGCGGCCGAGTGTTCTGCCTCTACGATGTCGCCTTCAACGTGGCCTTCGTCGCTGCGGCCGCCGCCGGGGCCCTCGTGCTCCCCCCGAACGGCAAGTCCTATGCCGTCGCGGCAGTCATCGCCGTCGGCTATGCCGCCACCGCCTGCGGCTACGCCTGGCTCACCCCCGCGTCGACCACCAGGCGATCAGCTCCGCCCGGGCTCGCTCCGCACCCAGCGGCCCATGCTCCATCCGCAGCTCCAGCAGGTGGCGGTACGCAGCGCCGACGAGCGGCCCCGGAGGCAGACCCAAGATCTCCATGATCTGGTTGCCGTCGAGATCTGGCCGGATGGACGCCAGCTCCTCGTGCGCCTGGAGCTCGGTGATCCGCTCCTCGAGGTGGTCGTAGGTGCGCCGCAGCCGCTCGGCCTTGCGCTGGTTTCGCGTCGTACAGTCCGCCCGGGTCACAACGTGCAGCCGCTCCAGGAGCGGCCCGGCGTCGCGGACATAGCGTCGTACGGCTGAGTCCGTCCACTCCCCACTGCCATAGCCGTGGAAGCGCAGGTGCAGCTCCACCAGCTTGGCTACGTCGTCTGTGACGGTGCCGGGGAACCGCAGCGCCTGCATCCGCTTGCGGGTGAGCTTCGCGCCCACCACGTCGTGGTGGTGGAACGTCACGGTCCCGTCCGGCCCGAACCGCCGGGTCCTCGGCTTGCCCACGTCGTGCATCAGCGCGGCGAACCGGACGACGAGGTCCGGGCCGCCGCCCAGCCGGCCCTCGAGCTCCATGGCCTGCTCGAGAACGGTGAGCGAGTGCTCGTAGACGTCCTTGTGCCGGTGATGCTCGTCGCGCTCGAGCCGCAGCGCCGGCAACTCGGGCAACACGCGCTCGGCGAGCCCGGTCTCGACCAGCAGGGCCAGGCCGCGGCGAGGCCGGGGTGACAGCACCAGCTTGACGAGCTCGTCGCGGACGCGCTCGGCCGACACGATGTCGATGCGCCCCGCCATGGCCGTGATCGCCGCCGCGACCTCCGGCGCGACGTCGAGACCCAGCTGCGCGGTGAACCGGGCGGCTCGCAGCATCCGCAGCGGGTCGTCGTCGAAGGAGTCCTCGGGGCGACCCGGCGTACGCAGCACGCGCGCCGCCAAGTCGCGCCGCCCGCCGTATGGGTCCACGAACCGACCTTCGGGAAGCGTCACCGCCATCGCGTTCACGGTGAAGTCGCGCCGGGCCAGGTCGCCGAGCAGCGAGTCGCCGAACGCGACGTCCGGCTTGCGCGAGTCCCGGTCATAGGAGTCCGAGCGGTAGGTGGTGATCTCCAGCGTCCACGGCCCCTTGCGGGCCCCGATGGTGCCGAAGGCCCGGCCAACGTCCCAGGTGGCGTCCGCCCATCCGCTCAGGCAGTCCTCGATGGCGTCGGGTCGGGCCGAGGTGGCGAAGTCCAGGTCGGGATCGGTTCCCACCCCTGCCTGAAGGCGGTCCCGGACGCTGCCACCGACCAGCGCGAGCTCGTGCCCGCGCGCGGCGAAGCGCGTGCCGAGCTCACCCACGACCGGCAGCGTGGCGGCGTCGAGCGGGGGTCCGGGCACGACCAGACACTGTATGGGGCGCCTGACCGGAAGGCGCCCCGTTGCTGCGCGCGAGCGTAGGCTGCCCGGCGTGACCTGCCCCTCGTCCACTCTTTGCTGAGCACGGCGTTGCGCCGCAGCTCGGTGGGGCTCGGGAGCGTTCGTGGGTTCGCCGCCACTGCGGTGGCGGTGTGTCTGGGGCTGTCCTGTGCTGCACCCGCTGCCGTCGGCTCGGCGGAGAGTCCCGCGGTGCTCGCCCGGGTCGCCGAGGAGCCGAGCGGCCTGCAGGCAAGGATCACCTCGATCACGCCGTCGTCCCTGCGGCCGGGCACTCCGCTGGAGGTCTCGGGCACCGTCACGAACACCAGCCCGGATACATGGCGCAATGCGCAGGTGTTCCTGGTCCTCTCCAGCACACCCATGACCACGCGTGCCGAGCTCGCCGAAGCGGTGCGCGCTGACCCATCAGCGGTCGTCGGAGAGCGCATCATCGAGCCGGAACTGTTTGCACAGCTCGGCGACCTGCGCAGCGGCGACCTCAGCACGTTCGCCTTGCGCATCCCCTACGCAGCGCTGCCGATCAGTGACGCCGGCGTCTACTGGCTGAGCGTCCAGGTGCTGGCGACGGCCCCCAGCGGCGTCCGCGACGAGTTCGCTGACGCCCGGGCTCGTACGTTCATCGCGCAGCTGCCGGAGCGACCTGCCCCCGCAACCGTTTCGGTCTCGCTGCTCTGGCCGATCACCGCCGCGGTGCCGGAGCTGCGTGCAGGCGTCTTCGTCAACGACCAGCTCGGCAGAGCGTTCTCAGCGGGTGGGCGCCTCGCCGAGATGCTGGCCCTGGCCGAGACGGCGCCGCGCAAGCGCCTCAACTGGCTGATCGACCCCGCGGTTCTGGCCGCGGCCGAGCGGATGAGCGACGGCTACGTCATTCAGGGCAACCGGCGAAAGCGCGTCGGCGTGTCCGGGGTCGCCGCCGCCAGCTGGCTGGCGTCGATGCGGGCCCTGGTCACCCCCGTGGGCGGCCGGCGCGCCCCCACGACGCTCTCCTTGCCCTACGGGGACCCAGACGCCACCGCCTTGGTGCACGGCCGGCTGCACCAGGTGCTGCGCCCGGCGTTCGCCGCCAGCGGCCTGGTGACAAGCGCTGACCAGCTCGACTCCGTTCCCACCTTGTGGCCCGCTGACGGGCTCTCCGACCGGCGGTCCTTGGCCGCCGGTGCGCGGGCGGGTACGTCGGTGAGTCTGCTGAGCGACCGCTCACTGCCCCTCGCCGAGCGTGGCGCCCCCCTGCTCACGGTTCCGACCAAAGCGGGGGCAGTGCAGACGCTGGTGGCCGACTCGACGCTGTTCAGCGGTGGCCCGCGCCCAGGTCCAACCGGTGGTGCCCTCCAGGTGCGACAACGGCTGCTCGCCGAGACAGCGCTGCTCTCGTTGTCGCAACGTGGGCGCGAGACCGTCAGAGTGGTGGTTGCACCGCCGCGCAGCTGGGATCCCGACGAGGACTGGGCACAGGCCGACTTCTTCGAAGGACTGCAGGTCCCCTGGCTCCAGCTGTCCCCACTGACCGACGTGCTCGGCACGACACCCGACCCTTACCCGGGCCGCTTCGAGTACTCGGCGGCCGCTCGTCGGGCCGAGCTGCCCAAACGGCTGCTCAGCGCCACCCGATCGCTGCGGCGCGTCTCCACGACGCTGGCCGCGCTCCTCACGACACCCGGCGTCGCCTTGCGCCGCTACGAGCGCTCCATCGGCACGAGCGCCTCGGTGCATTGGCGTAAGACCCCGGGGCTCGGCGGGGAGATCAGCTCCGCTCAGGGGGATGCGGTGCGCGAGTCGTTGGACTCGGTCGAGGTCCAGACGTCGAGCTTTGTGACCCTGTCGAGCAGCTCGGGGCGCTTCCCGGTGACGATCACCAACGGACTGCAAGGCGGCATCAACGTCGGATTGAGCGTCTCGTCCGCCGATCCGGCGCTCGGGATCGCAGCGGTGCGCCCTGTCCTCGTGCAGTCGCAGCAACGTACGACCATCACCGTGACGGCGCGCGCCGAACGCATCGGCTTGACCAGCGTGACCGTGCGTCCGGTCACCGCCAGCGGACGGCCGTTCGGCCAGGGCAAAGTGATCTCAGTCCGCGCCACCCAGTACGGCCTGGTGGGCTGGCTGATCGTCGGAGTAGGCCTCGCGGTGCTGTTCGCCACCTCGGCGCTGCGCATCTGGCGCCGGCTGCGAGCCCGCCGCG
>DATHBP010000018.1:0-1887 GCA_035296085.1 Nocardioidaceae bacterium | reverse complement strand
ATGGAGTTCGTCCAGTTCCACCCGACCGGCATGGTCTGGCCGCCGTCGGTGCGGGGCATCCTGGTCACCGAGTCGGTCCGCGGCGACGGCGGGGTGCTGCGCAACTCCGACGGCAAGCGGTTCATGTTCGACTACATCCCGGAGTACTTCAAGGCCGAGACCGCCGACAGCGAAGAAGAAGCCGACCGCTGGTACGACGACAAGAAGGCGAACCGCAGGCCCCCTGAGCTGCTGCCGCGCGACGAGGTCGCCCGGGCCATCAACTCCGAGATCAAAGCGGGCCGCGGCTCCCCGCACGGCGGTGTATTCCTCGACATCGCCTCCCGGCGCGACGCAGCGTTCATCCAGCGCCGGCTGCCGTCGATGTACCACCAGTTCAAAGAGCTCGCCGACGTCGACATCACCGCCGAGCCGATGGAGATCGGACCCACCTGTCACTACGTGATGGGCGGCGTAGAGGTCGACGCCGACACCGGCGTATCGGTCGTCCCTGGGCTGTACGCCGCCGGTGAGGTGGCCGGCGGGATGCACGGGTCAAACCGGCTCGGCGGCAACTCACTGTCTGATCTGCTCGTGTTCGGCCGCCGGGCGGGCCTCAACGCCGCGTACTACGCCAGCCGCAGCGGGGCACAGCGTCCCGCTATTGACGAGTCGGACGTCCAGGCCGCCGCACGGTTCGCGCTCGCGCCGTTCGAGCATGCGCGGGGCGAGAACCCGTACGCGATCCAACAGGACCTGCAAGACGTCATGCAGCGGCTCGTCGGGATCATCCGCACCCGCGGGGAGCTCGAGGAGTCGCTGCGCGAGATCGAGGCGCTGAAGCAGCGGTCGGCCAATCTCACCGTCGAGGGCCACCGCCAGTACAACCCCGGCTGGCACCTAGCGCTCGACCTCGCCAACATGCTGCGCGTGTCCGAGTGCATCGCCAGGGCCGCGCTGGAGCGCACCGAGTCACGCGGGGGCCACACCCGAGACGACTACCCCGGGCCAAGCGACGAGTGGGCCACCGTCAACCTCGTGCTCACCGAGACAGACGGCGCCATGTCACTGCGCCGCCAGCCGCTGCCGCAGATGCCGGCGGAGCTGCACGAGCTGTTCGACGTCTGACGCCAGGATCAGGAGCACACAGTGGGATACGACCTCAAACTGCGGGTGTGGCGCGGCGACAAGTCCGGCGGTGGGCTGGCCGACTTCACCGTGGCCGTGGAGGAGGGCGAGGTGGTGCTCGACGCCGTGCACCGGCTGCAGGCGACTCAGGCCGGTGACCTGGCGGTGCGCTGGAACTGCAAGGCGGGCAAGTGCGGCTCGTGCAGCGCCGAGGTCAACGGGCGGCCGCGGCTGTTGTGCATGACTCGGCTCAAGGACTTCTCTCCGAGCGAGACGATCACGATCACTCCGATGCGCTCGTTCCCGGTGATCCGCGACCTGGTAACCGACGTGTCCTACAACTACGAGAAGGCAAAGCAGGTGCCGGCGTTCGCGCCCACTCCCCGAGACCCTGACGGCAAGCGCCGGATGATGCAGGTCGACGTCGAGCGAGGCCAAGAGTTCCGCAAATGCATCGAGTGCTTCCTGTGCCAGAACACCTGCCACGTCATCCGTGACCATGACGACAACAAGCCCGCGTTCGCGGGACCGCGGTTCTTCCTGCGCTACGCCGAGCTGGACATGCACCCGCTGGACACCAACGACCGACGCAAGCTCGCTCAGGACGCCGCCGGGCTGGGCATGTGCAACATCACCAAGTGCTGCACCGAGGTCTGTCCCGAGCACATCAAGATCACCGACAACGCGATCATTCCGATGAAGGAGCGGGTCGTGGACCGCAAGTTCGACCCGCTGGTGTGGCTGGGTACCAAGATCCGCCGGCGAGACGCCCGCGACGAA
>DATHBP010000017.1:0-3545 GCA_035296085.1 Nocardioidaceae bacterium | reverse complement strand
GTGCTCGCGTCCAACCTGTTCGGTGACATCCTCTCCGACCTCGCTGCCGTCTTGGCCGGTGGCCTGGGCATGGCGCCGAGCGCTAACGTCCATCCCGGGGGTAACGTCCCGGGCATCTTCGAACCCGTGCACGGCTCGGCACCCGATATCGCCGGCAAGGGCGTGGCCAACCCCGTCGCGTGCCTGCTGTCGGCGACGCTGCTACTCGAAGACCTCGGACACGACGACGCAGCAGGTGCCGTGCGCAAGGCCGTGGGCAGCGCGCTGCAGGATCCCGCGCATCACACTCCCGACCTCGGTGGACAGGCGACCACGGCGGACCTGGCGTCGGCCGTGATGGACAGGATGGAGACCTAAGTGAGGGACCACATGAAGATGAGGAAGGCCGCAGTCGCGCTCGCGGCTGCCGCGATGCTGGCCGGCTGCTCCGCCGGCTCCGGCACCGACGGAGAGACCACCGGCTCCGGTGGCACCCCGAGTGGCAACGGTCAGGCTTCGACCGAGTCGCTGGCGGTCGGCCTGGTCGCCGAGCCGGCGAACCTCGACTTCACCAAGACCGAAGGCGCCGCGATCGCGCAAGCGCTACTGGTCAACGTCTATGAGGGCTTGGTCGAGCTCGACCAGGACGGTGAGATCGTCCCGGCGCTCGCCAAGTCCTGGACGATCTCAGACGATCGCAAGACCTACACGTTCGAGCTGGTCGAGGGAGCGACGTTCACCAACGGCGAGCCGTTCACCGCCGAGGATGCGAAGTTCTCCATTGAGCGCGTCATGAGCGACGACTGGACCATCTCCATCAAGACCGCGATGGACGTCGTCGACACGGTGGAGGCCACCTCGCCCACCGAGCTCGTGGTGACGCTCAAGCAGCCCAGCAACGACTGGCTGTTTCGCATGACGACGCGCATCGGCGCGATGTTCAGCCGGACCGGAGTCGATGACCTCGCCAACAAGCCGGTCGGGACCGGCCCCTACCAGCTCGAGAAGTGGACGCGCGGAGACTCGATCAAGCTGGTCCGCAACGAGAGCTACTGGGATGAGCCGCCGTACTTCGAGGAGGTGACGCTCAAGTACTTCAAGGACCCCACCGCGCTCAACAACGCGCTGCTCACCGGCTCGATCAACGTCATCGGCACCGTGCAGACCCCTGAGTCGATCGGCCAGTTCGAGAACAACGAGAAGTACCAGGTCATCGAAGGCACGACGAACGGCGAGGTGGTGCTGGCGTTCAACAACGGCTCCGGCCCGCTGACCGACAAGCTCGTACGCCAGGCCGTGCGCCACGCCATCGACCACCAGGCGCTCGTCGACACGTGCTGGGCCGGTCGCGGCCAGCTGATCGGCAGCATGGTGCCGCCGACCGACCCGTGGTACGAGGACCTCACCGACCTCTTCCCGTATGACGTGGAGAAGGCCGAGCAGCTGCTGCAGCAGTCCGGCAAGTCTGACCAGGCGCTGCGCCTGCGGGTCCCGAGCCTGCCCTACGCCGTCTCCTGCGGACAGGTGGTCAAGAGCCAGCTCGAGCAGGCAGGTTTCACCGTCGAGCTCGACGAGCTGGAGTTCCCGGCGGCCTGGCTCGAAACAGTCTTCACCAACGCCGACTACGACATGTCGATCGTCGCGCACGTGGAGCCGCGGGACATGCCGGCGGTGTTCGGCAACCCCGAGTACTACACGCGCTATGACAACCCCAAGCTCAGCGCCCTGTTCTCGAAAGCCGACCAGGGCACCGAGGAGGAGCAGATCACCTACATGAAGCAGGCGGCCCGGATGCTGTCGGAGGACGCCGCCGCCGACTGGCTGTTCGTCATCCCCAACCTCGTCGTCGCGGACGCGGACATCACCGGCTTGCCCGAGAACGCAATCTCGGAGTCCTTCGACCTGACCACACTGGCTCGGTCATGACCGGGGCCGCCTGACGTCATGGTCGTCCGCCTCCTGCAGCGGGTCGGGATCCTGCTGGCAAGCCTGGCCGTGAGCTCGGTCGTCGTCTTCGGGTTCATGGCGGTGTTGCCGGGCGACCCGGCCCGGGTAGCGCTCGGTGTCAGCTCCTCGGAGCAGGCCGTGGCGCAGCTGCGCAGCGAGTTCGGCCTGGATCGGCCGCTCGCCGTGCAGTACCTCAGTTGGGTGCAGGGGCTGGTGACGTTGGACCCCGGCGCGTCCTACGTCTCGCAGGCGGCCATCGGGCCGCAGATCGGAGACCGGCTCCAGGTGACGCTGTGGCTCGTCGCGGTCGCGATGGTCCTCGCGATCGTGCTGGCGGTGCCGGTCGGCACGTTGATGGCTGTCCGGCACCGCAAGCTCTCCGGGCTCGCGCTGTCCGCGGTGTCCCAGGTCGGGGTGGCGGTGCCGGCGTTCCTGGCCGGCATACTGCTCATCGCGCTCTTCGCCGTGCGGCTCGGCTGGCTGCCGTCGAGCGGCTGGACGCCGCCCGCTGAGGACCCGGCGATGTTCGCCAAGCAGCTCGTCCTGCCGACGCTGTCGCTGGGCTTGGTCCAGGCGGCCGTGCTCACCCGCTACGTCCGTAGCGCCGTGCTCGACGTGCTGCGTGAGGACTACCTGCGCACCGCCCGGGCCAAAGGGTTGCGTCCCATGCCGGCGCTGGTCCGCCATGGGCTGCGCAACGCGGCCGTACCGGTTGTCACCGTGCTCGGACTCCAGCTGGCAACGCTGCTCATCGGGGCGGTGGTCGTCGAGCGGGTCTTCGTGATCCCAGGTCTCGGCAGCCTGCTGCTCGACAGCGTCGCGAACCGCGACCTGATCGTGGTCCAAGACGTGGTGATGCTCCTCGTCGTCGCTGTGCTCCTGGTCAACTTCGTTGTCGACCTGCTCTACATGGCCATCGACCCGCGGCTGCGGGTGGGGGCCTGATGAGCGGCCCGGAGACGATCGCGGCAGAGCCCCCGGCGATGGAGGGCCGACCGACCGGATCACCCCGATCAGGTGGACAGCTCAACCCCAGCCTCGTCGTCGGCGGACTGATCGTCGCCGCGATCTTCGCGATGGCACTGATCTCGTTCCTGTGGACTCCGCACGACCCGACCCTGGTCGACGCGACAGTGCGCCTGCAGCAGCCGTCGGCGGAGTACTGGTTCGGCACCGACAAGTTCGGCCGCGACGTGTTCAGCCAGATCCTCGTCGGGTCTCGGACGACGCTGTTCGTCGGTTTCGTCGCCGTCGGGGTCGCGGCACTGATCGGCGTACCGCTCGGAATCGTCGCCGGGATGGCGCCCCGGTGGTTCGGTGAGCTGCTGATGCGCGGCAACGACGTGCTGCTCGCGTTCCCCGCCCTCCTGCTCGCGATCATGTTCGCCGCCGTCTACGGGGCGAGCACGCTGGTCGCGATGGTCGCCATCGGCATCGCCACCATTCCCAGCTTCGCCCGGCTGATCCGCAGCGGGACGTTGCAGGTGATGGCAACGGAGTACGTCCTGGCCGCCAGGATGGCCGGCCGCAGCCCGTTCGGGATCGGCCTGCGCCATGTGCTGCCGAACGTCAGCAGCCTCGTCACGATCCAGGCCTCCGTGGGGTTTGCCATCGCCGTG
>DATHBP010000016.1:0-6243 GCA_035296085.1 Nocardioidaceae bacterium | reverse complement strand
GCCGTCGACGGCTACCAGCGGCTTCCGATCACCGACGCCGCCCAGCTGGTGCAGCGCTCGGCGTTCGGGGACGCCTACGCCGACCATGAGGCCGACGCCCGAGCCGTGGCGTCCGCTCTCACCGGCTACAGCCGGGCCGCGTTCAGCTGCGTCGTACCGGAGCCGAGCGGGGATGCGCCTGGCGCAGCGGCTCGGGATGCGGTGCGAAACGTGCGCACGGCGCTGGTCGACGCGTTCGGCGACGTGCGTGCGGATGTCCGGGGCAGGTCTGGTCTGGCGGTGGCCGCGGGCAGCCGTCCGCGGGGATGGGCACTGGCGGGCTACCTCGTCGCCAACGCCGACCGGCTGGGCATCTCCTCGCTGAGCTGGGACGGCCGGCGCTGGCGGGCGGGGGATGCCTCGGAGGACGGCTGGCGCAGGTATGGGCAACATCGCGGCGACGCCATCCAGGTCCACGTCGGCTAGCGAGTTCGGTGGCGCCCACCGCAGGGGGCAACTACACGGTTGTGTAGGTAGTTGCCCACCTCGCGTGGGGGATCCTCCTCGAGAAATGGGCAACTGCGGAGCGAAGTCGGGGGCAGAACGCGGGAGTGGCTGGGGCCGTGTCAGCGCACGCGGTACACGTCAGCCAGCGTGCAGTCGGGCAACGGCGGCGTCCACTCGCTCGTCGGTTGCCGTCAGCGCGATCCGTACGTGCTGACCGGCAGCCGAGCCGTAGAACTCACCGGGCGCGACCAGGATGCCGCGCTCCGCGAGCCACTCGACGCTGTCCCAGCACGGCTCGTCGCGGGTTGCCCAGAGATACAGACTTCCCTGCGAGTGCTCGAACCGGAAGCCGGCCGAGCCGAACGCCGTACGCAGCAGCGCGCGGCGGTGCGCGTAGCGGGCGCGCTGCGCGTCGACATGCGCGTCGTCACCGAGCGCTACCCGCATCGCCTCCTGTACGGGCCACGGCACCATCATCCCGGCGTGCTTGCGTACGCCCAGCAGCTCGCGAACGAGAGCGGAGTCGCCCGCCACGAAGCCGGCCCGGTAGCCCGCCAGGTTGGAACGCTTCGACAGCGAGTGCACGCTCAGCAGGCCGCGGTGCGAGCCCTGGCACACGCTCGGGTGCAGCACCGAGACCGGCTCCGCGTCCCAGCCGTACTCCAGGTAGCACTCGTCGGACACGACAACGGCACCGCGCTCCCGCGCCCACGCCACGACCTTCGCGAGATGCTCGGCGGGCAGCACCTGGCCGGTGGGGTTCGCCGGTGAGTTGAGCCAGACCAGCTCGACCCGGCGTGGGCCGAGCGCCAGCAGGGCGTCGGTGGCGACGACGTCGCAGCCAGCGAGCCGCGCGCCTACCTCGTACGTGGGGTAGGCAGTGGCCGGGACGACCACGGTGTCTCCCTCGCCGAGACCGAGCAGGGCGGGCAGGCCCGCCACCAGCTCCTTGGAGCCGATGGTCGGCAGTACGGCGTCGGGAGCTAGGTCGACAACCCCGAACCGGCGCGCCAGCCAGTCGACCGCGGCCTGCCGCAGCGGCGCGGTGCCGGCGGTGTAGGGGTAGCCCGGCGCATCACCCGCCGCCGCGAGCGCCTCGCGGATGAACGCCGGTGTCTCGTCGACGGGGGTGCCGACCGACAGGTCCACGACCCCGTCGGGGTGCTCGCCCGCAACGGCCGTGCGCTGCGCGAGGACGTCCCACGGGAACGCCGGCAGCCGTGCGGAGACGGCCGGACGGCTCAGGCCTCGGCCTGTTCCTGCGGCGGCAGCGCCGCGACCAGCGGGTGGTCCTTCTCGATGAGGCCCAGCTTGGTCGCTCCGCCGGGTGACCCGAGGTCATCGAAGAACTCCACGTTGGCGGTGTAGAAGCTCTTCCACTGTTCGGGAGTGTCGTCCTCGTAGAAGATCGCCTCGACCGGACAGACCGGCTCGCACGCACCGCAGTCCACGCACTCGTCGGGGTGGATGTAGAGCATCCGGTTGCCCTCGTAGATGCAGTCCACCGGGCACTCATCGATGCATCCCCGGTCTTTCAGATCCACGCACGGCTGCGCGATGACGTACGTCACCGGTGCCCCTCCTCGGTTCGATGCGGCTGGCTCACGACTGCACCAACCCTAGTATCCCCAGGAGCGGGCCACCGGTGGCCCAGCCGGAGGGGACAATGCTGGGTGCGGACGACATCGGCCGCCGGGTGGTCGTCCGCTCCCGTGTCCCCGGGGAACGCGCACCGTCTGGCCGCCCACTCCTCACCGACGTGATCGGCATCCTCGAGACATGGGCAGACGGCCGCGTCGAGGTCCGGCGCCGAGACGGCGCCTTGGTCGCCATCGCGATGGGGGACGTGGTTGCCGCCAAGGTCGTCCCGCCGGCACCGCAGCGGCGCCGGCCGCGTAGCGGCTAGCCCGGCGGGCGCCGCGAGGTGAGGCTGGCGCCAACGAGCACCGCCATCGCAGCCACACCCGTGGCCAGGAAGCCCCAGCCCAATGCGTCGCCGGCCACCAGATAGTCGCCTTCGGGCCGACCGCGCAGCAGCCAGTACACCGTGAGAACCCACCCGGCAGCCAGCGCCAGCGTCCCAGCCCGCCGGCCGAGCAGCAGACCGGCCGCGAGCCCGCACAGCACGGAGGCGGCCACGCCCAACGCCAGTCCCCACGGCAGCGAGATGGCTTCGCTGCGCCACACCATGCGATGCAGCGCTACGGCGACGAGCGCGAGAACGCTGCCGACCACCACGGCGGCCAGCAGCCCCAACCCCCGGGCTACTGCGCCCGTCGGCACCTAGGCCACCCCGGCGAACAGGTCGCGCTCCAGCCCATCGTCGTCGCGTTCGCCGAGTTCGCCCTTGGCCAGCCGGTAGAACTCCGTTGACCAGACCTCGTTCCCGAGGTTGTTCGACAGCGCGAAGAACGGCCCGTCGACGCTGATCTGGGTGGCGTGGGCCTTCATGGCGGCCAGCTTGTTCTCCACGTACTCGCCTCCGTCGACCACCGCGCTGAGCATGTCGTCAGGCACGACGAACGCCGGCAGCTCACCGTCGGGGTCCAGACCCTCGAATGTCGTGTGGTCGCCCATGGCCCGCAGCTTGCGCATGCCTTCGCGCATCCGGCTCTCCGATGCGGCAACCCAGTAGATCTTCGGCACGTCCCATCGCTCGCCGAGGTCGCGCCGGTACGACGGCGCGCCGGCGAGCGACGCGGCGTACGTCGCGACGCGGTGCGCCTGGATGTGGTCCGGGTGCCCGTAGCCGCCGTTCTCGTCGTAGGTGACCAGCACCTGCGGGCGCACCTCACGGATCACCGAGACCAGGTGGTCGGCCGCCTCGCGGAGGTCGGCCCGCCAGAAGCAGTCCGCTCGCTCGTTCTCCGGAGTGCCGATCATGCCGGAGTCTCGGAAGCGGCCTGGGCCGCCCAGGTAGCGGAAGTCGCTGACGCCGAGGGCGGCCATCGCCTCGGCGAGCTCGGTCTCGCGGTGGTCGCCAAGCCCGTCCTGGTCATGGGGTGCCAGATGCGCCAGACCGGGCACGAGGATCTCGCCCTCCTCGCCCCGGGTGCAGGTGACCAGCGTGACCTGGGCGCCCTCGGCGGCGTAGCGGGCCATGGTTGCGCCGTTGTTAATCGACTCGTCGTCGGGGTGAGCGTGTACGAGCAGCAGCCGCCGGTCAGCCATGCCGTGACAGTATCCGGCGCATGACTTCCCCCCCGAACGCCGTACACCTCGACGGGCTGTCGTTCCCGAGGCTGTCGGCTCGCACCCAGTCGTTCCGTCTCGGCGTACCTCGGGCGTTCTCGGTGAGTCCGGACGGCACACGGGTGCTGTTCATCCGCAGCGCCTCCGGCACCAGCCCAACCGGTGAGCTGTGGGCGTACGACGTCGGCACCGGCGAGGAGCGCCTGCTCGCCGACCCGGTCGCGTTGCTCGGCGACGCCGGCGAGGAGCTGAGCGCCGCGGAACGCTCCCGACGCGAGCGCAGCCGCGAGATCGGAGCGGGGGTTGTGTCGTTCTCCACCGACGCCACCGGTGCCCGGGCTGCGTTTGCGTTGTCCGGGCGGCTGTGGGTCGTCGACGTTGACTCAGCCGAGGTGCGGGAGCTGCCAGTCGCCGGCGGTGTCCTCGACCCACGCCTCGACCCGACCGGTCACTCGGTGGCGTACGTCAGCGGCGGCGCGCTGCACGTCGTAGGCACGGACGGGTCGGACGACCGGGTGCTGGCCGAGCCAGATGGCGACGAGGTCACCTGGGGGCTGGCCGAGTTCGTCGCCGCTGAGGAGATGGACCGGCACCGCGGCTATTGGTGGTCGCCGGACGGGCAGAGCCTGCTCGTGGAGCGGTGCGACAACGCGCCGGTAGCCGTGTGGTACATCGCCGACCCGGCCAACCCCGACCGCGCCCCCGCGCCGCAGCGCTACCCGGCCGCCGGGACGGCCAACGCCGACGTCAGCCTCTGGCACGTCGATCTGGCGGGCTCACGAACCCAGGTGCGCTGGGACGCCGATGCGTTCCCCTATCTGCTGCGGGTGGCGTGGGGTTCGGGTGGGCCGCCGCTGGTCGCGGTGATGTCACGGGACCAGCGCCGAATGCAGATCCTCAGCGCGGACCCGGCCAGCGGGGAGACCGAGCTGCTGCGCGAGGACGTCGACGACGCGTGGCTGGACGCCGTCGTCGGCGTGCCGGCGTGGTCGGCGGCTGGCCGCCTCGTCACCACGGTCTTCGACGAGGACACCTGCAAAGTGGCGCTCGACGGCAAGCCGCTAGGCCCGGCGGGCTTGCACGTGCGCTCGGTCGTGGCGGTCGAGGACGACGCCGTGGTCGTGAGCGCGTCCCGGGAGCCCACCGAGCTGCACCTCGTACGCGTGCGCAGCGACGGGTCGGTCGAGGACCTCACCTCCGGTGCCGGCGTCCACACCGGCGCCGTGGGCGGAGCCACCACGGTCGTGGCACGTGGCCGGCTGGATGCCGACGGAGTCGACGTGGTGGTCCTGCGCGACGGCGCCGAGACGGGTCACATCGAGAGCCGCGCCGTGGTTCCGCCGTTCCGTCCGACGGTGCAGATGCTGTCCGTCGGCGAGCGAGACCTGCGTACGGCCGTGCTGTTCCCCACCGGCTACCAGCCCGGCAGCGGCGCGCTGCCGGTCCTGATGGACCCGTACGGCGGGCCACACGGGCAGATGGTGGTGGCGGCGTCGCGCGCGTTCCTCGCCGCTCAGTGGTTCGCCGACCAAGGCTTCGCGGTGATCGTCGCCGACGGACGCGGTACGCCGGGGCGAGGTCACGACTGGGACCGGGCGGTCCTCAACGACTTCGGCGTCACGCTGGACGACCAGGTCGACGCTCTGCTCGGGGTGTCGGAGCGCTACCCGGACGACCTCGACCTGTCGCGAGTCGCGATGCGCGGCTGGTCGTACGGCGGATATCTCGCCGCGATGGCGGTGCTTCGGCGGCCCGACGTGTTCAAGGCTGCGATCGCCGGGGCGCCGGTCACCGACCTGGCGCTCTACGACACGTTCTACACGGAGCGCTACCTAGGGCACCCCGACGAACAGCCCGACGTGTACGCCGCCAACTCGCTGCTCGAGGACGTCTCGGGCCTCGAGGCGCCGCTGCTGATCATCCACGGTCTGGCGGATGACAACGTGGTTGCGGCCCACTCGTTGCGGCTGTCGGCAGCGCTGCTCGCCGCTGGCAAACCGCACAGCGTGCTGCCGCTCTCCGGTGTCACGCACATGACGCCGCAGGAGACGGTCGCGGAGAACCTGCTGCTGCTCCAGGTGCGGTTCCTGCGCGACGCGCTCGGCTGCTAGCCGGGCGTCCCCTGCTCGCGCCACTCACCGCGGCGGCCGGTCGCCGTTCGACAACAGCTCGCGGAGCGCTGGCAGCAAGGGGCGGTCGGCGGGCAGCCAGTCCACCTCGTCCAGCTCGTCGGGGCCCAACCACCGCAGTGCGTCATGGTCGGCACGAGGTTGCGGCTCGCCGTCCAGCAACCGGGTTTCGAACAGCCGCAGGTGCCACCCATTAAGCACGGGCACGTCATCGCCCAGCCGGCGTACGACGGCCACCACAACGCCGAGCTCCTCGGCACACTCCCGTACGGCGGCAGCCTCCGGGTGCTCGCCGGGCTCGACCTTGCCGCCGGGAAACTCCCAGCGCCCGGCAAGCGTCTCGGGGCCCACCCGGCGACCGGCCAGGAGTCGACCGGCGTGCACGATGACCGCACCGACGACGAGCCGAGCCGGCGGCGTGCTCATGAGTGGCCAC
>DATHBP010000015.1:0-2233 GCA_035296085.1 Nocardioidaceae bacterium | reverse complement strand
GCGTTCACGCTCCAGAAGTCGGGGAACTCCACGCCGCGCTGCTCGAAGACGGTCTCGCCTGTCTTCCAGTTGGTCTGCACGACGTCACGGCGCTCCCAGGTCACCTCGTCGTACGGATGGGTGCCGGCGGTGGAGAACGAGCGCTCGACGCGCAGGCCGCGACCGTCATCGTGGTCGGTGCCGTACGCCTGGCCGCTCACCGTCTCCGTCATGGGTGCTCCTTGTATGAGGTCGTCATTACGAGGTCAGGTCGTTGTCACGTTGTCATCGGCCGCCGACAACTCGTCGGAGTCGATCCGGGCGGCGAAGTCGTTGCGCTCGGTGCGCAGCAGGGCAATCTCGGTCTCGAAGTCGTCCGCGCTGTCGAAGGCCCGGTAGACGCTGGCAAAGCGCAGGTAGGCGACCTCGTCCAGGTCGCGCAGCGGACCGAGGATCGCCAGCCCCACCTCGTGCGCCGGGACTTCGGCCCATCCGCCGGCCCGCAGGTTCTCCTCCACCGACTGGCCGAGGCGGGCGAGGTCGTCGTCACCCACCGGCCGACCCTTGCAGGCCTTCCGAACCCCATCGATCACCTTGCCGCGATAGAACGGCTCAGTGGCCCCTGAGCGCTTCACGACTGTGAGCTGCATCTGTTCAACGGTCGAGAACCGCCGGTCGCAGACAGGGCACATGCGGCGACGACGGATCGCCGCGCCGTCGTCCGCCACCCGGCTGTCGAGTACGCGGCTGTCGCCGTGGCGGCAGTAGGGACAGTGCATCGCTCGCCGCCTCCTCCTGCTCTGTGACTCGCTCGGCTGGGGACAAGCCTGTGTATGACCGTGGATAACCGGTAGAAAACGGTGGGTAACCGACCACTATCTGTGGATGGCTTACAACCGTGTAACTACTATATCTAGTGGTGCCGCGCCGAACAAGGCCCTGGCCATACTTTGCCTACCGCGCGCCAAGAGGCCTGGTCAGAGGCGCATCGGTCGGCGTGTCGTTGCGTCCGCTCGGATGGCTCACGGTTCGAGGACCACATCGCTCGGGCGCTTGTCGAGCCGGAGACCTCGCCAGACCGGGTGGCGCAGCTTGCCATCACGGGTCCACTCAGTGAAGCGGACTTCACCAACCAGCTTCGGGGTAACCCAGCGCACCCCCGCGGCGTCCCTCGCGTGGAGCGGATCCCGTAGCGGCGTGCTTTTGCGCTCGAGCGGCCGCAGCAGCACGGCAAGCTCGGTCAGCGTCTCTTCGGTGAACCCGGTGCCCACCTGGCCGGCGTAGCGCAGCACGTGATCTTCGTCGGGCACGCCGAGCACCAACGCGCCGATGCCTCCGGCGCGCCGTCCTTCTCCTGGCTCCCACCCGACGACGACGACCTCCTGCATGCGCTCGTGCTTGATCTTCACCCAGTCGGTGCTGCGACGCCCCGGCCGGTAGCGCGACGCGAGGCGCTTGGCGACCACACCCTCGAGGCCCGCCGCCCTGCTTGCCTCCCTTGCAGCCGCCCCGTCGCCTTCGAAGGCGGGCGGCGACTGCCAGTGCTCCCCGTTCAGCTCTATCTCGGCGAGCGCTGCCCGGCGTTCGACGTACGGCAGATCCAGCAGGCTTCGGCCGTCGACGTGGACGAGGTCGAACACCAGGAATGCCACCGGCGACTCGCTGGCCAGCTGGCGCACTCGCCTGGCATCGCGCAGGTGCATCCGCGGCTGCAGGGCTGCGAAGCTCGGTCGTCCCGCTTCGTCGAATGCGACGATCTCGCCGTCGAGCACCAACTGGTGCCTTCTCAGTTGTGTAGCCAATCGGCTGAGCTCGGGATAGGCCTCGGTGACGTCCCGGTCGTTGCGGGAGCGTAGCCGCAGCGCCCCCCGCTCGACATAGCCGATCGCGCGCACGCCGTCCCACTTCATCTCGAAAGCCCAGTTAGTCTCTGCCGCCGCCGGCGGCAATAGGCCGGGGCTGGCGAGCATCGGCGCGATCGACGGCAAGACCATGAGGCATTGTGCGCCTGCGCGCCGCGGGATTTCAGCCGACCGGGACAGCGACCCGCTGTCCGACTTGGAGCTCGACCGGAGCGCTCAGCCCGTTGAGCTCGAGGATCTGCTCGATGGTCGCCCGTGGGTCAGCAGCCGGCTGAGCGACCGCGGCAATCTCCCACAACGTCTGCCCGGGCGTTACGACGACCGGCCGGGTGCGCGCCGGCTCGCTCCCGGGCGGCACAGCAACAGACCCGGCGCTCCAGATGCCGAGCATG
>DATHBP010000014.1:0-1726 GCA_035296085.1 Nocardioidaceae bacterium | reverse complement strand
ACCCGGCAGGGACCGTGCACCAGACATCCGCGGCGGGCCAGACCGCCGGCAACCGCTTGACGAGCGGATACGACGACGGAGGCCAGCCATGAGCACTGAGGCGATCGTGATGATGGTGGTGGCGATGGCCGTGATCTGGGGCGGCCTCGTCCTGGCCATAGTCAGTCTGCTGCGCCACGGCGCGGTCGCGGGCCGCAGCGAGGGCATGCGCAGGGACCTCTGACCGTGTCCCGGCGGCGGTCCGCGCACTAAGAGTCAGAATGCCATGCGCTGGCCCAGCCGAGCAGATCGCAGACGCGTTCGGTGTCGGAGACAAAACGCTGGCGTAGCTCCGCGAACGTCGCCGTAGGAGCGGTTCGAAGGGACTCGCGGCTCGACCCGCGGACGTTCGTTTTTGCGAAGCCGTCCGGGACGAAGGGCGCCAGCCCGAGGTAGTGCAGCAGCTGGCCGTACACCCTGTGCGGCTCTCGATAGAAGTCCTCGCTCTTGAGCACCTGCAGCCGGGCCTTCGGGACCACCGCTAGCCAGCGTTCCAGCTGTGGTGCGTAGAGGCCCCTGCTCACATAGGAGAAATTGCGGTGTAGCCGCTCTCCCTCCGGGGAGTCCAAGCCCAAGGAAACAGCTCGTGCGAGTCGCATGTCTTCGGCGTCCAGCGCCTCCTCGAAGGAGAGCGGCTCGATGTCCAGGGCCCGGTTGTGCTGATAGTGCGAGTAGGCCCGCTTGACCGGATCGCGCAGCAGCACGACGAATTTCGCGTACGGCAGCATGGCGCTGGCCCGTGCGGGTACGCCCGGGTGAAACATGTAGTAGGGAGTAGCGTCCAGTGTCTGCTGGCCAGGCTCGAGATGCGGGAAGTGCCCCCGGTACCAGCGCTCGCCGCGACCGTAGTTCAGCGTGAAGAAGTCGAGTTCCTTGCCGATCGGTGGGATCACCTGCGGGTGGAGGGCGAGGTCGGCGAAGAGCGACGTGGTGCCACCTCGCTGCGTGCCGAGAATGACGATGTTCGGCAGCGGCCGGTCCTGCGTTGACTGCCACCTCGCGAGCACGTGTGCTGAGCGGGTGATACCCCGTCTTGCGTTGAGCAGCCGCTCACGCCGTCCGGCGCGCGGCAGCAGTTCGCGCATGTTACTCACGCTGTGTGTCCCTCCAGAGAGACGAGCGCTGGCGGGACCAGTCGGAAGATACACTCAGTGTAACCTCTCGTGAGATGTCTCATGCGGCTACGTGGTATCGGTTTCGCGGGACCCGCACGCTGGCTTGCAGCCGCTTGGGCAGCACCCAGACCGGGTTGGAGAAGCCCACGATGGCGCCGTTGGCCTGGCGCACCATGACTCGGACGTAGCAGCCGGCTCCCCGCGAGACGTGCGTCGACCAGCTGCCTGCCACGACGTCGCGGGCTGGCACGGTGCGGGTGCGGGTGCGTGGCCGGAGGTCGCTGAGCCCTGGACGGTCACAGGCGCCGACCACGAGCTCGAGCGAGCCGTCGCGCGGTAGTCGGCTCGCCGTCACGCGCACTGAGAGGCGGTCGTCGCTGGCGAAGAGCACCCCGCCCATCGGCACCTGGCCCTCCACCAGCAGGTCGAGCTCGCCCCGCCAGTACAAAGGATCGTAGAACCAGGCCGCACCCGCGCCGAGCGCTGCACACAGGTCGGACGAGCGACGCGTGCGTGACCATGCCCCGGTGACCCACCGTGGTCCGCTCCCGAGCCAGTCGAGACCACCGTGA
>DATHBP010000013.1:0-10876 GCA_035296085.1 Nocardioidaceae bacterium | reverse complement strand
ATCGCCCGGTTTACGTTTCACGAAGGCAAGGTCGAGGAGTACAAACGCTTGGCCAAGAAGTCCATGGAGGTCGTGCGGGCCAAGGACACAGGCACTCTGCAGTACGAGATCTACTTCAACGAGGACGAGTCCGAGTGCATCGTCCTCGAGAGGTACCGGGACTCCGAGGCGCTCGTGGAACACATGGCGAACCTTGGCGAACTCGGCGAGGCAATGCTTGCGACGGCCACCGTCGCCGGTGAGCTCCTCGGGGAGCCCAGCGCCGAGCTCACGAAGAACTTGGCCGGCAGCCCGGTCCGGCTCTTCACGCCCTTCCTGTCGTTGTAGGCACTGCCCGCCGGCTCGGCGAGGGTGCAGTGAGCCGGCGTCGCCTTGTACCTGGGCGGAGAGCGCCGGGCCTCCCGGCGCCCCCGGACAACACAGGAGTGACGATGCGCAAATTGATCCATGGTCGGTGATGTCATGGCCGCGCGGGTCCAGGTCTACCGACCGCAGCGTGGCTAAGGAGGCGAGTCTGATGGGCACCGTGCAGGCACAGGCGATCATGTCTCTCGACGGGTATGTCGCCAAGCAGGACAACACCATCGGCCGGCTGTTCGACTGGCTCCAAAACGGCGAGGTCGCCATCCCGACCCCAGCCGGGGACTTCGAGGTCCACCTCAGCCCAGCGAGTGCGGAGCACTGGCGGCGCTGGGTGGCCTCGTTGGGGGCATTGGTCTGTGGCCGCACCCTGTTCGAGGTAGCCGAAGGCTGGCAAGGCCGGCACACCCTGGACATACCCGTCGTCGTGGTCACGCACCATGTCCCCTCCGACTGGGTCGCCGCGCACCCCGACGCGCCCTTCTCGTTCGTCACCGACGGAGTGCAGGCCGCGATCGCACACGCTCAGGAGATTGCCGGCGACCGCGTCGTCTCCGTCACCGGAGGGACCATCGCCAAGCAGTGCCTGGACCTGGGGCTGCTGGACGAAGTGGCCGTCGACCTGGTTCCGGTCGTGATGGGCGAGGGCAACCGACCCTTCTTCGGTCAACTCTCCTCAGACGACATCCTCCTCGGCAACCCGACGGTGTGCGTCCAGGGTGACCGGGTAACCCACCTTGTCTTCCCTGTGCAGAAATGACCCCACGCAGAGACATCGGCGTGCGCTTTCACCCTTATCGTCAGGTGTCGACTGCTCCCACGTCCCCGATGAGTTCGAGGGAGTCCGGCGGTCGACACGTAAACGGACTGCAAACGGCAGCAGCGCTCCCCGAACAAGCCGCTGCTGGCGCTCGTCGCTCTCGGTCAGTTCGCCAACACCGGGTCTTCGACGATTTCGTCGTCGGATGCAGCCACCAAGCTCGCTGACCTCATTGCTACCTTCGGGCCGACGTCGAAGACAACGTCCGACGCAAAGCGCCGCGTACTCGTTCACGCGGCTGCGATCGGATGCTCTCTGGAGCTCGCGGTCCCCCTTCACCACGCCTGGCGCCGGTCAGCATTCACGGCGCGAGCATTTGGAGTGGGTCGGCAGGATAAGAGGAGTGATCTGGTCCAGGATTCGCGACGGGTCGTGGCGCTACTCCGTTGGCACGCGCGCCTACGACGCGCTGTCGGGTGAGTGGCCGGTGTACCGGGTAGGCCGCGTCGCCGCCGTGAATGGACTGGATCTGTGGCCGGGCGCCCGGGTACTCGACCTGTGCTGCGGCACCGGCCTGAACTTCGCGCTGCTGCAGGAACAGATCGGTCCGACCGGAAGGCTGGTCGGCGTGGATGCGAGCCCGTTCATGGTCGCTCGCGCCGAGGAGCGGGTCGTCCGGGCCGGCTGGTCCAACGTCGAGCTCATGGAGGCGGACGTACGGTGGCTGGCCTCCGTGGTGGGAGGCAACGACTTCGACGCCGTTATCGCCACGTACGCGCTGTCGATCGTGCCCGAGCCCGAGTGCGTTTGGCGTCAGGCCCTGGCACTACTGCGGCCCCGCGGTCGAGCGGCGATCGTCGATCTGGGACTCCCCAGTGGGCTCGGCATCGTGTGGTGGCCCCTGGCCAGGTTCGCCTGCTGGGCGGGTGGGGCAGACCCACTCCGAGCCCCGTGGCGAATGGTCGACCGCGACCTCACCGCGATCGCCGCCGAGGTGCACCGAGCCGGCCACGTAGTAGTGCGCGTCGGCGAGCGGTCAGGGGACCGGCGTGGCTGAGGATCAGCCGTCCGACCCGCTCGTCATCGCCGACGGGCGGCCCTGGGATCTTCTTGTGGTCGGTGGCGGCACGGCGGGCCTCGTGGCCGCGCACACGGCGGCCGAGCTCGGCGCCACCGCCCTGCTGGTCGAGCGCCACCGCACCGGTGGCGACTGCCTGTGGACGGGATGCGTGCCAAGCAAGTCGCTACTTGCCTCCGCTCACGCGGCCGCCGCCGCACGTGCGGCGAGCCGGCTCGGGGTGTCGGTCGTCGACGTGCAGGTTGACTTCCCCGCGGTGATGCGTCACGTGCGCGAAGCGATCGCGACGATCGAGCCGGTCGACTCCCCTGCGGCGTTGCGCGCGGCTGGGGTGGCCGTCGCGCACGGCACGCTCTCGTTCACCGGGTCCCGCAGCGCCCAGGTCGACGGGCAGTCGGTGGCCTTCACCCAAGCAGTGGTGGCGACCGGCTCGGCCCCGGTGATGCCCGACGTGCCAGGCCTGATGGCCGCCAACCCGCTGACCTCCGATTCCGTGTGGGACCTGGAAGAACTGCCGGCGCGGCTGCTGGTCGTCGGTGGCGGGCCGGTGGGTTGCGAGCTCGGTCAGGGCTTCGCCCGCCTGGGCAGCCGGGTAGTGATGATCGAGACCGGACCCCGGCTCCTCGGTCGCGAGCACCCCGCGGCCGCCGACCTCGTGCGTGAAGCGCTCGCCGCAGACGGCGTGGACGTGCGCACCGGAAGCGCCCTCGTCGCGGTGGCCGGTGCTGCCGGTGACTGGACCGCCCGGCTCGACAGCTCGGCTGACGTGGGCTTCGACCGGGTGTTGGTCGCGATCGGGCGTCGGCCGCGCACCGAGCACCTGGCGCTTTCCCGCGCCGGGGTGCGGCTCACCGGAAGCGGTCACGTCAAGGTCGACCGACGACTGCGGACCACCAACCCGCGGATCTGGGCCGCCGGTGACGTCACCGGCCACCCGCCGTTCACCCACAGCGCCGGCGTGCACGCCGCGCTGGCGGCGTCCAATGCGGTCCTTGGTCTGTGGCGCACCGTCGACCCCGAGACCATCCCCCGGGTTACCTACACCCAGCCGGAGGTCGCCGCCTTCGGGATCTCCGGCGACGCCGCGGCAGTGACGATCCGGCGCACGGACCACCGCGACGTTGACCGAGCGATCACGTCCGGTGCCACCGGCGGATTCACCGAGCTCGCGCTGAACCGCCGGGGACGCGTCGTGGGGGCGACCACAGTCGGCCCGCGCGCCGGTGAGGTGCTCGCCGAGGCCGTCCTCGCCGCCCGGGCCGGGATCCCGGCCCGGCGCATCGCCGGCATCATGCATGCCTACCCGACGTGGTCCGACGGCGTGTGGAAGGGCGCCGTCGACCAGTCGCGTGCCGAGCTTTCCGCCCCCGTCGTACGCCGAGGCATCCAGGCGCTTGCGGCGGTCCGGCGTCGCTGGATGCAGCGGGGCGGCTGAGAACCGGTCACCCGTTCTCACAGTGTGGCCCAGGCTGCGCCCTGGGCGAGCAAGAAGACGACCATCGCAGCCACCGACGGCCCCGGCGCCCCGCGACCCAGCCGCCACACCCCCAACACCGAGAGCGGTGCCGCGAACAGTCCGGCGGCGGCGACGGCAGCCGGCTGGACGAGCACGCTCAGGCCGTAGGCGGCTATCACCGCCACCGCGCCACCAACTCGCAGTGCCCTGGGGCTCAACCGAGAGGCCAGCGTGCGCTTGCCCACTGCCCGGTCGGCCATGCGATCGGCCCACTGGGTCTCCAGCAGGTTGACGAAGCCGAGAAGGGCGAACGGTACGAACTGCACGGCCGCGGTGGTCACGGCAGCACCGACCACCGCAGCGCCCGTCACAGGCAGCAGCAGCCCACCGAGCAACGCATTGGCGACCTCACCGCCGCCGTGGCGAGACAACGCGAGCGGTGGCACCGAGTACTGCCAGCCGCCCACCAGCCCCCCGAGGAGCAGCACCGTCACCGTCACCGACCACAGGCCGACCGCGACTCCGGCGACCGCGCCCGCGACCGCCATCAGTCCCGCCGCAAAGGCCAGTCGCAACGCGAAGGAGGCGCCCAGCCCATAAGTCTTCAAGGCCCCGCTGCCGCCGGAGAACCGGGTACGCACCGTGCGGGCGTCGGTCTCGACGTCGGCGAACTCGTTCGCGGCGTGCACGCTGACGGCGACGAGAGTGACAACCGCGCCGATCGCCGTCATCTCCGTGGTCTCCGCGTGGCCGCCGCCAGTGGTCAGCTCAGCGCCGGCAACCGCACCGCACGACAGTACCGCCAGGATGAGCAGCACCTGGTCCGGCCGGCTGATGCGCACGGCAGCAAGAGCGCAGACTCGCACCGCCCCTCCGACTTCGGCGGTGGAGGCCCGGACGGACGGTCCGCGAATCCTCCAACCCCGGCGCACACCGTCAGCCTCCCCGGTCATCGTCGCCGGTACCCGTGGCTGCGCCTCCGTCTGCACATGCCATGACTCCTACCAGGCGGCGATGGAGGATCAGCCCAGTGGTCGGGCCGCCGTCAGCTCACGCTGGCGGCTGGCAGCGGAATCTGCACCCAGCCACCGACATCGTGTCGGCCGGCGGCCAATGCCGCCGAATGCGCGCCGCGGTTGTCCGCATGGATGGTCCCGATGAGCAGGGGCCGTTCGTCAGACAGCTCGCGGGCCAGCATCCCGGAAAGGTAGCGACCGAGTCCTTGACCACGCGCGTT
Source organism: Nocardioidaceae bacterium (assembly GCA_035296085.1). Taxonomy (GTDB): domain Bacteria; phylum Actinomycetota; class Actinomycetes; order Propionibacteriales; family Nocardioidaceae; genus DATHBP01. Next base: position 5,985 of record DATHBP010000013.1, on the reverse strand, counting down.
CGGCGCTAGCGCCAGCTCCTGCACCACCCACGCTGGCATGCCGAGGGTGTCGCCTTCGGGCACGGCTCCGACATAACCGGCCCACTCGCCTTCGAGCAGCACGTCGAACAGGGTTCCGGCCGCGGCGGATTCCTCCATATCTTCGCGTGGCTGCACCTTGGCCTCTCGGGGATGGTGCGCGTGCTGTCCATCGACCGCGGCGTACGCGGCGACGAGCTCCTCGTACCGCGTCGCCATCTGGGCCGCCTGCAGCCGCAGCTGCGGGGGCGGGTTCGGCCCTGCTCGCAGCTCGGGGAGGGGTGCAGCCAGATTCCGCCGATCGGCCACTGTTCCGCTAATCGCGCCGTCCGGCCGTGGATCCCATAGTCGGAGGTACCGCGGAGCGAGCGAGCCATATGTCTCCATCGCGGCGTCCCGGAGGCGAACCAAGTCATCAGTCTCGACCGGTCGGCTGGTGAGGCTCGCGTCCACGAACGGCAGTGTCACGTCGAGGCCCTCGTACCGCATGCTCAGCATCGCGGACAAGCCGTCACCGATGTCGAGCCAGCGGTTCATCAAGAGCTGCGCCGGCTGACCGGGCGCGAACCGCTCGGCGCGAGAAGCTGCGATCTGTTGGTCAGTGGCCAACAGCAGGTCGTCCGCACATTCCGCGGCCAGCAACTCAAGCCGGACATCGTCAGCTACCCATTGCCGCGTGAGCGGATGCTGGGCACTCAGCCGGTATTCGGCAAGCTCTTGTGCACTCGGCAGCGAGCGTCCCGGCGAGCTCGACTTTTCACGTTCGAGCACGGACACCAAGATCGTCTGCTGGCCGGTCCCTTTGCTGGTGAGGCACCAAGAGAGGGTACCCCCGGGGTGGTCCCGCCGAGCGGCGAGCAACGTTCTGCAGTGCGCTGTCCCGATAGGCAGCGGGCGCGTCGAACCCAGGGTTGATTCCCGCTGCGCGGATCAAACGGGCTCGGGCACGCCGCCAGGGTCGCCGCCGGGATCATCAGGTGTCGATTCGATTGGCGCGGGAGGAAGGGGCTCCGGTGCGTCGGGAAGCAGCTCAGCGGGATCGTCGGGCGCCGGCTCATTCGGGTCGATGATCGGTTCCGGCTCCGGGATGGGCGTGACCATCTCCCAATTGAACCAGCCGTCGTGCCGACTGCCGATCCCCTTGCGAGAAGGGGTTACGCGGATGACTGAGGACCCAAGGCGTTTCCCCGCGACGGCCTAGCTGCAGAGTCAGCCAGTCAAATTCAAGCGTTGTCCATCTACGGGTCCAGATTGGGTCCGTCCCACTCGGTGCTGGATCGGTATCCTGTGAAGTGGAAGCGGGGGCGAATCCCTCACCACACCGAGTGAAGCGGTAGCTTCCGGCCGGAGACGGTAGCGCTCGCGATGCTCCTGACGGCGTCCGGAGGTCGCCGGGTTCAGATCCTGCCCCCCCTAACAAGCGTGGTGTCGTCGCCTTTTCGTTCCCGTGTGATGTCATCCTGCCTAGCCCGGCTAGCCGTCGGTCCTAGCGAGAGAGACTCAGCAGAGTTGTCCTTTGCGTCTGTCGAGTTGTGCGCCGGAGCCGGGATGCAGGCGCTCGGGCTCCGGCACACATCAACCGGACCGCGACGAGGCAGCAACGCGCGGGCAGCGGCCAGATTGTTCAATCGGTGAAGCTGCTCGCCGACCCAGGACTGGTCGAGACGTGCGCACGTACGACTTGATCGTGATGGGGGCGGGCAGTGGCAACATGCTGCCGGGCGACGAGCTGGAGCACCTGCGCACGGCTGTCATCGAGCCGGACCGCTTCGGCGGAACCTGCCTGAATCGCGGATGCATTCCATCAAAGATGCTCGTCGTCGCCGCTGATGCCGCTCGGGCGGTTGTGGAGGGCAAGCGTCTGGGCGTGCACGCCACCCTCGACCGGGTGGACTGGTTAGCCATCCGCGCCCGCGTCTTCGGTCGCATCGACCCTCTCCACGGCCGTGCCGTCGACTTCCGGCGCAGCCAGGGGATCGACGTCTTCACCGAGCCCGCACGCTTCGTCGCCCCCCGAGTCGTCCAGGTGGCCGAAGAACGCCTGACCGCAGACCGGATAGTGCTGGCCGTCGGGTCGCGGCCCGTCGTACCGCCGATTCCAGGCCTTGAAGCCGTCACCTTTCACACGTCCGACACCATCATGCGCATCGAGGAAATCCCTAAGTCGTTGCTCGTAATAGGTGGCGGATACATCGCCGCTGAGCTGGGGCACGTGTTCGACGCGTTGGGCAGCGACGTAACCGTTGTGCAACGCGGCCCGCGGCTTCTTCCCGCGGAGGATGAAGCGGTGTCCGCTCGGTTCACCGAAGTCGCAGGTGACCGCCTGCGGGTGCTCCTGGACAGCACGGTGATTTCCGTCCGACCCAACAAGCGCGGCGTAGCGGTGACCGTCCAGCGGGACGGGCAGGTGGACGTGCTCGAGGCAGCGACACTGCTCGTGGCTACCGGGCGCCGCCCGAACACCGATCTTGTGGACGTGGCCGCCGGCGGCCTCCAGGTCGACGAGGACGGGCACCTCGCGGTCGATGAGGAGTGCCGTACGTCGGTCCCCGGCGTATGGGCGCTCGGTGACGCTGCGAATCACTTCCAGCTCAAGCACATGGCGAATGCGGAGATGCGGGTCGTGCGCCACAACCTGACGCACGCAGACACTCCCCGCCGCCTGAGCCAGGACTTGATTCCCCATGCGGTGTTCACCGCCCCCCAGATCGCGAGCGCAGGACTCACCGAGCAAGAGGCGCGGCGCCGCAACGTCGAGCACATCGTGGCCGTACGGGCGTACGCCGACGTCGCATACGGATGGGCGCTCGAGGACACGACGGGCTTTGTCAAACTCCTGGCTGACCCGCAGCTTCGAACGCTTCTCGGCGTGCACATCATCGGACCGCAGGCGGCGACTCTCCTCCAGCCACTGGTGCAGGCGATGATGCTGGGGCAAACCGTTGACCAGCTCGCCCACGACGTCCTCTACGTGCACCCCGCGCTGCCAGAGGTGCTCGAGCAGGCGCTCCTGGAGCTCGCCTCGCAAGGGCTCGACGACGATGGCGCTACGCAACGAGGCGACGAGGGGCTGAGCGGCGAGTTCAACCTGACTCCGTCGACACCATGACGAAAACGCGCCTGCCCATAGCAGCGCCTACCCGCGTCCCCGCCGACCGAGGGATGCAGCGGAGGCGTCAGTGAGCCAGACGGTCCTGTTCGCCCTCGTCACGTCGGGCGCTCTGATAGCCGGCGCGTTCATCGGCATGCGGTGGATGCCTGAGAAGCGGCTGCTCGCGGCCCTTCTCGCCTTCGCTGCTGGGGCGCTGACGGCTGCGCTGGCCTTCGAGCTGTTCGAGGAGTCGTTCGCCAAGGGTGGACATGTGCTGTCCAGTGTCGGATTCGCCGGCGGTGCTGGCACCTTCATCGTCATCGACGTCCTGCTGGAACGGCGTCGAAGAGCTTCCGGGGGCAGCGGCGTGGGCGTCGCTCTGCTGGCTGGTGTGGTCTTGGACGGGATCCCGGAGAACGTGGCGCTGGGGACGACTCTTGCGGCTGGCGCCGGTTCGCTCGCGCTCCTCGCGGCAATCGTCTTCTCGAACTTCCCTGAGGCTCTTGTCGGCGCACGCGCCATGTGTGACAACGGCCGGTCGGTGAGGTTTGCGCTGGGGACCTGGTGCTTCGCCGCCATCGTCCTGGCGATCGCCATCATCGCCGGCTCATCCCTCCTGCAGAACCTGGACGAGGGTGTCTTGTCAGTGATCTTGGCCTTCGCGGGCGGCGCGGTGCTTGCTTCAGTCGCCAATACCCTGTTTCCCAGGGCCTACCAGGACGGCGGGCCGTGGGTCACCGTGGCGACGGTCGCCGGTTTCCTCGTGGCCTTCACTTTGGGCTCCATCGGGTGAGGGCAGCCAACCACCCCTACCTATCATCGCCGTACGAGGGTAGTGCGTTCGAGCGCGGTGCCGACCGCTGCCGAATGTCCGATAGGCGGCAAGACCCCGCCCTCCCCACCGGAGGTCTAATGCGCGATTACCCGCAAGCGATCGTTCCGACCAATCACGTCGAGCCAGCCCCGCGTCGCGTGCGCGGCGTCTTTGCTGGTGCGACGGTCTTCGACACCACTCGTGCGTCGTACGTGTGGGAATGGCCGAACTACCCGCAGTACTACATCCCCCTGGCAGACGTGGACCCCGCGGTGCTCATCGACGAACAGCACTCGCAACACCTCACTCGAGGTACAGCGCACAGCCACGGCCTCAAGGCCGCAGCGACCTACCGTCCTGGTGCGGCTCGCGTCTACCGTGCGGACGCCCAGGAAGGGCTGGCTCACACCGTGCGGTTCGACTGGAGTGCCTTAGATGCCTGGTACGAGGAGGACGAGCAGATTTTCGTCCACCCGCGCAACCCCTACACGCGGGTGGACGCCGTCCGCTCGAGCCGCTCGATCCGGGTGCAGCTGGGCGGCGTCGTCCTCGCCGACTCCCCGTCTCCGGTGCTGGTGTTCGAGACCGGCCTGCCCACCCGCTACTACCTGCCCCGCACTCACGTGAACTTCGAGTACCTCCTGCCAACTGACACGGTCACAGAGTGCCCCTACAAGGGCACAACCAGCGCATATTGGTCGGTCCAAGTCGGCGGTAGTACGCAACCGGACCTGGCATGGTCCTACGATTTTCCGACCCGTGAGCTCCTGCCCGTAACCGGCATGGTCGCCTTCTACAACGAAAGGATCGACCACGTCCGGGACGGCGAACTACTCGAGCGCCCCATCACACACTTCTTCGGGTGAGGAGAACCCGGGTCTGCGGGCCGCCAAAGCAGCCGCGGCCGCGCGGCGGGAGGGGGAGAACGTACCGAGTGAGCGCGTTGGTGGGGTCGTACGGCACTCATGACCCCGAGGTCGCGGGCTTCATGCCGTCCCGCGGTGGGATCACTGATAGAACGGGGCATGCCCACAGACACGTTCGAGCCCCACCCGTTCGTGCGGCTGCTCAAGAAACCGGCAGCTGACTTCACGTGCGGCGATCTCGTCCTGGCCGTGGAGCAACTGGAGCTGCGTCAGGTCAACCTGCGCTATGTCGGGGGCGACGGACGTCTCAAGACGGTCGCTTTTCCGATCGATTCACGTGAGCACCTCATCCAGGTGCTCATGCAGGGTGAGCGGGTGGACGGATCGAGCATTTTTCCGGGCACCGACACCGACGCCAGCGACGTGTACATCGTGCCGCGCCATCGCACGGCCTTCTTGAACCCGTTCGGGGCGCGGCCATCCCTCGACGTGTTGTGCTCCTTCTACAGCAAGGACGGCAGGCCGTTGCCGTACGCGCGCGAACAGATCGTCCGCCGGGCCGCCGAGGTGCTCACCCAGGAGACGGGGATGGTCCTCGAGGCGTTCGGAGAGCTCGAGTACTACCTCGTCGACGAGGCCGAGCGGATCTACCCGGTGGAAGAGGAACACGGTTATCAGGAGTCGGCGCCGTTCTCGAAGGGTCAGCAAGTGCGCGAGCAGGTCTTGGGTCATCTGTCCGCGATGGGCATCAAGCTGAAGTACGCCCACGGGGAAGTCGGAAACATCCTCGAGGACGAACGGCAGCTGGTGCAGCACGAGATCGAGTTCTGGCCAGCACCGTTAGAGCAGGCCGCGGACGCCCTAGTCGTGGCCAAGTGGGTAGTGCGTGAGGTCGCGTACGCACATGGCTTGGAGGTGACCTTTGCCCCCTCGGTCAGCAGCGACGGAGCAGGCAGTGGACTGCACGTCCACAGCCGGCTAGTCCGCGACGGCGCCAGCGCGATCATGGGAGAGGAGGGCATCAACGACACCGGACGGCGGTTGATCGCCGGCTATCTTTCGGCGGCCAAGACCCTCACTGCCTTCGGCAACACCGTGCCGACGTCCTACCTGCGCTTCACCGACGGGGACGAGTCGCCAGATGGCATCTGCTGGGGTGAGGCCGACCGCACCGGCCTGGTTCGAGTGCCCCTCGC
>DATHBP010000012.1:0-10934 GCA_035296085.1 Nocardioidaceae bacterium | reverse complement strand
CTCCCACCTGCGCTTCTCCTATGCCGACAACGAGGTCCTGAGCGACGTGGACTTCACGGTGGCGCCCGGAGCCACGGTGGCGGTGGTGGGACCGACCGCCGCCGGCAAGAGCACGCTGGCCGCGCTGGTCGTTCGCCTGCTCGACCCCGACGCCGGCGGGGTGGCCGTCGACGGTGTGGACGTGCGCTCTCTCGCCCCTGGCGAGCTGGCCAAGAGCGCGGCCCTCGTGCCCCAGCAGACGTTCCTGTTCGACGACACGGTGCGCGAAAACGTGACGCTCGGCGAACCTCTCGAGGACGCCGAGATCTGGTCGGCGCTGCGCGTGGCGCAAGCCGACGGGTTCGTCGCGCGGTTGCCGGCCGGTTTGGACACCAGGCTCGGCGAGCGGGGTGCAACATTGTCCGGCGGACAGCGGCAGCGGCTCGCACTGGCCCGCGCTCTCGTTCGCCGGCCACGGCTGCTCGTCTTGGACGACGCGACGAGTGCGGTCGATCCCGAAGTCGAGGCGCGCATCCTGGCGGCGCTCCGCGAACACACCGAGGGCGGCACTACGGTCCTCGTGGTCGCCTACCGCAACGCCACGATCGCGCTGGCCGACGACGTGCTGTTCCTCGAGCAGGGGCGCATTGTCGACCGCGGACCGCACGCAGATCTGATCCAGCGCTCTGCTGGCTACCGCGCCCTGGTCACCGCCTACGAGGTGGAGGCCGAGCGGCGCAGAGTAGACCGGGAGAGCGACGTGCTCGCGTGAGCGCACCATCCACCGCAGCGCCCACCACGTCGATGGAGTCCGGCGACGCCGCTTCGGGCTGGCAGACGGTCCGTCGCGGCTTCGAGCTCTCACCGCAGCTGCGCGAGGGCATCTGGGGCACATTGGCGTTCGCGGTGCTGGCAACCCTCGGGCGGGTCGTGGTACCGATCGTGATCCAGCAAAGCATCGACCGCGGCCTCGCCACACCCAAGGGGCCGGACCCAGCGGTCATCTCGCTGCTCGCCGGGGTGGCCGCGCTCGCCATCGTCGTCACGGCGTTGAGCGCCTACGTCATGAACGTGCGGCTGTTCACCGCGAGCGAGCGGGGGTTGGCCACCCTCCGGATCAAGGCGTTCCGCCACGTGCACGACCTGCCGCTGCTGACTCAGAACACCGAAAGCCGCGGCGCGCTCGTCTCGCGGGTGACCAGTGACGTCGACCAGGTGTCGATGTTCCTGCAGTGGGGCGGGCTAGTCCTGCTCGTCAGCGTCGGTCAGATCGCGCTGGCCACCGTGGTCATGGCGGTTTACAGCTGGCAGCTCACGATCGTCGTCTGGGTGTGCTTCTTGCCGCTGTTCGGGTCGCTGCGGTTCTTCCAGACCCGCATGTCGGCCGCCTACTCCGTCGTGCGTCGTCGCGTCGGCGACATGCTGTCAGCCATTGCGGAGCCCGTGGTGGGTGCTCAGGTGGTGCGGGCGTACGCCGCGGAGCGCCGCACGCAGCAGCGGATCGACCGAGCCATCGACCTTCACCGTGCGGCGAGCACGAAGGCGCAAGCCCTGGTCGCTGTGACGTTCTCTATGGGCGGGTTGGCCGCGGGACTGGCCAACGCCGGCGTCATCGTGGCCGGCGTGCTGCTTGGAGTCGCCGGCGACATCACCGCCGGCGAGGTGCTGGCCTTCGCGTTCCTCGTCTCGCTGTTCGTAGGACCGGTCCAGGTCGGCACCCAGGTGCTCACTGAGGCCCAGAATGCCGTGGCCGGCTGGCGGCGCGTCATCGGCATCCTCGACACACCAGCCGACGTGGTCGACCCGGGGGAAGAGGGCGTCGCGCTGCCCCGCGGGCCGGTGCGGGTGCGCTTCGACCAGGTGAGCTTCGCCTACCCCGGCGGACCGCCGGTCCTGCGGGACGTCGACGTCGAGATCGCCCCGCGCAGCCGGGTCGCCATCGTCGGCGAGACCGGTTCGGGCAAGACCACGTTCGCGAAACTGCTCACCAGACTCATGGACCCCACGTCAGGTCGCATCCTGCTCGACGGCAGTGACGTCCGCGACATCGCGTTCGCCTCCTTGCGCCAGCGCGTCGTCCTCGTCCCGCAGGACGGCTACCTCTTCGACGGCTCACTGTCGGCGAACGTCCGCTACGGCCGGCCCGACGCGAACGACGCAGAGATCGTCGCGGCGATCGGCGACCTGGGGCTCGCCGACTGGCTCGACAGCCTCCCCCGCGGGCTGGCCACTGCGGTGGGGCAGCGGGGCGAGTCCCTGTCGGCGGGCGAGCGCCAGCTCGTCGCGCTGATCCGTGCCTACCTCGCAGACCCCGACCTGCTCGTGCTCGACGAGGCCACCAGCGCCGTCGATCCGGCGACGGAGGTCCGTATCGGCAGCGCCTTGGAGCGGCTGCTCAGTGGACGGACGGCGGTGAGCATCGCGCACCGGCTGTCGACGGCCGAAGCCGCTGACGAGGTCCTCGTCTTCGACGACGGGCGGCTCGTGCAGCGAGGCCCGGCAGCGCAGCTGGCCCATGCGGACGGTCCGTACGCGCGCCTGCACCGGTCGTGGACGGTCCAGCGAGCGACGGGGCAGTGACGCCGGGCGGCCCCCCCGCCGACGCTCGCACCCCGTCGACCGCCGGGCGCTCGGGGCGGGAGCTGGCCGCAGCGGTCACCGCCAGCCTGCTCGCCGGCGCCGTCGTATCGCTCGCCGCTGGCCGGCCCTGGGCCTCCGCGCGTGTTCGGCTACCGGGGCTTCCCACGTCGGTGGTCTCGGTCAGCGGCAGCGACGTGCTGCCGGTGGTGTCGGCGCTTGCAGCGGTGATCGTGGCTGGCGCGGTCGCGACCGTGGCCGTTCGTGGACTCGGCCGCCGGCTGTGCGGGCTCGCCGTTGCCGGTGCGGGCGTCGCCGTCGTGGTCGTGGTCGCGCGGGCGGAGCCGGCCGTGCTGGCACAGCTTCAGGACCAGATGGTCGGCGCGGCGGGAGGCTCACCACGGCGTGCATCCGAGGTCGAGCTCTCGCTGTGGCGGTGGCTGTGCTGTGGTGGCGGCACGCTGGCGGCGGCGTTCGGTCTTGTCGTCTGGTGGCGGGGGTGGCGCTGGCCGGGCCTCGGCGCGCGGTACGAGGCACCGGCTGCGCACCGGCCGAACCCCGACACCGACGTTTGGACGGCACTGGACCGAGGCGAAGACCCCACCCGGACACGCTCGGAGTGACCCGATTGCGGCCCGGCGACGCCGTCGGGCCACAATGGACGCGTCGAAGGGAGCGCACTCATGGCCGCTGGACACGGAGCCAACCCAGCAGCGTGGACCACCGTGACCATCGTCATCGTCGCGTTCCTGGTCGGCGCCATCGGGCTCGTCTGGGGCCCGAACTGGGTCGTGTTCTGGATCGGTGTCGCGTTGATTCCGGTCGGTGCGGTGGTCGGCAAGGTCATGGTGGCGATGGGCCTCGGTGACACGGGGCACCGGGCATGAGACCAGCCACACCTCGCCCGTCCCGGCCGCCGATAGGCTGAGCGCCCTACCCGGTGTTGGGAGAGCATCTCGTGTCCGTTCTCGACCAGATCCTCGCCGGCGCGCGGGCGGATCTGGCCGAGCGGGAGGAGCGCGTTCCGCTCGACGCGGTCAAAGCCGCGGCACGCCTCATGCCGTCGGCGATCGACCCGCTGCCGGCGCTCCGGGCAGCTGGGGTGTCTGTCATCGCCGAGGTCAAACGGGCCAGTCCGAGTCGCGGTGAGCTCTCTGCCATTGCCGACCCCGCTGCCCTGGCCCGCGACTATGAGGCCGGCGGGGCGGTCGCCATCAGTGTGGTCACCGAACGCCACCGCTTCGGCGGCAGTTTCGACGACCTGCGCGAGGTCCGTGCCGCGGTCGACGTCCCGGTGCTGTGCAAGGACTTCATCGTCTCCTCCTACCAGCTCTGGGAGGCCCGTGCGGCCGGCGCCGACCTTGCGCTGCTCATCGTCGCCGCCCTCGAACAAAGCGCTCTGCTCAGCCTCGTCGAGCGCGCCGAGTCCATCGGGCTGACGCCGCTCGTGGAGGTGCACACGGCTGCCGACGTAGGGCGCGCTGTCGACGCCGGCGCAACGGTCGTCGGCGTCAATGCACGAGACCTCACCACGCTGCGGGTCGACCGAGGCACATTCGCGCGGTTGGCGCCGCTGATCCCGTCCGGACTCGTACGCGTGGCGGAGTCCGGCGTACGGGGGCCGCTCGACGTGCTCGAGCATGCCCAAGCGGGTGCCGACGTGGTGTTGGTCGGCGAGAGCCTGGTGACGGACAAGGACCCCCGGAGCGCGGTCGCCGACCTGGTGGCCGCCGGAGCCCACCCGGCGCTGCGGTCGCGACAGTGACCGCAGTCGAGGCCTGGCCGGACGCCACCGGTCACTTCGGCAAGTTCGGTGGCCGGTTCATGCCCGAAGCGCTCGTCGCGCCGCTCGACGAGCTCACCGACACCTGGCGCACGGCGATGGCAGACCAGGAGTTCCGCGCGGAGTTCGACCGGCTGCTCCGTACCTTCGCCGGCTGCCCGAGCCTGCTCTACGACGCAACCCGCTTCTCCGAGATCGCGGGAGCCCGGGTGCTCCTCAAGCGCGAGGACCTCAACCACACCGGTGCCCACAAGATCCGCAACGTCCTGGGCCAGGCGCTGCTCACCAGGCGTATGGGCAAGCCACGCGTCATCGCCGAGACTGGCGCCGGTCAACACGGTGTCGCGACCGCGACTGCATGCGCCTACCTCGACCTCGAGTGCGTCGTCTACATGGGTGAGGTCGATGTCGAGCGCCAGGCTCTCAACGTCGCCCGGATGAAGCTGCTCGGTGCCACGGTGATACCCGTCGCCACGGGCAGCCGCACGCTCAAGGACGCCATCAACGAGGCTCTCCGCGACTGGGTCAGCAGCGTCGAGTCGACGCACTACCTGCTCGGCACGGCCGCGGGTCCACACCCGTTCCCGGCCCTCGTCCGCGACTTCACCCGCGGCATCGGTGACGAGGCCCGCGAGCAATGTCTAGCGCTGCTCGGCCGGCTGCCCGACGCTGCGGCTGCGTGCGTCGGCGGCGGCTCCAACGCCATCGGACTGTTCACCGCCTTCGTGCCCGACGCGTCGGTGCGCCTCTACGGGTTCGAGGCGGGCGGAGACGGCTTCGAGACCGGACGGCACGCCGCTACGATCTCCGCCGGCCAGGTCGGGGTGCTGCACGGCGCCCGGTCGTTCCTGCTGCAAGACGACGACGGCCAGACGGTCGACTCCCACTCGATCTCCGCCGGGCTGGACTATCCCGGCGTTGGCCCCGAGCACGCCTGGCTCGCCGATACCGGTCGAGCGGTCTACCGCCCGGTCTCCGATGCCCGCGCGATGGAAGCTCTGGCCCTGCTCGCCCGTACCGAGGGCATCATTCCCGCCATCGAGTCCGCGCACGCGCTGGCGGGGGCGCTCGACGTGTGCCGTGAGCTGGGCTCGGACGCGACCGTGCTGGTCAACCTGTCCGGTCGCGGCGACAAGGACATGGACACCGCCGCTCGGTGGTTCGACGTGCTGGCCGGTCTGCCAGCCGACCTGCCCACCGGATGACGGGCGTAGGTCCCCGGCTCGAGCGGATCCGCAGCCAAGGCCGGGCTGCGCTCGTCGGCTATCTGCCGGCGGGGTTCCCGAGCTATGACGGGTCGATCGCTGCGCTGACCGCGATGGTCGGGGCCGGTGTCGACATCGTCGAGGTGGGGTTGCCCTACACCGACCCGGTCATGGACGGTCCAACCATCCAGGCGGCCGCCGAACGGTCGCTGGCCGCAGGCACCCGTACCCGGCACGTCCTCGACACCGTGAGCGCCGTGGCGCGCACGGGGGTGCCGGTGCTGGTGATGACGTACTGGAACCCGGTCGAGCGCTACGGCGTCGCCGCGTTCGCACGCGACCTCGCCAACGCCGGGGGAGCGGGTCTCATCACACCCGACCTGATCCCCGACGAAGCGGCGGACTGGCTAGCCGCGGCCGACGAGCACGCGCTCGACAGGGTGTTCCTGGTGTCGCCGTCATCGACCGACGAACGGATCGTCATGACCGCCCAGGCGTGTCGCGGCTTCCTCTACGCGACCTCGGTGATGGGGGTGACCGGCGCGCGCGAAGAGAGCAGCGCCGTGGCTCCGCTGCTGGCGGCGCGCGTGCGGGCCCGTACCGACGTGCCACTCGGCGTGGGCGTGGGAGTGTCGACCGGCGCACAGGCGGCCGAAGTCGCGGCGTACGCGGATGCGGTAATCGTCGGTTCCGCGTTTGTCCGCACGCTCCTGGATGCACCCGACGCGGGCGCGGGGGTGCGGGCAGCGGCGGCGCTGACGAGTGAGCTCGCCGAGGGAGTGCGTCGATGACCCCGTCCGGGCGCCCCCGGCAGCGGGTCACATCGCTGCTGTTGCTTATCGGCTCAGCCGCGTTGGTCGCCTGCACCGCCGCCGGGACACTCGGCGACGCAGCCGACCACGGTGGCGCGATCATCGTGACACCCACCGCCCCCGGCGGGCTGCACGGCGCCGTGCTCGACCAGCCCTACCGGGTGCCGCCGGTCACGCTGGTCGACACTGCAGGCCGGCCGGTCCGTCTCCGTGCCGACACAGCGAAGGCACTAAGGCTGGTGTTCTTCGGATACACCAACTGTCCAGACGTCTGTGGCCTGGTGCTGGCCGACATGGCCTCGGCACTGCTGCGCACCGACCCTGCCGTGCGCTCCCAGGTAGCGGTGCTGTTCGTCACCACCGACCCGGCCCGAGACACAGGACCGGTGATGCGCACTTACCTAGACCGGTTCGACCCGACGTTTCGGGGGCTCACCGGGCCCATTCCGCGCATCAAGCGCCTGGCGAACGCGCTCAAGGTGCCCCTCGAAGGCCACCACCGGCTGCCTAGCGGTGGCTACGAGGTCGGCCACGGGGCGCAGATCATCGGTGTGGCGCCCGACCACACCGCGTCGATCGTATGGACCCCGCGCGCACGCGTGGCCGATCTGGCCGCCGACATCACCGCACTCGTGACGCGGCAGTCCTGAGCACACAGGGTAGCGTCGCGAGCGATGATCCTCGCCTCGATCCCCAGTCCCAGCGACGGTGTGTGGCAGCTCGGCCCGCTGCCGATCCGCGCGTACGCGCTGTGCATCATCGCCGGCGTTGTGGCCGCAGTGTGGCTCGGCAACAAGCGTTGGATCGCGCGCGGCGGCAGCGCGGGCACGGTCTCCGACCTGGCGGTGGTCGCCGTACCGCTCGGTCTGGTCGGCGCGCGCCTCTACCACGTCGCCACCGACTGGCAGCTCTACTTCGGCCCGGGCAAGGACCCGCTCCGCGCGCTCCAGATCTGGAATGGCGGCCTGGGCATCTGGGGTGCGATCGCGGCGGGTGCCTTCGGCGGCTGGCTGGTGTGCCGGCGCCGTGGTGTGCCGTTTCCGGCGATGGCAGACGCGTTGGCGCCGAGTCTCGCGCTGGCGCAGGCCATCGGCCGGCTCGGCAACTGGTTCAACCAGGAGCTGTTCGGCGCCCCGACGACGCTGCCCTGGGCGCTACGCATCGACCCAGCGCATCGGCCGGAGGGCTACGCCCAGTTCGCCACATTCCATCCGACGTTCCTCTACGAGTTGTTGTGGAACCTCGGTGTGGCAGCACTCGTGCTCTGGGCCGACCGGCGCTTTCGGCTGGGCCACGGCCGCGCGTTTGCTCTGTACGTCGCGGCGTACACGCTCGGTCGCGGCTGGATCGAGGAGCTGCGCATCGACCCGGTCAACCACCTCGGTCCGTTCCGCTTCAACGTGTGGACCTCGATCGTGTTGTTCTGCCTGTCGGTGGCCTACCTCATCTGGTCGGCGCGCAACCGCCCAGGCCGCGAAGAAGTGGTCGAGGTACCACGCTCCGGCACTAGGGTCGAGGCATGACCGACGCGGCGCTCGGCGGTCCCGCTTCGGCTGCCCGCCTTCCAGCTATCGGTCACGAGCACCCGGACGTGACCGGTGGCTGGCTACGCCCAGCGGTGTTCGGCGCCATGGACGGGCTGGTCTCCAACTTCGCCCTGATCGCCGGTGTCGTCGGTGGGACGCAAGGGCAGGGCTCCCAGCCGGTCGTACTCGCCGGGCTGGCCGGGATGGCGGCCGGTGCGTTCTCCATGGCCGCGGGGGAGTACACCTCGGTAGCCAGCCAGGCCGAGTTCGCCGCTGCCGAGATCGCCGTGGAACGGCGCGAGATCATCGAGAATGGGCCCGCCGAGGAAGCCGAGCTCGCCCGCATGTACGCGGCGAAGGGCATCCGCCCGCAGCTGGCGGCCCAGGTCGCCCACGAGATGCACCTCGACGTCGACCGAGCCGTGGACGCGCACGCACGCGAGGAGCTCGGCATTGACCCGGCCGACCTGCCGTCGCCCTTGCTGGCGGCGGTGTCGTCGTTCCTGTCGTTCTCGGTCGGCGCATTCCTGCCGGTGCTGCCCTATCTGCTCTGGGCGGACTCGTTGTGGCCGGCCCTGGTTATCTCGCTGGTCGCCATGTTCCTCTGCGGCGCACTCGTGACCAAGGTGACCACCCGGGGCTGGCTGTACGGCGGTGCGCGGCAGACGCTGCTCGGCGGCGCTGCTGCCGCCATCACCTACGCGTTCGGCTCGCTGGTCGGCGCCGGCCTCGGCTGACCCACGTCCTCGTGCGCAGAGCCAAGATCGTCTGCACCCTGGGGCCGGCGACCGCGGATCGAGAGCACGTCCGAGCCCTGTTGGCCGCCGGAATGGACGTGGCCCGCCTCAACCTCAGCCACGGCACCCACGGCGAGCACGAGCGGACCTACCGACTGGTCCGCGAGGAGGCGGACCGTGCCGGCCGAGCCGTCGGTGTGCTCGTGGACCTGCAAGGACCCAAGATCCGGCTCGGCGCGTTTCGCAGCCCACCGGTGCTCCTGGTCCCGGGCACCGACTTCACGATCACCACGCGCCCGGTCCTCGGCGACGCCACGATCTGTTCCACGACCTATGCCGGCCTGCCCGGGGACGTCTCGCCCGGCGAGACCGTCCTGCTCGACGACGGTCGCGTGCGGCTCGACGTCCTCGACGTGTCGGCCACGGACGTCTCGACCCGCGTCGTGGTGGGCGGGGAGCTCAGCAACGCCAAAGGCATCAACCTGCCCGGAGCCAGGGTCAGCGCGCCGGCGATGTCGGTCAAGGACTTCGAGGACCTGCGGTGGGCACTGCGACTCCGGGCTGACCTCGTGGCGCTGTCATTCGTGCGCTGCGCCGAGGACGTTGACGGTGCGCGGCAGGTGATGACCGAAGTCGGCGAGCACGTGCCGGTGCTCGCAAAGATCGAGAAGCCGCAGGCGGTCGAGAACATCGCCGCGATCCTCGGCTCGTTCGACGGGCTCATGGTTGCCCGAGGGGACCTTGGTGTCGAGCTGCCGCTCGAGGACGTGCCCGTGGTGCAAAAGGAGCTGGTCGAGCGGGCCAGGGGGGCCGCCAAGCCGGTCATCGTCGCCACTCAGATGCTCGAGTCGATGATCTCGGCTCCTCGGCCCACGCGTGCCGAGGCGTCCGACGTGGCCAACGCCGTCCTCGACGGCGCCGACGCGGTGATGCTGTCAGCCGAGACGAGCGTCGGTCGCTATCCGACAGAGGCGGCGCAGACCATGGCCCGCATCATCTCCTCGACCGAGGACCACTGGCTGCACCGGACCGCAGCCATCACCTGGACGCCGAAGTCCCGGGGTGGTGTGATCACCAAGGCCGCGGCCGAGGTGGCCGAGCGGATCGGCGCGAGGTATCTCGTGGCGTTCACCCAGAGCGGGGACACCGCTCGGCGGCTGTCGCGCTACCGTTCGCGCGTGCCGATCCTCGCGTTCACGCCGGATCCCGCCGTGCGCTCCCAGCTGACCGTGTCCTGGGGAGTGGAGACTTTTCTGGTGCCGGCCGTACGCCATACCGACGAGATGGTCAGCCAGGTCGACCGTGCACTCTTGGAGATCGCGCGGTGCGACGTCGGCGACGAGGTCGTGCTCGTCGCGGGCAGTCCGCCGGGCATCCCCGGTTCGACCAACGCGGTGCGCATCCACCGGATGGGCGACGCGATCAACGAAGTGGTCGACGCCTACCGCGGCTCGGGCGCACCCGGCGGGTGAGCGTCGCTGGCGGACGCCGGGCCGTGGCACTGCTCACGCTGCTCGCGACAGCCGCCGGCTGCGCCGGCACAGGCGGTGGGACGGCATCGCCCCAACCTGACGGTCCGTCTGGGCCACCGAGCACGGTGTCAGCGCCGAGCACGGGGTCAGCGCCCAGCGCTGTCTCAACGCCGCCGACCGCCGGGGCGTCGATGACCCCCAACCCAAATTCTGCGGCGTCGAACAGCCCGCCCCCCTCGACGGCAACGAGCACGTCGCCGGCTCCGCCCGAAACGACGAGCTCACCGCGCGTTCGCCGGCTGCTCGCGCAGCTCACGCTGGCCGACAAGGTGCGCCAGCTGCTGATCGTCGACTTCTCCGGTACATCAGTGCCGACCGCGATGATCCGGCGCGTACGGCCCGGGGGAGTGATCTACTTCGCCGGCAACCTTGTCGACGGGGCGCAAACGGCGCGGCTGTCTGCGCGGTTGCAGCGCGCGTCCCGCCGAGCCGGGCTGCCGCTGCTCGTGAGCGCCGACCAGGAGGGCGGCACGGTGACACGGTTGCCCACGAGCGCCTCCCAGGTGCCCGGGGGGGCAACGTTCAACGGCGACGCTCGATGGGCACGGCGCGTCGCAGTCCGGAGCGCCTCGGCCATGCTCCGTCTCGGCGTCAACCTCGACTTCGCACCGGTCGCGGACGTCAACACGGTGGGAGACGCGGGCGTCATCGGCGACCGTTCGTTCGGGTCAAAGCCCGAGCGGGTATCCAGACTCGTCCGAGCGCAGGTCTGCGGCTATCACGACGGCGGAGTAGCCGCGACTGCGAAACACTTCCCCGGCCATGGCTCCACCCGCGTCGACA
>DATHBP010000011.1:0-18968 GCA_035296085.1 Nocardioidaceae bacterium | reverse complement strand
CCGATCACCCAGTGCCCGATCCTCGCTCCCGAGTACGACGACCCGAAGGGCGTCCCCATCGACGCCATCCTCTTCGGCGGGCGCCGGCGTACAACGGTTCCGCTGGTCATCGAGGCGCGCGACTGGGTGCACGGCACGTTCATGGGGGCAACGCTGTCGTCGGAGACGACGGCGGCTGCGACCGGCGCGGTGGGAGTCGTACGCCGCGACCCGATGGCGATGCTGCCGTTCATCGGCTACAACGCCGGCGACTACTTCAACCACTGGATCTCAATAGGCAAGCAGCACGACGCCGACAAGCTGCCGCGCATCTTCTACGTCAACTGGTTCCGTCGTGGCGAGGACGGTCGCTTCCTGTGGCCCGGGTTCGGCGAGAACAGCCGCGTGCTCAAGTGGGTCATCGAGCGCCTCGAGGGCAACGCCGAAGCCGTCGAGACAGCCGTCGGGTACGTGCCGACGGCGGACTCCCTCGATCTCGACGGGCTCGACGTGGACCGCTCCGACGTCGAAGCGGCGCTGCGCGTCGACCCCGAGGAGTGGAAGGCCGAGCTGCCGCAGATCGACGAGTGGTTCACGAAGTTCGGCGACAAGCTGCCCGCCGTGCTGTGGACCGAGCTCGACGGGTTGAAGGCCCGGTTAGGCGCCTGAGCTTCGGCGAGTTGTCAGGGCCTGGGCGGCCTATACGCCGACGAGGGCCTGACAACTGCGGAAAGAGGGGTGGCGGAGGTGGCGGGATTTGAACCCGCGAGAGGGGATTACCCTCAACCCGCTTAGCAGGCGGGCGCCATAAACCGGGCTAGGCGACACCTCCACGCCGCCACGCTGCGCGGCGTCGCCAAGGTTATCGGCCGGAGTGGCCGGGCAGCACATCGCACTCAGTGCAGGTCGCGACGATTCAGCGGCCGATAGCCGTACGCCGCGTTCAGCCGCCGACGTACGTCGTCCTCCACCTCGCGGGCCGGCGCGTCGAGCAAGCCGAGCAGCAGTGACGTCGTCTCGCCGTTGCGATGGCGCAGCAACACCACCGGTTGGCCCGCCTGGCGGTCACCGGTCACGTCGTCGACCTGCTCCCAGTCACCCTGCAGCTGTCCCCGCCCACCAGGCCAGCGCACGACGTAACCCGCGGCGTCCAGGCGCAGCAGCGTCGGGGGGCGTAGCACGGCCAGCGCCGCGAGCAGCGTGGCGGCGCCGAGCGCGATAGCAACGGTGAGCAGCGCCCCCGTCACGAGCCCCGGCGCGTCGAGCGAACGTGCGAGTACGAGGAGCACCACTGCCAGACCGCTGGCGACGGCCGCGACGCCCAGCAGGCGTACGGCGTATGCGCGGGCCAATCGGTACGCCGACGTGGGCACCAGAACGGTCACCGAGCCACCTTGGCACATGCGACGCGCCTCCTGGTGCGGCAGCGAAGCCCACTACCCGTGGTCATGAGGACGCGCCAGTCGCCGGACGGTGAGCGGAGGGGGCGGGATTCGAACCCGCGGCTGACAGGATCACTGCCAGCGGCCGCTTTCAAGGCGGCTCCGATTGGCCACTCCGGCACCCCTCCGAGGCAGCCTGCCCGCCGCCCGGTGCCGATTGTGGCAGTCGCCGGCACAGCAGCGGCGATTCGCTCAGCTGAGAACTGCGAGTACGTCGCCCTCCTGGACCACGTCACCCTCGGCGACCCGCAACGACACCACCGTCCCTGGTGCCTCGACGAGGACGGGGATCTCCATCTTCATCGACTCCAAGATGACCACGGTGTCGCCGGCAGCCAGCGAGTCACCCGGCGCGGCGACGACCGTCAAGACGTTGGCGACCATCTCGGCGACGATCTCCTGCGCCACACGCCCTCCACCGGACCGGAACCCCAGCCACGCTACTCGCTGGCGACAACGCTGAAGCGCTGGTGCTCCAGCGCCGGATTGCGCTCGCGGATCTCAGCGAGCCGGTCGGGCTCGACATCGGCCACCCCGAAGCCCTCGTCCGAAGCCAGCCCCACGACGGTCACTCCCATCGGGTCCACGATCATGCTGCGCCCGATGTAAGCCGGCCCGCACTGACCGGCCCCTGCCACGAAGCAGGTGTTCTCGATGGCTCGGGCACGCAGCAGCGTCTCCCAGTGGTCCTCCTTGAGCGGTCCCCGCATCCACGCCGACGGGACGGCGAGCACCTCGGCGCCGGAGGCGACCAAAAGCCGCGCCAGCTCGGGAAAGCGCAGGTCGTAACACGTCAGCAGCCCGATGCCCATGCCGCACATCTTCGCCACAGCCGGCTCGAGCTCACCGCCTTTGAGTCGGTCGGACTCGCGGTTTCCGAAGGAGTCGTACAGGTGGATCTTGCGGTAGCGCGCGGCCAGGTCTCCTTCCGCGGTGATCGCGACGACGGTGTTGTACGCGCGGTCTGGATCCTCGGAGCGTTCGAACATTCCCGCGATGACACCGATCCGGTAGGTGCGGGCGAGCTCGGTGAGGGAGCCGACGAACGGTCCGTCGAGCGGCTCAGCGGCTGGGGCCAGCGCGGCGTGCGGGTCACCGAAGTCGTACATGAACGCTTCGGGGAACACGATGAGGTGCGGACGGCGTGCTGCCGCGGCGGCGACCATCCGCCGGGCCTTCGCGAGGTTTGCCGCCTTGTCGGCGGTCGCGGCTACCTGGACGACTGCGATACGCATGCAGGACAGTGTGCCGCCGCTGCGCGACTTGTGCCTACGACCGGCGCGCCCTGGACACTAGGAGTTCTGCCCGCCGAGTGGTCTCAGAGCACCAAGCCGGCGGTGGTCGCCAGGTCCGGGCAGGTGGCCGGGCCCTCGGCCGTCACCGACAGCGCCGCGGCGGCGTTCGCCCAGCGGGCGGCCTCGACCGGTGCCAGACCACGCCCCAGCGCTGCGACGAAAGCACCCACGTGTGCGTCCCCCGCGCCGGTCGTGTCCACCGCCGTGACCACCGGCGCCGGCACCGTCGCCGGAGCGGCGCCGGCCACGAAGACCACGCAACCGTCGGCGCCGGAGCGCACGACGAGTCCGGCTGGCTCGTCCAGGCGACCGAGAACGGCGGCTTCCGTGGCGTTGGCGCTCACCCAGCTGGCGCGGCGTACGACCCGGTCCAGCAGCCCGGCGTCCAACGAGCCGACCAGCGGCGACGGGTCGAACACCAGCGGTACGGCAACGGGTAGCCGCTCGAGCCAGTCGACGATCACCGGGCCATGCGGGTAGGCGAGGTCGTACCCGGAGAGGTAGACGGTGTCATCTGCCGCAGGTGACACCGAGGCCAACTCCTCGGCACGCAGCCCCGCTTCGACGCCCATCGCGGTCGCGAACGTGCGTTCGCCCGCCGGCTCCACGAGCGCCACGCAGTACCCCGTGTCACCGCCCGACGTCGGGTCGAGACGCGTCGACACCCCGCTCGCCGCCAACGTCGCGCGTACCCGCTCACCGAACGGACCGTCGCCGTGCCGACCGGCGTACGCCGCTCGCATCCCTTGTCTGCGCGCTGCGACGAGCACGTTGTAGCCGCCGCCCACCGCGAGCAGCGAACGCCGGGCGAGGACGTCGCCGCCGCGGACGGGCAGCGCCTCGACGTACAGCACCAGGTCCACGATCACGCTGCCGACCAGCAGCAGCCCGCTCATCGGGGAGAGCAACGCAGCGCGAGCAGTTCGTCGACGAGGTCGTCGAGATCGAGGCGGTTCACCGACCGGACCTGCGCGATCGCAGCGGGCGGGAACGCCTCGATGCCAGCCACGGCACCGGCCATCGCGCCGGTCATGGCCGCGATCGTGTCGCTGTCACCGCCGAGCTCGGCCGCACGAAGGCAGGCTTGCCACGGCTTTCGCCCCCAGCGCGACAGCACCGCGAACGCGGCCGGTACGGCCTCCTGGGTCGCCACTCCGGTGCCGATGAGCCGGTCGAGGAGGTCGAGTGCGTCGGCGCGCTGGCTGCCCAGCACGAGGTCGATCGCCCAGCGGATCCGGGTTGGCACCGATGCACCCGCCATGTAGGCACCCAGGCGGCTGCCGCGCTTGGCGCCGGCGATGCCGCTGGCGATCGCGGTCTGCAGGTCGGATCCCTCGACGCCCGCGCTCACCGCGGCCGCGACCGCGCACGCCCCGGAGATCGCCAACCCGGTGCCATGCGTCAGCCGGCTGGCTTCCTCGACCCGGCCGCAGAGGTCGGCGAGCGGTTCGCGCGGGCAGGCGATGCCCACCGGGGTCACCCGCATAGCCGCCCCGTTGGTGTCGCCCCAACGCCCTGCGACGGCGACGTCCACCCCGTCGCCGACGGCCTCCAGCGCCCTGCGGGTGGACCGCCCCGGCGTGTGGGCAGGCCACTGTGCGCTCTGGCCACGCTCCCAGGCGAGCAGCCGGTCCGCGAAGATCTGCGGGTCGACCGTCCCGCGTCCGTCGATGATCGTGCGGGCGAGGATCACCGCCTGGTCGATGTCGTCGGTGACCCTCCCGGCGGGTGTACCGGCGCTGATTTCGTTGCTCGGCGGTCCGTCCTCGAACCCGACGATCGTCCCGAACAGCTCGGCCACCCGCGTACGGGAGAGGAACTGGGTGGGCATGCCCAGTGCGTCACCGATCGCCAGTCCGTAGAACGCGCCCAGCGCGCGATCGCGCATCGACGTCGTCGCCACCCGCTCACCTTCGCACGAGCGGCACCGGTGACGCGGCCACCTACGCTGCCTGCATGCGTGCGGTCGTGTGCCGGCAACCGGGCGGCCGAGACGTCATGACCATCGCGGACGCCAGCGACCCGACGCCGGCCGCTGGGCAGGTGGTCATCGAGGTGGCGGCGGCGGGCGTCAACCGGGCAGACCTGCTGCAACGACAAGGTCGCTACCCACCTCCGGCCGGTGCTGCGCAGCTACTCGGGCTGGAGTGCTCCGGCGTCGTCGCCGAGGTGGGGGCGCAGGTGAGCGGGTGGTCGGTGGGCGAGGAGGTGTGCGCGCTGCTCGACGGGGGCGGCTATGCCGAGCGGGTCGCCGTACCTGCCGGTCAGCTGTTGCCGGTGCCGGCCGGCGTGGACCTGGTCACCGCGGCCGCGTTGCCGGAGGTCGCCTGCACGGTGTGGTCCAACGTCTTCATGCTGGCCGGGCTCCAGCGCGACGAGGTGCTGCTCGTCCACGGCGGTGCCGGTGGCATCGGCACGATGGCGATCCAGCTCGCGCATGCGCTCGGAGCGACCGTCATGTGCACGGCCGGTACGCCCGCGAAGCTCGCCCGCTGCCGAGAGCTCGGAGCGGACGTCGCGATCTCCTACGCCGACGAAGACTTCGTGGCGGTCGTACGGCGCGAGTCGGGCGGTCGGGGAGCCGACGTGATCCTCGACAACATGGGCGCAAAGTACCTGTCACGCAACGTCGAGGCGTTGGCACCCGCCGGTCGCCTTGTCGTCATCGGCCTGCAAGGCGGCGCCAATGGCGAGCTCGATCTCGGCGCGCTGCTGCGCAAGCGCGCGGCGGTGCTGGCGACGACGCTGCGCGGCCGCAGCGCGGCAGAGAAGGCAGCCATTGTCGCGAGTGTGCGGGAGAACGTCTGGCCGCTGGTGGCCGACGGCACTGTGGTGCCAGTCGTGCACGCCGTAGTGCCGCTTGCCGACGCCGCCGAGGCGCACCGGATGCTCGAGGAGGGCGAGTCGATCGGGAAGGTGCTGCTGCGAGCCGTACCTGAGGACTGACCGTTTTCCGAGTTGTCAGGGTCTCGACGGCGTATACGCCGTCAGAGACCTGACAACTGCGGTCGTACTCGGCGCGCTTGAGACGCGCGGCATAGGCTGGCGACCATGACCGAGCCGACAGACCCGCACGTTGTGATCGTGCCGCCTGACGGCGCACCAGCTGCTGCCTCCGAACCTCAGCACGAAGAGCCGGCCGGTGGAGGCTCGATCACCGACCTCGTCGAGCAACCGGCGAAGGTGATGCGGATCGGCAGCATGATCCGCCAGCTGCTCGAGGAAGTGAAAGCTGCCCCGCTGGACGAGGCGAGCCGTCAGCGCCTACGCGAGATTCACTCCGCGTCCATCAAGGAGCTCGAGCAGGGGCTGGCCCCCGAGCTCGTCGAGGAGCTGGAGCGGCTCAGCCTGCCGTTCAGCGACGAGACGCCGTCCGAGGCTGAGCTGCGCATCGCGCAGGCACAGCTCGTCGGGTGGCTCGAGGGGTTGTTCCACGGGATCCAGACCGTCATCTACGCCCAGCAGATGGCAGCCCGGGCCCAGCTCGAGCAGATGCGCCGGGCGTTGCCAGGCGGCATGTCGGCCGGACAGACCGGGCCGGACGGCCAGCCGGTGCCCCCCGGTTCGCCGCAGGGCGGCGGGATGTACCTCTAGCGGCAGGCCCAGCGGCCCATTGGGCCCAGCGGCACGGCGGCCCCGCGGCTCGGCGGCCCAGCGGCTCGGCGGCCCCCACCTCGCGCGGCAGTTGCCCACATCGCGAGGCGGATCCGCCCCGCTAAGCGGGGAACTACCCACACAACCGGGTAGTTGCACCCCACGGCGGGCGCGCACGAACCCACGGGTCAGCCGAACCAGCGGCTCAGCTCGAGCGCGACCCCGTCACGGTCCAGGGTCTCGGTGACGTCGTCGGCGACCTCCTGTACGGACAGCGGCGCATCCCCCATGGCCACGCCACGCCCAGCCCAGGTGAGCATCTCCAGGTCGTTGTGGCCGTCGCCGATGGCGAGTACGTCGGCGGCGTCCACGCCGAGGTCGCGAGCGATGTCGGCGAGCGCGGACGCCTTGGACACCCCGACCGGCGCAAGGTCGAGCCAGGCGGTGTGGCCTACGAAGTAGTTGATGCCGTGCAGGCCCAAGCCCTCGGCAAGCTCGGCGAACTGCTCCGCAGACGCGTCGGGGTCACGGATCACCACTCGAGTGACCGGCTCTGCGACGAGCGACTCGACCGGCTCGACCGAGATGTCGCCGCTGATCTCGCCTTCGGGGAAGTGCCGGCTGACGCGGTAGCCCTTGCCGACGACCTCGACCGCGACCAGAGCGCTCGGCACGGCCGTCAGCAGCGCCGACACCGCCGGCCGGGCATCGAACGTCAGCGCGGAGGTCACCTCGACCGGCATGTGGGAGACGGTCACTGCGCCGTTGCTGCACACGGCCACCCCGTCGGGCAGGGCCAGCTCCTCGAGCACAGGCTCGGTGCCGAAGACGGCTCGCCCGGTGGCGATGACGACCGGCACTCCCGACCCCGCCGTGTGGCGGACGGCGTCGAGCACCGCCGGCGAGATCGGTTCCTCCCAGCCGAGCAGCGTTCCGTCGATGTCCAACGCGACAAGTGCGGGGCGCCAGCCGTCGCGACGACCACTGCGGCCGTCATCGGCGGAGAGGTTCAAGCCAGCGGCTCAAGAGTCGTACGCCCGCCGAGGTGCGGCTGCAACGCAGCCGGCACGCGTACGGAACCGTCGGGCTGCTGGTGGTTCTCCAGCAGCGCGACGATGGGGCGCGCCACGGAACACAGCGTCCCGTTCAACGTGGCCACCGGCTCCACACCGTCGTCCGTGCGCACCCGGATGTCGAGCCGGCGGGCCTGGAAGTCGGTGCAGTTGGAGGTGGACGTCACCTCGCGATAGCGGCCCTGGGTAGGAATCCAGGCCTCGCAGTCGTACTTGCGCGCCGCGGCAAGCCCCAAGTCGCCGGCCGCGACGTCGATGACCCGGTAGGGCAGCTCGAGCGCGTCGATGAACTGCTTCTCCCAAGCGAGCAGGCGCAGGTGCTCGGCGGCGGCCTCGTCACGGGCCACGTAGGAGAACATCTCCACCTTGTCGAACCAGTGCACGCGGATGATGCCGCGGGTGTCCTTGCCGTACGACCCCGCCTCCCGCCGGTAGCACGGGCTGAACCCCGCGTAGCGCAACGGCAGCGACGCGCGCTCGAGGATCTCGTCGCTGTGGTAGGCCGCGAGCGGCACCTCAGAGGTGCCGACGAGGTAGAGGTCGTCGTCCGCGAGCCGGTAGACGTCCGCCGCGGCCTGGCCGAGGAAGCCGGTGCCCTCCATGGCGCGAGGCTTCACCAGGGCCGGCGGGATCATCGGGGTGAAGCCGCACGCGACCGCCTGCGCCATCGCCATCTGTACGAGCGCGAGCTCGAGCAGGGCACCGACCCCGGTGAGGTAGTAGAACCGGGCGCCGCTGACCTTGGCTCCGCGCTCGATGTCGATGGCGCCGAGCAGGCGTCCGAGCTCCACGTGGTCGCGCGGCTCGAAGCCCTCGGCCGCGAAGTCACGTGGAGTGCCGACGTGCTCGAGGACGGCGTAGTCGTCCTCCCCTCCGGCCGGAGCCTCCTCGTCGGCAAGGTTGGGCAGCGCGAGCTCCAGCTCGGAGAACCGCTCCCCCTCCTGCTGCTGGCGGGTCTCAGCGGCCTTGACCTGCATCGACAGCGCGCGGGTCTTGTCGAGCAACGCCTGCTTCTCCGCGCCGGTCGCGGTCGGGATCTGCTTGCCGAGCGTCTTCTGCTCCGCCCGGAGACGTTCGTATTCGGCGATCGCGGACCGGCGGGCTACGTCGGCGGCCAGCAGCGCATCGACGAGATCAGGCGGCTCGCCGCGACGGCGCTGGGCGGCCTTCACGCGCTCCGGCTGCTCCCGCAGTACGCGAAGGTCGATCACCCGCCTGAGCGTAGCGAGCCCGGGGGACTCCGCGGACATGGATTATGCGGGACGATCACTGCGCCATGACCACGGGAACCCGACCTCCACCCGCTGCGCACAGGCGTTGGGCTGCGCCATGAGCAAGCACCGCGCTCCCCGCCGCCACCGCCCGTTCGGGTTGCCCGTGACCCTCGGCGTGCTGTTCGCGGTGCTCGCCGCGCTGGTGGCTGCGCGGTGGCACCCGTTGCGAACGCTGGACTCTGCCGTCACCCAAGAGTCGTACGACGCCGTGCACGGACGAGGCGGCGTCGTCGACGCGCTCCAGTTCGTTGCCACAGTGCTCCACCCGTCGGTGTTGCGGATCCTGCTAGCGGTCGCCGCCATCGTGTTGCTCGTACGCGGCGCGCGTCGTACCGCGCTGTGGCTGATCGTCGCGGTGCTGGGGTCGCTGCTCGCCGTCTGGACGGCGAAGAACTCCTTCGACCGCGCCCGGCCGTCGTTCGAAGCGCCGATCGCCACCGTCGGCGGCTACTCCTTCCCGTCCGGCCATGCCGTCGGAGCCGGCATGGCGGCCAGCGCGCTCGTGGTGCTCACGCTCGTGCTGGTCGAGCGGCGCGCGCTGCGGCAGCTGCTGGTTGCCCTGTGGTCGGGGCTGGCGGTCGTCATGGCGCTCGACCGGGTGCTGCTCACCGTGCACTACCTCTCCGACGTGGTCGGGGGACTGCTGCTCGGCTCGTTCGTCACCGTCACTGCGGCAGCGCTTGTGGGCGGCGTCGGCGCCGATGTGCGGCGTCGCCCAGCACCGCGTACGAGCACCGAGGACGAGCCTCAGCAGGTGCTCGGCGTGATCCTCAACCCCTCGAAGGTCGAGGACGCGGACGGCTTCAGGGACCGGGTGGACACCGCCGCGGCGGCCGCCCGCTGGGGGCCGCCGGTCTGGTTCGAGACCACCCGGGAGGATGCCGGTGCCAGGCTCGCGGCCGATGCGCTCGCCGGAGGAGCGGACGTCGTCGCCGTAGCCGGCGGTGACGGCACCGTGCGCATCGTCTGCGGCGAGCTCGCGGGCAGCGGCACCGCGGTGGGGATCATCCCCACCGGAACCGGCAATCTGCTGGCACGCAACCTGGGCCTGCCCATGGGCATCGACGCGGCCCTCGACGTCGTGCTCAACGGGGTCAACCGGCCCGTCGACGTCGTACGCGTCGAGGGCGACGACCTCCCGGAGAGCCGGTTCGTGGTCATGGCCGGTCTGGGGCTCGACGCCGCGATCATGGCCGGGGCCCCGGAGGCCGTCAAAGCCCGGGTCGGCTGGCCGGCGTACGTGTTCAGCGCCTTGCGCCACGTGCGCTACCCCGCCGTGCGCGTGGAGATCAGCGTCGACGACGAGGCACCGCAGCGGTTCCGGGCGCGGACGGTCGTGATCGGCAACGTCGGCACTTTGCAGGCGGGCATCCCGCTGCTGCCGGAGGCCGCGATCGACGACGGCCGGCTCGACGTCGTGGTCATCGCGCCGAGCCGCAGCCTGGGCTGGCTGGGGCTGGTGTGGCGCGTCCTGCTGCGCCGGACGCACACCGACTCGCGGCTGGGCCGGATGACCGGGCAGCGGGTCGTGATCGAAGCCGCGCAGGTCACGCCCCGCCAGCTCGACGGCGACATCATGGCGGCTGGCCGCGAGTTGCGTGCCGAGGTGGAGCCCGGCGTCCTACTCGTCCGCGTCCCCCGCTGACCGTCGTGCCGTCGCGCACCAAACGATGAGAGCTGCGGGTTGCCCGAGCGACCCCGACGTCTCATCGTCGGTCGGCTGAGAGCCCGCCGACCGCCGCTAGCGGAGCCGGTCGGTGCGGGCGAAGTCGATCGCCTCGACCTCCTCCGCCGAGAGCTGTTGCTCGCACGACCAGCCGCGGATGCTCTTGGCGTACGTGCGGGAGTCACTGCGGCCGTGGATGGAGGTGAGCACGGTGCCGTTGCCGGCGTCGTCCAGCAGCGCGAGCGACCAGGACAGCTGGCCGCCCATGTCGCCGAACGCGTCATAGCGGACGACCGCGAGATGGCGCAGCGCATCCGCGACCTCGCCGCGGAGCGCGGCAACCTCGTCGCGGATGTCTGCACTGCCCGCCGGTGCCGCGCGCGGCGGCGTTCGAGCGACGACCGATGGCCGCCGCCGCGGAGGTGCCGGTGTACGCCCGGCGGACCGGCGCGCGCGACGCAGCGCGAGCAGCGCCACCATCAGCGCTAGAAGCGACGTCGCCGCCGACCCGACGGTCAGCCAGTCAGACGTCGTCGGGTCGAGCGGCACCGGGGCAGCGTAGCCAGCGCAGGTCTCCGCGACCGGTCCGCAGCACGGCAGCGGCGCGCTATGTTCGCCGCCATGACGGGCACCCCGGGCGAAGAGCCGAGCCCGGGTTCACCGGCACCGGCCGGTTCGGGCGTACTCGACCTGGGGTACGCCCGGCTGGACACCGACCGGGTGCGGCGTACGGGCGACCCCGAGGTCGTCTACGGCGCCGGCAAGACACCGGCGCAGCTGGTCGAGCTGCTGTCCGCGCTCGTCGAGGCCCACCCGGATCACCCCGTGCTCGCGACCCGGCTGAGCGACGAGGCCGCGACCGTGCTGGCCGCTGAGCTGCCCGGCGCGCGCCTCGATCCCGAGGCCCGCGTCTGCACGCTCGGCCCGCTGCCGCCCGAGCGCGGCCGTGTCGTCGTGGTGTCGGCCGGCACGTCCGACGCGCCGGTTGCGGTGGAGGCCGCCGTGACGGCCCGCGTCTTCGGCGCCGGCGTCAGCCACATCCCCGACGTCGGAGTGGCTGGGCTGCACCGCGTGCTCCAGGTGCAGGACCAGATCGAGGCGGCGGACTGCCTGGTCGTCGTGGCTGGCATGGAGGGCGCGCTGCCCAGCGTCGTCGGCGGGCTGACCGGGGTACCGCTCGTGGCGGTCCCCACCAGCGTGGGCTACGGCGCTTCGCTGGGAGGAGTCGCCGCGCTGCTCGCGATGCTGAACTCGTGCGCTCCGGGCGTCGCCGTCGTCAACATCGACAACGGGTTCGGCGCCGGGGTCTTTGCCGCTCGGGTGGCCCGCAACGCCCGGCCCCGCCCGTGATCGGCTGGCTGGACTGCGCCTCGGGAGCCAGCGGCGACATGCTCCTCGGCGCACTGGTCGGCGCCGGTGTGCCGCTCGACGTCCTCGCGACTTCGGTCGGCGCTGTCGCAGGAGATGCCGTTTCGCTGCGCGCCGAGCCCGTGACTCGTGGCGGGTTCTCCGCACTGCGCGTTCACGTCGACCCAGAGACAGATCCGCCGCAGCGCACCTGGGCCGACGTACGCCGATTGCTGGACACCGCGCCGCTCGCCGAGCCCGTACGGGCCCGCGCCAGCTCGACGTTCGGCCGCCTGGCCACTGCGGAGGCCACTGCGCACGGCGTACCCGTCGAGGACGTGCACTTCCACGAGGTGGGTGCCCTCGACGCGATCGCCGACATCGTGGGTGCGTGTGCCGGTCTTGTGCACCTGGAGCTCGACGCGCTGCACTGCTCACCCGTCGCGGTGGGCTCGGGCACCGCCGCGACCGCCCACGGGTCGGTGTCGGTGCCACCCCCCGCCGTGGTCGAACTGCTGCGCGGCGTGCCGACATACGGGGGTGACGCAGGCGTGGAGCTGTGTACGCCGACGGGCGCCGCGCTGCTCACCGAGTGGGTGAGCGCCTGGGGCTCACAGCCGGCGATGGCGGTGACCGAGAGCGGGTCCGGCGCGGGCGCACGCGACCTCACCGGTCAGACCAACGTGGTGCGCCTGCTCGTCGGGGAGCCCGCACCGGTCGAGCAGCCGGCTGCCCAACTGGGCGGCGGCTCGGACACCGGCTTTTCACAGCTGACGCTCGCGACCAACGTCGACGACCTCGACCCCCGGCTGTGGCCGGGGATTCTGGGAGTGTTGATCGCTGCCGGCGCGGCCGACGCCTGGCTGACACCGATCGTGATGAAGAAGGGCCGGCCGGCGCACACGCTGACCGTGCTGGTCTCGGTCGAGCACGCCGCCCTCGTACGGCGCGTGATCTTCGCCGAGACCTCGGCCATCGGGCTGCGGGAGACCGCTGTGGCCAAGTACGCGCTCGACCGGTCTGAGGTGTCGGTGGACGTGTTCGGCCAGCCGGTGCGCGTCAAGCTGGCGAGCGTCGCCGGGGAGGTGTGCAACGCGCAGCCGGAGTTCGACGACGTCACGGCGGCCGCGGCGGCGACCGGGCGGCCCGCGAAGCTGGTCCTCGCCGAAGCAATCGCCCGCGCGCGTCAGCTCTGGTAACGGGTCTGACCCATGGATCCAGGCGTCGTCGCGCTGTCGTTCGTGCCGATCTTCCTCGTCGAGCTGCCGGACAAGACGTTCGTCGCAGCGCTGGTGCTCTCGACTCGCTACCGACCGCTGCCGGTCTGGCTGGGCATCGGGGCGGCGTTCGCCGTCCAGTGCCTGGTGGCGGTTACCGCTGGGCACTTCGCCACCCTGTTGCCGGAGACCGTGCTCCACGCGCTTTCCGCGCTCGTCTTCGCGGTCGGTGCGACCGTGCTGGTCAAGACCGCTCCTCGCGCCGACGCGAAGGAGAAGGAACAGGAGGAGGAGTACACCAGTAGAGCGACCGCCGACACGAGCGGATGGCGTGCTGCCGGCGCTTCCTTCGTCGTGCTGTTCGTGGCCGAGTGGGGTGACCTCTCGCAGCTGTTGACGATCGCGCTGGTTGCCCGCTATCAGGATCCGGTCAGCGTGTTCCTCGGCTCGTGGGGGGCGTTGCTCGTCGTCTCGGGGCTGGCCGTACTCAGCGGTCGCTTCCTTCTGCGCCACCTGCGCCTGTCGCTGCTGCACTACGCCGCCGCGGTGGTCTGCTCCGGTTTCGCCCTCTACAGCGCTTACCTCGCGATCGCCGGTTGAGGGTCGCTAGCCTCGCCGCGTGCCTCGAGTCCGCGCCCATGTGCACGAGACCGACGACACCCATCGGGTCACGACTCTCGAGCTGCTCTTCGACCTGGTGTTCGTCTTCGGCCTCACCCAGATCACCGCGTTCATGGCGTACGACCCCACCGGGCTCGGCGTCGCGCGCGGCATGGTGCTGCTGGCGCTGCTGTGGTTCAGCTGGGTTGCGTACGCCTGGGTCGGCAACCAGGCCAAGGCCGACGAGGGGCCGCTGCGCGTCAGCATGATCACCGCGATGGCGGGCCTGTTCGTGGTGGCCCTCGCCATGCCAGAGGCGTTCCACGACGAGCCGGGTGGTCTGCACGGTCCACTTGTGTTCGCCATCGCCTATGCCGTGGTCCGGGTGGTCCACCTCGTCGTCTACTTCGTCGCCGCGGGATCGGATGTGGGCCTGCGTCGTCAGACCGTCCGTACCGGCGCGGCGGTCATCCCGTCGCTGGCGCTGCTGGTGGTCGGGGCGGCCGCCGGGCCGCCGTACCAGCTGTGGTGGTGGTTGGGTGCGACGCTCGTCGACTACGGCGGCATCTACGCGATCGGGGCCGCCGGGTGGCGGCTGCCGTCGGCCAGACATTTCGCCGAGCGGCATGGCCTGGTGATCATCATCGCGATTGGAGAGTCGTTGGTCGCCGTCGGCCTGGGGCTGGAGGGCGCTGTCGTCAGCGGCCCACTGCTCGTGGGTGGAGTGGTCGGCGTCGCCGTTGCGGTGTGCCTGTGGTGGACCTACTTCGACGTCGTCGCGCTGGTCGCCGAGCGCCGGCTGGCCGGGCTGCACGGGGTGGAGCGCGCGGCGATGGCCCGTGACTCCTACACCTATCTGCACCTGCCCATGGTCGCCGGAATAGTGCTGCTCGCCTTGGGCGCCAAGATCCTCCTGCATGACGCCACGGCCGGCCCTTCGGCCGGGCATCCGGTCACGTCGTCGCCGCTCGCGGTCGCTGCGCTCCACGGGGGAACGGCGCTCTATCTCCTCGGCCACATCGCGTTTCGGTGGCGCAACGTGCACTCGGTCAACCGGCAGCGCGCCGTCGTGTCGGTGCTGCTGGTGGCTCTCGCCGTCTTGGGCTACGCCCGTGGGGAGGGTCAGCCGCCGCTGCTGCACCTCGTGGTCTTGGCGGTCGTACTCGCCGTACTGGTGGTCTACGAAGTGATCCGGTTCGCCGGCGCCAGGGAGCAAGTGCGCCATGCGTCGGTGGACGCCTGACCGCGGCTTGTGACGCAGTTGCGGTCCACCTCGACGTTCAACAGCAAGTACGTCACGTGGCGGCGGAACGTCGGCGGACTTGGCAGCTGCCGCAGCGCTCGACAGCCCGGGTCGGAGCGCTCGGTCCCTTAGCCTGGTGGCGATGCGGACGCTCCGGCTCGCGAGACCCGCCGAGCGGCGCGTACGCCGCTCGCTGCTGGCCGGCTTGGCTCTGCTCGGCAGCGTCGCGATAGCGGAGGGTGCCGGCGCCGCAGACTCCCTCCAGCCCGCTGCGTCGCGGCACACCGTCCTGCTCGGCGTCGGCGGTCTGCGCTGGTCCGACCTCAGCCCGGAGCAGACGCCGACGCTGTGGGGGCTTCTCGACCGCAGCTCGGTCGGGTCGATCTCGGTCCGCACCGTCAAAGCGGTCACCTGCCCGCTCGACGCCTGGCTCACGATCTCGACCGGCCAGCGGTCGCTGGGCTCGCCCAGCGATTCGTCGGCTCCCTGCGCGCCGCTGCCGCGCATCGCCGACGGGCGCGTGCACGGCTGGCGCTCGTACGTCGACCTGCAGCGCGGTGAGGTCAGCTCGTACGGGGAGCCCGGTCGGCTCGGTGACCTGCTGGGTCGTAGCCGTCGGTGTGCCCTCGCGGTAGGGCCGGGAGCGGCGGTGGCGCTGGCCACCTCGGACGGCCGGGTCGAGCGGTACACGCCCATGCCGTCCAGCGGAAGGCTCGGCGAGTGTCCGCTGACGGTCGTCGACGCCGGCAGCCTCCCGGCAAGGGCGCCGGCACGGGGGAAAGCGCTGGCGGCTCTGGACTCGCTGGTCGCGCGCCTCGCGGCCCAGTCTCCACCGGCCACCCTGTTCGTGACTGGCGTTGCGGATACACCCGGCGGGGAGCCGGGACTCGGCGCGGCACTTCGATACGAAGCGGGGCGAGCACCCGGCTGGCTCACGTCGAACTCCACCCGGCGCACCGGGCTGATCCAGCTGACCGACCTGACCGCCACCGCATTGGCCGCGGCCGGGTCGACCTATGCCGGCATCGACGGCGCACCTGTCGTCAGTGAAGGGTCGCGCGGGCTGGACACGGCGGCCACCGTGCGCGACCGGCTCGACTTCGCGTCGCTTACCGAGTCGCTCTCGTCGATGGCGGTCCGGCTCGGGGTGACGTACCTGCTCCTGACGCTCCTCCCGCTCGCTCTGGTGGCGGCGGTGTGGCGGCGCCGACGCCAGCACGGTGTGACGCCGGCGCTGCCGGCTGCTTGGCGGACCGCCGCACTGGCAGTGTCGGTGGCCGCCGCGGCCACCCCCGTCTCCGCATACCTGCCGACTCTGGTCTCCTGGTGGACCACGAGCCGCCCCACGCTGTCGTTGCTGGCCGCCGCCGGTGTCGTCATCGCGGTCGTGACGCTCCTCGCGCTCGCACCGGTCCCGCGCCTGCGCGGAGAGGTCTGGGGACCTGCGCTCGTGGTCAGCGCGGTCACGTTCGCCGTACTGACGATCGACGCGCTCGCGGGCACGCCGCTGCACGTTGCCAGCCCGCTCGTGTCCGGACCCGTCACCGGCGGCCGCTTCTACGGGTTCAGCAACGTCACGTTCGCGGTGTACGCCACCAGCGCGCTGCTGCTCGCCGGAGCCCTCGTCGAGCTCGTGCGCCCGCCAATCGGCGTGGGTGGGAGACGCGCCGCTGGCGCCGTCGTCGCCAGCGTCGCGGTCGTGGCCGTGCTGGTCGACGGCCTGCCGACGCTCGGCGCCGACTTCGGCGGGATCCTCGCCATGCTGCCGGGCTTCGGCTATCTGGCGTTGGTCGTACTCGGCCGGCGGGTCACGCTGCGCGGCGCTGCGGCGCTGGCCGGGGTGGCGGTCGCCGTCACGGTCGCCGTCTCGGTGCTGGACTGGTTGCGACCCGACGCGCAGCGCAGCCACTTCGGCAGCTTCGTGCAGAAGGTGCTCGACGGGGAGGCCAGCGACATCGTCGTGGGCAAAGCCGCGGCTG
This sequence comes from Nocardioidaceae bacterium, assembly GCA_035296085.1. GTDB lineage: Bacteria > Actinomycetota > Actinomycetes > Propionibacteriales > Nocardioidaceae > DATHBP01. The sequence goes on along the minus strand of DATHBP010000011.1, from coordinate 2,259 downwards.
CACTGCACACCGTCGTCAACCCCGCCGGCCTGCTCGCGCTAATCGTCCTGGTGGCAGCCGTGGCCTTTGTGATCCGGCCGTACGGCATGGCCCCGGCCACCGTGGCTGCCCTCTGGACCGCCTGGCCGGCGCTGTTGCCTACGCTGCGCGCCGTGGCCATCGTCGCCGTCCTCGGGACGCTGCTCAACGACTCCGGCGTCCTGGTGGCCGGCGCGATGCTCGCCACCGCCATCCCGCTCGTCCTGGCGGCGGTGCTGCGCCTGCCCGTACCGCGTCCCGAACCCGAGCCAGCCGCCTCCCCGCAGCCGACGCGGCCATGACCGGCAACCGCTCCGTCTCGGCGGCTGGCACCGTCCTCGGTGCCGCCGCGGTCATCACCGTGCTCACGGTGCTGGCGCGGACCACCGGCTTCGCGCGCAACCTCGTGTTCGCCAAGACGGTGGGCTTCACCTGTCTCGCCGACACCTACACGACCGTCAACACCGTTCCGAACATCCTCTTCGAGGTCGTGGCCGGCGGCGCTCTCGCCAGCCTGGTCGTGCCGCTGCTTGCCCAAGCCGTCGCCAGCGGCGACCGCGACCACGTCGCGCGAACGAGCTCCGCATTGCTGACGTGGACCGTCGCCGTGCTGGTCCCGGTTGCAGCGCTGGTCGCGATCTTCGCCGAGCCGCTGTCGTCGGCCCTGCTCGGCGCCAAGGACTGCCGGGGGGCCGTCACCGTCGGCGCGTTCATGCTGCGCGTGTTCGCCCCGCAGATCGTGCTCTACGGGATCGGCCTCGTCTTGACGGGCATCCTGCAGGCACACGGCCGGTTCACCGGCCCGGCCGTCGCCCCGATGGTGTCCAGTGCCGTCGTCATCGTCGCCTACCTGCTCTACGACCTCGCCTCCCCCTACGCCAACGACGTCGACTCACTCACCACCGCACAGGAGCTGGTGTTGTCGGTGGGCACGACGCTAGGCGTCGTCGCGCTGTCGATGTGCCTGCTGGTGCCGCTCGGCCGCACCGGCGTGCGGCTGCGTGTCACGTTCCACTTTCCCGACGCAGTAGCGGCGAAGGCGCGCGGCCTCGCGTACGCCGGCGTCGCCGTACTGGGCGCCCAGCAGCTCGCGGTGCTGGTCGGGCTGCTGCTCGGCAACGGCGCCGGGGTGCCGAACTCCACGGTGGCGGTCTACTGGCAGGCGCAGACGCTGTTCCTGCTGCCCTGGGCCGTGCTCGCGGTCCCGGTGGCGACGACGGTCTTTCCGAGACTGACCCAGGCCTGGGCGCGCGGCGACGTCACCGGCTACCGCCGCGACCTGGGCGCCTCGACCACCGTCGTGCTCACGCTGAGCCTGGCGGCCACCGCGGCGCTGGTCGCCGCCGCCCAGCCGCTCGCCGCGATGATCGCCCTTACCGCCCCCGGCCGGCCCAGCACCGGACCGCTCGCCGCCGCGGTGACGGCCTTCGCCTTCGGCCTGCCCGGGTACGCGCTGTTCGCGCTGCTGTCCCGCGCGCTCTACGCGAGCGGCGAGACGCGGCGTACGGCTGTCGCCTGCGTGAGCGGATGGGCCGCCGTCATCATCGCCGCGGTAGTCCTCGCCACGACGTTGCCCACCGAACACCGGGCAGTGGCGATCGCGACGGCGAACAGCATCGGCATGACGGTCCTGGGCGCTCTGCTCGCCCTGGCCGTGGGCAGGCGTGCCGGCCTCGCGGCCCTCGACGGCACCGCGGCCCCGGCCGGTGCCGCCCTTGCGGCAGCCGTCGTGGCCGCTCTGGCCGGCCGGTTGCTGGCGTCGGCATTCGACATCGAGGGGACCGCTGCCGCGGTCTCCCAGTCGGTCATCGTCGCTGGCGCGACGGTGGCCGTTTTCACGCTGCTGGTGGCCGCCCTTGCCCGACGCGGGCTGCGGGCGGCAAGCGCTGTGCTGCTGACGCGCGCGCCGGGCGTGCGCAGGTGACCCTAGTCGACCGGCTGCCGCTCACCGGCCGGCGCATCGCGCTGGTGCTGGCGACCAGCACCGGCGGCACGGGACGGCATGTGCGGGTGCTCAGCGCGGGGCTCTCGGCAGCCGGCGCCTCGGTCGTGGTCGCCGGTCCCGCCTCGACCGAGCAGTCGTTCGACTTCTCGGGCACCGGCGCGCACTTCCAGCCGGTCGACATCGGCTCCGCTGCCCGCCCGCTGGCCACCGTGGCCGCCTTACGTCAGCTCCGCCCAGGCGCTGCACGTGCCGACCTCGTCCACGCGCACGGGCTGCGAGCCGGTGCGATCGCCGCC
>DATHBP010000010.1:0-3556 GCA_035296085.1 Nocardioidaceae bacterium | reverse complement strand
GACGTAGGGATAGGTGTCGGAGCGGCTGATCTGGTCGACGAGCAGCGCGTCGCACTTGACGGTGCTGGCGGAGTGGTGGGCGCCGTCCTGGACCTGCACCAGGCCGCGGTAGGACGTTCGGCCGCCACCCCGGGCAACGGACTTGGAGATGATCGACGAGGACGTATAGGGAGCGCAGTGGACCATCTTGGCGCCGGCGTCTTGGTGCTGGCCCTCCCCCGCGAACGCGATCGAAAGCGTCTCCCCCTTGGCGTGCTCGCCCATCAGATAGACGGCGGGATACTTCATGGTCACCTTGGACCCGAGGTTGCCGTCGACCCACTCCATGGTCGCGCCGGCCTCGCACGTCGCGCGCTTGGTGACGAGGTTGTAGACGTTGTTGGACCAGTTCTGGATCGTCGTGTAGCGGCAGCGCGCGTTCTTCTTCACGACGATCTCGACAACGGCCGAGTGCAGCGAGTCGCTGGAGTAGATCGGCGCCGTACAGCCCTCGACGTAGTGCACGTACGCGTCCTCGTCGACGATGATCAGCGTCCGCTCGAACTGACCCATGTTCTCGGTGTTGATGCGGAAGTAGGCCTGCAGCGGGATGTCGACCTTGACGCCCTTGGGCACGTAGATGAACGAGCCGCCCGACCAGACCGATGTGTTGAGGGCGGCGAACTTGTTGTCGCCCACCGGGATGACCGTGCCGAAGTACTCGCGGAACACGTCCTCGTGCTCGCGCAGCGCAGTGTCGGTGTCGAGGAACAGAACCCCCTGCTCCTCGAGGTCCTCGCGGATGGCGTGGTAGACGACCTCCGACTCGTACTGCGCCGCCACTCCGGCAACCAGGCGCTGCTTCTCGGCCTCGGGGATGCCGAGCCGGTCGTAGGTGTTCTTGATGTCCTCGGGCAGCTCCTCCCAGGACGTCGCCTGCTTCTCGGTGGAACGAACGAAGTACTTGATGTTGTCGAAGTCGATGGTGTCGAGGTCGGCGCCCCACGTCGGCATCGGCTTGCGGTGAAACAGCTTCAAGCCCTTGAGCCGGAGGTCGAGCATCCAGGCCGGCTCGCTCTTGCGGGCGGAGATGTCGCGCACGACCTCCTCGTTCAGCCCACGTCGCGCGCCGGTGCCGGCCGCGTCGGAGTCGGACCAGCCGTACTCGTAGCGCCCCAGTCCGTCGAGCTCCGGGTGCACGGATGTCGTCATGCGGGGGTCCTTTCGGAGGGCCGGGTCGTACGGGGTACGGGGTTGGGCAGGTGGGTCGTGCAGACGCCGTCGCCGTGGGCGATGGTCGCGAGACGTTGGACGTGGCGGTCGAGGAGGCTCGCGAACACCCGGGTCTCCGCCTCGCAGAGCTGGGGGAACTCCGCGGCGACATGAGCCACGGGGCAGTGGTGCTGGCAGAGCTGCTCCCCGGTGGGCGTCGTACGCACCGAAGCGGCGTATCCGTCGGCACTGAGCGCATCGGCCAGCGCCTGGGCCCGCTGTGCTTGCGGGACTGCGCCCACGACGGCCTCGTAGCGCTGCTGCAGGTCCGCCACCCGCTGCTGCGCGAACTGTTCGACCGCCTCGGTGCCGCCGTTGCGAGCCAGGAAACGCAGTGCGCTCACCGCCAGGTCGTCGTAGTGCTGCGCGAAGCGGGACCGGCCGGTGTCGGTGATGGCGAACACCTTGGCGGGCCGACCGCGACCCCGCGCGCCGTAGACCCGCTGCTCGCGTGCCTCCACCGCGCCCTCGGCCAGCAGATGGTCAAGGTGCCGGCGCACCGCCGTCGCGGTCAGCGACAGACGCTCGGTCAGCGCCGTGACGGTGGACGGGCCGTTCTCGAGCACGGACGCCACCACCCGCTGCCGAGTGGGCAGGTCGCTCTCGGCAACCGGCTGGGGGGTTTTCACCACCCCATTGTGTCGTTAATGCCCGCGCCCTTCAACCGCAGGGCCGCCTCGCGGGCCGCCGCTGTGGTGATGCTGCTCACCTGGCGCCGCCGGCGCTGTCACGCGGCCTTCGCGCCGGCCTCGCTCTTCCTACACTCAGCCCTGTGAGCCAACCCGCCGTCGTGGTCGACGGCCTCGTCATGCGCTATGGCGACACGCTGGCCGCCGCCGGGCTATCGCTGAGCGTTCCGGCCGGGTCCATCACCGCGGTCGTCGGCCCCAACGGGGCCGGCAAGACGACGGCCATCGAGACCTGCGAGGGCTACCGCCGGCCCCAACAGGGCACCGTACGAGTGCTCGGACTCGACCCCGTACGCGACCATTCCGCGCTCGCGCCGCGGGTGGGCGTCGCCTTGCAGTCCGGTGGTGCGTGGTCCGGCGTACGGGCGGTCGAGATGCTGCGCTACATGGCCCGCCTGCACGCCACTCCTCTGGATCCGGAGATGCTCGTCGAGCGGCTCGGGCTGGCGTCGTGTGGCCGGACGCCCTACCGGCGGCTCTCCGGTGGGCAGCAGCAACGGCTCGGGGTGGCCATGGCGCTCGTGGGTCGCCCGGAGCTGGTCTTCCTCGACGAGCCGACCGCTGGCCTCGACCCGCAGGCGCGGCACGCCGTCTGGGCGCTGCTGGGCGAGCTGCGCGCCGACGGAGTCACCGTGGTCTTCACGACTCACTACCTCGACGAGGCGGAGCGGCTCGCCGACCTCGTGTACATCCTCGACGCGGGCGCCGTGGTCGCGTCCGGCACCCCGGCCGAGCTGACCGCCGGCGGCGACAGCCTCGAGGACGTGTTCCTCGACCTGACCGGACGGGGTTTGCGGCCATGAGCAGCGCTGCGCCGCCGCCCGGCGGCCCGCTCACGCCGGCCGCGGCCACGTTCGCACCACGGCCAGGGGCCGCACCGCTGCCGCGCATCGTCCGAACGCACGCTGCGATGGAGGTGCGCCTGCTGGTGCGCAACGGGGAGCAGCTGCTGTTGGCGCTGGTGATCCCGTTGCTGGTCCTGGTGGGCGGCACAGCGGCCTCCGGCGTGCTCGACCTGGGCAGCGGCCGGCGGGTCGACGTGCTGACTCCTGGTGTCTTCGCGCTCGCTGTCCTCTCCACGGCGTTCACGTCGCTGGCCATCGCCACCGCCTATGAGCGCCGCTACGGCGTGCTCAAGCGGCTCGGCGCCTCGCCACTGCCGCGCACCGGTCTGCTGGCGGGCAAGGTGCTGGCCGTGGTGGTCGTCGAGGCCGCTCAGCTGCTGCTCGTCGGCGCAGTGGCCCTGGCGCTCGGCTGGCAGCCGAGGGGCGGCCCGGTCGGTGCCGCGTCGGTCCTCCTGCTGGTCGTCCTGGGCACGGCCGCGTTCGGCTCGTTCGGCCTGGCGATGGCCGGCTCGCTGCGCGCCGAGGCGACGCTCGCCACAGCGAACCTGGCGTACCTGCTGCTGGTCGCCTTCGGCGCGGTCGTCGTACCGACGACGTCCTACCCGTCATCACTGCAGCCGTTCATCGGGCTGCTGCCGTCGGGGGCGCTGGCCGAGGGCTTGCGGGAGACGCTCGCCGGTGCTGGCGGCCCGCCCTGGCCGCAGTTTGGCGTACTGCTGGGGTGGGCCTTGATCGGCACGGTGCTGTGCGCTCGGACGTTTCGGTGGGAGT
>DATHBP010000009.1:0-5800 GCA_035296085.1 Nocardioidaceae bacterium | reverse complement strand
CTGGCTGTTCATGCCGGTCACGATTCCGCGCCGGGTGACGTTCGTCGCGAAGGCTGAGTACTTCACCGGTCGAGGCGTGAAGGGCTGGCTGCAGCGCTCGTTCTTCGCCGGCGCGGGCCAGGTGCCGATCGACCGCTCGGGCGGCCGCGCCTCCGAGGGCGCACTGAGCTCGGGGCTCAAGGTGCTGCGGGCGGGCGACCTCTTCGGGATCTACCCGGAGGGGACCCGCTCTCATGACGGGCGTCTCTACCGGGGCAAGACCGGCGTCGCCCGGCTGGCTCTGGAAGCGAAGGTGCCCGTGATCCCGGTCGCCGTGATCAACACCGACCAGATCGCACCGCCCGGCAAGATGTTCGGGCGCTTCATGCGGCCGCGCGTGCGGTTCGGCAAGCCGCTGGACTTCTCGCGCTACGAGGGCATGGAGGGCGACCGCTACATCCTCCGCTCGATCACCGACGAGATCATGTACCACATCATGGAGCTCTCCGGGCAGACCTACGTCGACGTCTACGCGACGCGGGCCAGGGATGACGCCAGGCGCCAGGCGGCCGAGCGCAAACGGCTCGACAAGGCCGCCTGAGCCTCCGCCCAGCGGGGAATGGCTACCGGCCGGTGGCGGCCGCCTGGTCGCGAAGGACACCCAGCACGACGCGGTCGATCTTGCCCTCGACGACGCGCATCTCGTAGTTCTGCACCCCGAGCCACTCGTCGAGGCTGCTGTGCCCGAGAGCATGGACGTGCGCGTCGAGCTCAGCGGCCAACTCGTCGTCGATGACCAGTAGGTCCGCGTCGGCGGGTTGCTCGAAGTAGAGGTGGTGCAGGTCGAGCAGACGCTCGAGCTCGACGCAGGGCGAGGGATGGTCGTCGACGCGCAGGTCCACCAGCACGTCGCTGAACCCGCCGTAGCCGCCGTCCTCGGTCACCACGAGCAGCGCGGCGCTCTGCCGGCCGCGCCGGTCGCCGCCGGCGCCGTCTCCGGCCAGCAAGGCGGCCAGTAGGCGACGCGCCAGCGGCAGCTCAGGATCGCTGTCCCCCCACGCGGCATGCATGGCGTCGACGACTTCAGGACCGGTGAGGATATTGCCTTGGATCGCCAGGTCGTCGGCGCTGATTCCACCGGCCCAGTCCAGGCAGCCCTCCCCGGTGAAGGTCGCGGAGCCGCCCAGAGCGTCGACGATGCCGGCTTGGCGCTCGGCGCGGTCGGTGTCCGCCGCGGTGAGGGCGTCCAGCGTCTCCTCGGCAGACCGGCCATCCGCCAGCATCGCCAGACCTCTGGGACGGTAGGTCAAGTTGGCGAACGACTGGGTCGCGATTGCTCCCACCCCGGCCTTCGCGGCGGGTACAGCCGCGCCCACCGCGAGGAACTTCGAGGCCACAGCAACTCCCCAGGTGTCCCCGGCGGCGCTGCGGGCAACGATGGAGAAGGTCACGTCGGAAACCTACGCCTTCTCGCTAGGGTGCCCGACGTCACCAGAGGAGGGCGGGAGCAGATGCGCGTCGGGGTACTGACCGGTGGGGGCGACTGCCCGGGGCTGAACGCCGTCCTGCGCGCCATCGTCCGCAGGGGCAGCACTGAGTACGACGCCGAGGTGGTCGGCTTCCGCGACGGCTGGCGCGGGGCACTCGAGAACGACATCCGGCCCCTGGGAGTCGCCGACGTGCGCGGCATCCTGCCGAGGGGCGGCACCATCATCGGCTCGTCGCGGACCAATCCCCTGTCCGTCGATGGCGGACTCGAACGGATCCAGGCACACCTCAAGGACAACGGGGTCGACGCGCTCATCGCGATCGGAGGCGAGGACACCCTTGGTGTCGCCACCGCATTGGCTGAGTTCGGGGTCAACGTCGTCGGCGTGCCCAAGACGATCGACAACGACCTGAGTGCCACCGACTTCACATTCGGCTTCGACACCGCCGTCAACATCGCAACCGAGGCGATCGACCGGCTGCACACGACGGCTGAGTCGCACCACCGCGTGGTGATCGTCGAGGTCATGGGTCGCCACTCCGGCTGGATCGCGCTGCACTCAGGCCTCGCTGGGGGCGCCAACATCATCTTGATCCCCGAGCAGCCGTTCGGGATCGATAGGGTCTGCGAGCTCGTCGAACGTCGCTACCGGTCTAACTACTCCCCGATCGTCGTCGTCGCCGAGGGTGCTGTTCCGGCCGAGGGAGACATGGTGACGCTCAAGACCGAGCTCGACGCATTCGGCCACGTGCGGCTGGGTGGCATCGGCGACCGGTTGGCCCGCGAGATCGAACAGCGCACGCGACACGAGTCCCGCGCCGTCGTACTCGGTCACATCCAGCGGGGTGGCACTCCGACGGCATTCGACCGTTGGCTCGCGACCCGGTTCGGCCTGCACGCGATCCAGGCGGCGCAGGAGGGCGACTTCGGGACGATGGTGGCGTTGCGGGGCACAGACATCGTCCGGGTGCCGCTCGCCGAGGGCACTGGCACGCTGAAGACGGTCGACCCGGCCCGCTACGCGGAGGCCGAAGTCCTCTTCGGCTGACCGACCGGACCCGGGCAGCAGCTGCACTGGCCCAGGTCCGATCCTGAGCCGGCGCCCCTAGGGTGTGCCGGTGATCGACCTGCGCAGCGACACCGTCACCAAGCCCACCGACGGCATGCGCGCCGCCATGGCCCGCGCCGAGGTGGGCGACGACGTGTACGGCGAGGACCCCACCGTGGCGGCGCTCGAGGAGCGGGTCGCCGGCCTGCTCGGCCACGAGGCCGCCTTGTTCACGGTGACCGGGTCGCTGGCCAACCTGCTCGCCGTACGCCTGCTCGTCCCGGTGGGGCAGGAGGTGCTCTGCGAGTCCCGTGCCCACATCGCCCGTGCGGAGCTCGGCGCCCACGCCGCGGTGTTCGGCACCACGATGCGCACATGGTCGGCGCCTCGCGGGCTGCTCGACCTGGCGGCGGTCGGTGCTCTGCTCGCCCCCGATCTCGGCCCGTTCCTCGTCCGCACGGCCGCGGTGTCGGTCGAGAACACCCACAACTTCGGGGGCGGCAGCGTGCAGCCGCTGGACCGCCTCGCTGCGCTGCGGGAGCTGGCCGACGCAAGCGGGGTGGCAGTCCATCTCGACGGTGCGCGGCTGTGGAACGCCCACGTCGCGACGGGCGTCGCACTGGCCGACTACGGCCGGCACGCCGACATCGTCTCCGTCGGCCTGTCGAAAGGGCTCGGTGCTCCGGTGGGCTCGCTCGTCGCCGGTGCCAGCGACCAGATCCGCGAGGCGCGGACGTGGCGCAAGCGACTCGGCGGCGGGTGGCGGCAGGCTGGGGTACTGGCGGCGGCCGGGCTGTACTCGCTCGAGCACCATGTCGAGCGGCTGGCCGAGGACCACGCGCACGCACAGACGCTCGCGGAGGCGGCCGGCGTCGACCCGCAGACGGTGGACACCAATATCGTGGTGGTCGAGACGACGGATGCCGCCGGCCTGGTAGCCGGCGCCGCCGAGGAGGGGGTCCTGGTCGGCACGGTCGGTGCCACCCAGGTGCGGCTGGTCACCCACCTCGATGTGGGGGCCGCGGACGTGGACCGGGCGGCGAGGGTTCTCGCCCGGCTGACGCAAGGGTGACCGTCGCGCAGCCAGGCAGCTGCTGACGGGCGTCGAGCCGGTTCAGACCACCAGGTGTTGCACCTCGCCCTCCACCTTGCGTCGCGGCAGGAGCTCGACGAGGTACATCGCGGCCAGCACCAGCCCCCCGCCGAGCAGCATCCGCAAGGTCAGCAGCTCGCCGCCGAGCAGCACCGCGAAGAAGGCCGCGAAGACCGGCTCCATCGTCATCACGATCGCTGCCCGGGTGGCGGTGAGGTGCGCCTGTGCCCACGTCTGCGCCAGCAGCGCTAGCGCGCCGGCGACCAGAGCCATGTAGACGATGGCCACCCAGTCATCGGCCCGGGAGGGAAGGACGATGCCGTCAGGGGCGCTGGCGGCCATGCAGACCACGGTGATCACCGCCATCTGCAGCACCGACAGCCCTAGCGCGTCGCGCTGTGTTGACCAGGCCCCGAGCCCGAGGATGTGGACGGCGTACAGCATCGCGGCAACGAAAGTGAGCGCCTCGCCATAGCCGACCGCAAAGCCCCGCAGCGACAGCACGGCAAGCCCTGCAGTGGCGAGCGCAACAGCCACCCAGGTGAGGCGCCCGATCCGCTGTCTCAACAGCGCCGCGCCGAACACCGGGGTCAGCACCACATACATGCCGGTGACGAAACCGGACACGCTGGCGCTGGTGTGCCCCAGGCCGGTCGTTTGCAGGATCTGGGCGACGCCGTACACGAGCCCGAGGGTTATGCCGTGCCAGCGTGCGCGCGGCGACAGGCGGCTGACCGCCTTGGGCGCGACCAGGACGAGCACCACCGTGGCGATCGCGAACCGGACGGCGAGGAAGTCCAGCACCGGCACCCGGTCGAGCAGGTCCTTGATCAAGAAGAACGTTGAGCCCCAGGTGGCGGTGACGCCGATCAGCGCCAGGGTGGCGAGCCCAGAACGCGGTGAGGGCGGTGCCGAGGCCATCGCGGCGCCTCAGACCAGGTAGACGGTGACCGTGGAACCGAGCGGCGCCATAGTGCCCGCGCTCGGTCGCTGCTCGACGACGAAGCCCAGACCGAAGCTGGCGACCTCATAGGTCTCGACCTCCACCTGGAAGCCGGCCTTGGAAAGTGCGGCTTTGGCGGCTTCGACTCCGAAGCTGCCGACGTCGGGTACGGCAGCCAGGCGTGGACCGAGCGAGATGACCAGCTGCACCCGGTCGCCGCGGTGTCCCGTACCGCCGGATGGTCGCTGCCCGAGGACTGTGCCTTCTGCTGCTTCGTCGTCATGGCGCTCGCGGGTCGCCACCGAGAAACCCAGCCGCTCCAGCCGCTGCTGCGCCCTCGCCGCATCCTTGTCGTGCAGATCCGGGATGGCGATCGGCCGGGGACCCCTGCTGAGGATGAGCACGACACCGGTCCCGGCGCGAAGCGGAGTGCCAGGCGCCGGGCGCACGCGGATGGTGGTGCCGGTGGCACGGGACTCGTTGTAGCGGCGGTACACGTCAGCGATGTGCAGCCGCCTGCCCCGCAGCGCCGCGACTGCGTCGCTGCGCGGGAGACCGATGACGGGAGGGACATCGAAGCGGTGCGGTCCCCGGGACACCACGGCGCTGACCTGACCGTTGTCGAGGACCCGCTCGCCGGGTCTTGGGTCCGTGGAGATCACCGACCCCGCCGGCACGGTCTCCGACCAGTCGCGCCCGGAGAGCGAGAACGACAGGCCGGCCGCCCGGAGCGCTGATCGCGCCTCGTCCATCGGCAGGCGAAGCACGGTGGGCGTCGTGGTGAAGCGCGCAACGGCGAAGTACCAGCCGCCCGCGCCGAGAGCAGCTATCAGCGCGAGGCAGAGCAGTGCGAGACCCGTCCGGCGAAGGCGCCGGCGCGGGACCGGCGCGGCCAGCTCGGGTCCGACGAGGGTCGGCTCGGTGCCGGAGCGGTCGGCTTGGGTGAGCTCGGCCGTCGGCCGTCCGCGGCTGACCGCCCGCTGCGCGGTGTGCAGCCGGCCGAGCAGGATGCCGGCATCGGCCGGCCGCCTGGCGGGGTCACGGGCCGTCGCGGCGAGGACGAGCTCGTCGAGCTCGGGCGGGATGCCGTCTCGGATCGAGGACGGAGCCGGCACGTCGCTGTGCACGTGCTTGTAGGCGATCTCGAACGGCGACTCCGCTTCGTGCGGCTTCCGGCCGGTCAGCAGCTCCCAGACCACGATCCCCACGGCGTAGACGTCACAGCGCGCGTCAGCGCGGCCGTCGACC
>DATHBP010000008.1:0-13216 GCA_035296085.1 Nocardioidaceae bacterium | reverse complement strand
GTACGGCGGATGTCTGACCTGCTCGAGCTGGACGCCGACCGGCTGAGGCTGTGGCTATTCGCCAGGTGCGTACAAGAGTCCATCGACCAACCGGTGCTCGCCGACGTTGCCGCCCGCATAGCACCGGCTTGATGGCCAGCGGACCTGCCGTCTGCGCACCGAGTGGCGCGAGATGGCGGCGCGCCCGCACCGACTGGCGCAAACTGGCGGCGCCCGCACCGACTGGCGCAAACTGGCGGGTTTTCGACCGCCAAGTCGGCCACTTCGCGCCACTCGATGCGGCCTGCCGGCGCTTGCCACCCACCCGGGCGGCAGCCGCCTGACTGCTAGATGTCCACCAACAGCGCCCGGTGATCCGACATCGTTAGCTGGCGTACGCCGGCGGCGCCGGCCGGTGGGAGACCCCGGCCCAGGATGTGGTCGATCTGCTGCGTCGGCCTGTCGGCGGGATAGGTGCTACCGACCGCGAGCGGCCGCAGCCCACTGACTCGGGCCACCCGGCCGAGGCTCATGTTGAGGTCACCCATCAACACCAGCGGTTGCCCGTACGCGGTCAGCGCCCCAAGCAGTCGACGCAGCTGCAGCACGTTCCACCCGGGCAGGAACGACAGGTGGGTGGTGGCCACCGCAAGCTCGCCCAGCGGGGACTCCACGACCGCGGCGACCGCGACCCGAGGCTCGTCCCGGACCAGCTGCGGCCGCCGCTGCCCCCTGAACAGGAACGGTACGGGCACCGACAGCGCGGGCAGGCGTACGACCTCGCCCCAACGCGTCGGATACCGGGCCAGCAGGGCGACCCCATAGCTCGCCGTCCCCGGCTGCTCCGCTCCGGTGGCGGCCTGCCAGGTCGCGCCCGGCAGGCCGGCGAGGGCGGCGACGAAGCGGTGTTCGGTGGCACCCATCGCCTCAGCGGCAACAGCGGTGAGATCGGCGCCGAGCGAGCGCGGGTGGTCGCGGTCGACCTCCTGCAGCGCGAGCACATCGGCGTCCAGCGAGCGGATCGCGGCCGCGAACCGGTCGACGTCGACCTTGCCGTCGGCGAGCGACCGTCCGTGCAGGATGTTGAACGTGGCCAGGCGCACCGGGTCAGTGTGCCGGGGCGAAGGCGGTCGCCGATCGGCGCACTACGCTTCGCCGAGGCCGGGAGACCGTACGGAGGCAGGAGCGCGCTGGTGACCAGCGAGGACGACCGGGATGAGCTGCGCGATGCGCTCAAGCGGGTCGCCGTCGCGCTGAAGCGGGCCGACCTCCCGTTCGCGCTCGGCGGTGGATATGCCGCCTGGGCCCGAGGTGGCCCGGAGCCGGACCACGACGCGGACTTCGTGATCACCGCGTCAGACGTCGAGCTGGTCGAGAAAGCGCTGTCCGACGCAGGCTTTCGGGTGGAGCACCCGCCCGAGGACTGGCTGTTCAAGGTCTTCGTCGGTGACGCGATGGTGGACGTAGTCTTCCGGCTCGGCAGCACCGCGGTCGAGCCGTCGACCTTGGAGCGGGCCAGTGAGATGGAGGTGCTGTCCGTCGAGATGCCGGTGTTGAGCGCGACAGACCTGGTGACCGCGAAGCTGCAGGCGATGGACGAGCACAAGTGCGACTTCGCGGGCGAGCTGGCGGTGGCGCGAGCCCTGCGCGAGCAGATCGACTGGGGCCGGCTGCGCAGCGACGTGGCGGACAACGACTTCGCGGTGACGTTCCTGTTCCTGCTGGACCGGCTCGGCATTGCCGGCACGTAGAGCGACGGAGGCGGCCTCATGAGCACGGTGGCGTTCCTCGGGCTTGGTGCGATGGGCAGCCGGATGGCGACTCGGCTGCTGGCCGCCGGGCACGACCTGGTCGTGTGGAACCGCACAGCGGAGAAGACAGATGAGCTGGTCGCGGCCGGGGCGTCAAGTGCACAAACGCCGGCTGAGGCTGTCCGAGGCGCCGACGCCGTCATCACGATGCTCGCCGACCCGGCTGCGCTGGCAGCCGTCACCGAGGGCAGCGACGGGGTGGCCGCGGGAGCCGGCGCGTCGACGACGGTGATCGAGATGTCAACGATTGGCCCCGCGGCGCTGAACCGCCTGCGGTCGGCTCTGCCCGAAGGGGTTGGCCTGCTCGACGCTCCGGTGCTGGGCAGCCTGGAGGCCGCCGAGTCGGGCACCTTGCACATCTTCGTCGGGGGGCCGGCTGCCGACGTCGAGCGCTGGTCGCCACTGCTGTCGGCCTGTGGGACGCCGCTGCGCGTCGGCGACCTCGGTGCCGGCGCGGCGGCCAAGCTCGTGGCCAACTCCACGCTGCTCGGCACTCTGGGTGTCCTTGGCGAGGCGCTCGCCCTCGCCGACGGGCTGGGCCTGCCGCGCGAGGTTGCCTTCGACGTACTGTCGCGCTCGCCGCTGGCGGCGCAGGCCGAGCGTCGTCGACCGGCGGTGGAGAGCGGGCAGTACCCGCTGCACTTCAAGCTCGGTCTCGCCGTCAAGGACGCAGAGCTCGTGGGTGAGGCGGCATCGGCCACCGGGGTCGACGTACGCCTCGCCGCTGCGGCGCGTTCGTGGTTTGCCGATGCCGAGGCGAGCGGTCACGGGGATGCGGACTACTCGGCGGTCATCGACTACATCCTCTCCAGCGGCTAGGCGGGCGGCTGGCGTGGCGGACTCCGGCGGCCCGGCTACGGCGGACGCGGTAGAGCAGGCTGCGGAGGCGCTGTATGCCGTCCCTCCCGGCGAGTTCGTCGCAGCGCGCGACGAGGCGGTCCGTGCGGCACGGGCGCGCGGCGACCGGGACGCCGCCCGGCGGGTGGCGGCGCTGCGGCGCCCGACGACGTCCGCCTGGTTGGTCAACCTGCTCTACCGCGAGCAGCGGGAGGCGGTCGAGGCGCTGCTCGAAATCGGCGAGCAGCTCACCGAGGCATCCCGGCGGCTGTCCGGGCCGGACCTACAGCAGCTGTCGGCGCAGCGGTCCCGGGTCGTGCAGGCGCTGGTGATGAACGCCCGCCGGCTCGCCGCCGACGCGAAGGTGGCGGTGAGCGCAACCGTCGCGTACGAGGTGCAGAGCACCCTGAGCGCCGCCCTGGCCGACCCCGCCGTCGCCGAAGAGCTGCGGTCGGGGCGGATGCTGCACCCGGCCAGCTACGCCGGGTTCGGGCCCGCCCCCGAGGCCGTTGCGGCCGCACCGGTCACGCCGCGCAAAGCCAAGCCGGCCGCGAAGTCGTCGGCCGGCGACGCGGAGGCGAGGAGACGGCGCGTCCGCGCGGAGAGGGACGTGGCCGACGCCGAGTCCGCACTCGAGACTGCCGTTTCCCAGCTCGAGGAGCCCGCGGCAACCCTGGCGGACGCCCGGCGTATGTGTGACCTGCTGGCCGAGGACCACGAGGCGCTCACTGCGCAGCTAGCAGACCTCGAACACCGTCAGCAGCAGGCGGCGGAGCGCGCCGCGGCTGCGGAGCGCGCCCACCGGAAGGTCGCTACCCGGCGTGACCTGGCGCAGCGCCGGTTGGAGGAGGCTCGGGCCCGCCTACGCGATGCATGATGACTGGCTGACTGGTCGGCGCGGGAGGCCTGCCCCACCGCCGTGCCAGCGCGACGTCGCGCTGGCTAGTGTGCAGCGCCTAGCGTTCGCCTCGGAGAAGGAGCAGGCTGATGTCGTCTCGACTGAACCCCTATCTCAGCTTCACCAACAACGCCCGGCAGGCCATGGAGTTCTACAAGGATGTCTTCGGCGGCACGATGACGCTGACCACGTTCGGTGAGTTCGGCGCCCAGGACTCGCCTGAGGCCGACAACGTCATGCACGTCCAGCTCGACACCGACAGCGGATACACGATGATGGCGTCGGACACTCCGTCCGGGATGGAGCTCAACCCAGGTACGAACATCGCGATCAGCTTGAGCGGCGACGACGCCGACGAGCTGCGTGGCTACTGGGAGCGGCTGTCCGAGAGCGGGACGGTGTCGATGCCGCTCGAGAAGCAGATGTGGGGCGACGAGTTCGGCATGTGCGTTGACCAGTTCGGCATCCAGTGGATGGTGAACATCGGCCCGCCGCAGGGCTGATGCCCTGGACCGCTGTCTGCTCCATGCCCCGCGCCGGTCAGTGCGGGACGGCCTGCTCTGCGCCGGCGCCGGTGAGCGACCTGACCTCGAGCTCGTCGTAGCGCGCTTCGGCTTCGGAGTCCTTGGACGTGATCGAGCCCAGGTAGCCCAGCAAGAAGCCCACCGGGATCGAGATGATCCCTGGGTTGCTGAGCGGGAAGATCGACCAGTCACCACTGGGGAAGAGCGCGTCCTCCGAGCCGGAGACGACCGGCGAGAAGAACACCAGCCCCACACACGCGATCAACCCGCCGTAGATGCTCCAGATGGCGCCGCGAGTGTTGAACCCGCGCCAGAACAGGTTGTAGACCAGTGCCGGCAGGTTTGCCGACGCCGCGACAGCGAAGGCCAAGGCGACCAGGAAGGCGATGTTGAGCTGCTGGGCGGGGATCGCCAGCAGGATGGCGATCCCGCCGATGACGAACGCCGCGATCCTGGCGACCCGGATCTCCTCCCGGTCGGTCGCCTCGCCACGCTTCAGGACGCTGGCGTAGATGTCGTGCGCCACCGACGACGCCGAGGTGAGGGTCAGGCCGGCCACGACCGCGAGGATCGTGGCGAACGCCACCGCGGCGATAATGGCGAGGAGCACGGCGCCACCGGTCGAGCCGGCGCCTCCCCCGACCGCTTGTGCGAGCAACGGCGACGCCAGGTTGCCGCCGCTGTCCGCGACTGCGCTGCCCTCTCCGGTGTCGAGCAGCGCGGCGGCACCGAAGCCGAGCGCCAGGGTCATCAGGTAGAACGCGCCGATCAGGCCGATCGCCCACAGCACCGACGTCCGCGCGTCTTTGGCGGTCGGCACTGTGTAGAACCGGATGAGGATGTGCGGCAGCCCGGCAGTGCCCAACACGAGCGCGAGGCCGAGGCTGACGAAGTCGATCTTCGACGTCAGGTCAGCCCCGTATCGCAGGCCCGGCTCGAGGAACGGCTGCCCTTTCCCGCTGTTCTCAGCAGCGCTGCCGAGCAGGTCGGAGAGGTTGAAGCCAAACTTGAGAAGCACCAGCACGGTGATGAGCACGGTGCCGCTCATGAGCATCACGGCTTTGATCATCTGCACCCAGGTCGTGCCGTGCATGCCGCCGACCGTGACGTAGAAGATCATCAAGATGCCCACGCCGGCGATGGTGAGGTTCTTCAGCGAGTCGCTCTCCACCCCGAGCAGCAGCGCGACCAAGGCGCCGGCCCCCACCATCTGCGCCAGCAGGTAGAAGATCGAGACGACGACTGTGGAGATGGACGCGGCGGTGCGTACCGGCCGCTGTCGCATCCGGTACGACAGCTGGTCGGCCATCGTGTAGCGGCCGGAGTTGCGCAGCAGCTCGGCCACCAGCATCAGCGCGATCAGCCAGGCGACGAGGAACCCGATGGAGTAGAGGAACCCGTCGTAGCCGTACAGCGCGATCGCGCCCGAGATGCCCAGGAACGACGCGGCGGACATGTAGTCGCCGGAGACGGCGAGCCCGTTCTGGAAGCCGCTGAAGTTGCGGCCGCCCGAGTAGTAGTCCGTCGCGGTGGCGTTCTTGCGGCTCGCCCAGATGGTGATGCCGACCGTGACGGCCACGACGAGAAGGAAGAGAACCGTCGTGAGCAGCTGGTGGTTGTCGGATTCCGCAGCAAGCACCATCTCCGCGCCCGTCATCGGTCGGCCTGCGTGTTGTAGTGGCTGTTGAGCCGTTCTGCGAGCGGGTCGAGCTCACGGTCAGCGTGGCGGGCGTACAACCAGGCGATGAGGAACGTCGAGGCGAACTGCAGCAGGCCGAAGACGAGGGCAACGTTGATGTTGCCGACGAGGTAGGTGTTCATCAGCCCGGGCGCCCAGTTGGAGCAGACCACGTAGAGCATGTACCAGGCGAGGAACGCGACCGTCCACGGGATCGCGAAGGAGCGGTAGCGCTTGCGAAGGTCCGCGAACTCCCGGCTCGCGTGGATCTCGTCGTAGAGGACGTGCTCTGGGCGCGGTGCTCGTTCCTCCATGCCGTTCACCTCACAGTCGAGGGACGTGACCGAGGTCACCATCAACATCGAGCGGACCCTAGCGCGCGACCGGCCAGCCGGCCAGATTCGTCCCACGCATTGGCGTGTCCGTGTCGACGGCGGCCGCTGAGGGACGCGGCACTCATGTCGCGGACTGGACATGAAAGCCTTGCTCGGCACCATGGTGTGCACGCGAGCAGAGGAGGACCGCCATGAGCCGGCTCGGCGAGCGACTCGACCAGGGGCCCCTGCTGATAGCGGAGGGTTACCTCTTCGAGCTGGAACGACGTGGCTATCTGCAGGCGGGAGCGTTCGTCCCGGAGGTGGTGCTCGAACACCCGGAGAAGGTCACCGAGCTGCACCAGGAGTTCGCGCACGCTGGCACCGATGTCGTCGAGGCTTTCACCTACTACGCGCACCGGGAGAAGCTCCGCATCATCGGCCGCGAGGCGGACCTCGAGCGCATCAACCGGCAGGCGCTGCGTCTCGCCGCCGAGGTCGCCAGGGAGCACGGCCTCCTGCTGGCCGGCAACATCTGCAACACCAATGTGTGGGACCCAGACGATCCGCAAGCGCCTGCCCGGGTCCGCGCGATGTTCGAGGAGCAGGTGCAGTGGGCGATGGACGCGGGCGTCGACTTCGTCATCGGCGAGACGTTCGGGGACGGGGAAGAGGCGGTGCTCGCCACCCGGGTGATCGTCGAGGCCGGTCTCGACGCCGTCACCACCTTGGGCATCCAGCAGACCGGGCGGACGACTGAGGACTGGAGCGTCCCGGAGGCGCTGCGGCGTCTCGCCGACGCCGGTGCGCGGGTGGTGGGGCTCAACTGCTCGCGAGGGCCGGACCAGACCCTGGAGCTGCTCCGTGAGCTGACTCCCGATGACTGGTCGCACCTGCCGGCGGTGGCGGCGGTCCCGGTTCCGTACCGGACGACCAGTGAGCAGCCGACGTTCCAGTCGCTGCGCAACGGCGAGCAGCTCGCGTTTCCGACCGAGCTGGACCCGCACCTGCTCACCCGCTCGGAGATGGCCGCGTTCGCTGGGGAGGCCAGCGAGCTTGGGGTCGCCTACCTCGGTGGGTGCTGCGGCACCGCTCCGCACCATGTCCGGGCGATGGCCGAGGCGCTGGGACGCAAACCCGAGGCAAGCCGGTTCTCGGCGGACATGTCCAAGCACGCCTACCTCGGTACGGACCCGACGTTGCTCGCACGGAACCTGGAGCTCGGCCGCACCGCCCTCTGAGCCGATCCGCAGCCGCCAGTCCAGCGCAGTCCCAGAAGGGGGAACCGTGATGAACCTGCCAGGCCGTCTCGCCACCAGCGTGGAGCAGATGCGGGCGCTCGACAAGGTCAGTGCGCCGATCAAGTCCACAGTGAGCCGCGCCGTACGGCCGCGCGTCGTGCGCAACGCCCTCAGCGGCACCAACCTCGGGCACCCTCTGCACCCGGTGCTGAAGGATGTTCCGATCGGCGCCTGGTCGATGTCGGTGCTGCTCGACACGGTGGGTGGGCCGATCGCGGCTCCGGCGGCGGATCGTCTCCTCGCGGTCGGCATCGCCGCTGCCGTGCCGACAGCGGCGGCTGGGCTCAACGACTGGTCGGACACCACCGGAGCGGACACCCGCGTCGGACTGGTGCACGCGGCGGCGAACGTCGGCGCCTTGTCGTTGTTCACTGCGTCACTCGCGTCTCGCCGGTCCGGTCACCGTGGCCGCGGCAAGGCGCTCAGCGCAGCCGCCTTCGGGTTGCTCTCCTTCGGGGGCTTTCTCGGTGGGCACCTTGTGTTCTCTCGCGGGGTCAACGTCAACCGGACCGCCTTCGAACAGCGGCCGCGCAAATGGAGGGCCGTCCTCGCCGAGGACCAGCTCGCCGAGGGGGACCGGCGAACCGTCTTTGCCGGAAAAGCTCCGGTGCTGGTTACCCGCGTCGACGGGGAGCTCTTCGCCATCGCCAACACGTGCAGCCACCTGGGGGGTCCCCTCGCTGATGGCGACATCGCCGACGGGTGCGTCACCTGCCCCTGGCACGGCAGCACGTTCCGGCTCCGCGACGGCAGCATCCTGCGAGGACCGGCGTCCACGCCACAGCCCACGTATGACGTCCGAGTCCGCGACGGCCAGATCGAGGTGCAAACCCGATGACGGCGGAGCCGCCGATCGTCATCGAGAACCGTAAGACGCTGAGCTATCTGCTCTGCGAGGCCGCTGAGCTCGAGCACGGCCTGCTGTGCGAGTACCTGTACGCCGCGTTCAGCTTGAAGCAGGAGCCCGACGACGGCCTCCCGGCTGACCGCCTCCCCGATGTCGAGCGCTGGCGCAAGGTCCTGCTCACGATCGCCGGCGAGGAGATGCTGCACTGGGCGCTCGTCAACAACCTGCTGACGGCCATCGGTTCGGCGCCGTTCGTGAGCCGGCCGCACATGCCCCACCAGGCGAAGGGCTATCCGGCCGGTGTCCAGCTGGCCCTGCTGCGGTTCGGTGAGCAGGCGCTGCGCCACATCGTGTTCCTCGAGCGGCCCGAGGGCATCGAGCTGGCGGACGCCGAAGGGTTCGAGCCGGCCGGTGGCCCGCTGCCCCCGGTGTCGGAGCGGGACCTGGTGCCACGCGGGCAGGAGTTCGCCACGGTCGGGCACCTGTACCGCTCCATCGAGGCGGGACTGGTGCGGTTGGCCGACAAGTACGGCGAGGACAAGCTGTTCATCGGGCCGCCACGGGCGCAGGCCTCACCTGCATCCTTCGGCTGGCCCGATCTTGTCCCGATCCGCGACCTGAAGACGGCCGCCGACGCCATCGAGCGAATCGTGGAGCAGGGCGAGGGTGCGCGCGGCGACTGGACCGAGGCGCACTACGGCAGGTTCGTCGCCGTCCTCGAGGAGTACCTAGCCGCGAAAGCGGCAGACCCCACCTTCGAGCCGGCGCACCCCGTCAGCGCAGCCGGCGTCCGGCCGGTGGACGGCGTGGAACCGGCGATCCTCATCACCGACCCGGTGACCGCTGAGATCTCCGACCTGTTCAACGTCGTCTACGACCTGCTGCTGCAGATGATCGCGCGCTACTTCGCGTTCGGCCGGGAGACCGACGAGCAGCTCGCTGTCCTGGCCGACACCAGCGTCGGTTTGATGTTCGGCGCCATCAAGCCACTTGGCCTGGCGCTCGCCAAGCTTCCGGTCGGGCCGGAGCACCCAGGTCTCACCGCCGGCGCGAACTTCCAGCTCGCCTACCGTTCCAACTTCTTGCTGCCGCATCGACGCTCCGCCTGGATCCGCTTCCGTGAGCGGCTGGACGAGACCGCCGACTTTGCGGACAGCATCGAGGCAGAGCCGCAGACCCGCGTCGTGCTCGATCGGGTGGCAGCCAAGCTCCGGGCCTTCGGCGAAACGTTGGCTCGCCATACCGAGCCCGCAGGCACCTCCGCCTGACAGAAGGGATGTACGCATGTCCGCGTGTACGCATACGGAGTCCATCCGCGACGTCCAACCAGACAGTGCCGACGGATGCTCTGACTGCCTGGCCGCCGGCACCAGCTGGGTGCACCTGCGAGAGTGCCTGCAGTGCGGCCATGTCGCCTGCTGCGATTCCTCACCGCAGCGGCACGCCACCGCCCACTTTCGCTCCACGTCGCACCCGATCGTGCGTTCATTCGAGCCCGGCGAGGAGTGGCGCTGGTGCTTCGTCGACGAGACCTTGGTTTGACTGCCGCTCTGGTGGTGAGCCGTGCTGGCGCAGGGCTAGGCTCAGTGTAAGCATGTAATCACCGAGGAGCCCGCAGGTGACAACCAGCCGCGAAGTGAACCCAGACGCCGAGGCGTTAGATGCCTACTCGAGCGTGGTGACGTCGGTCGCTGAGATCGTCACCGCGCACGTGGCCGCGCTGACCGTGGGCGGCCAGCAGCACGGCCGCTCCGCTGTGGGGTCGGGTTCGGCCGTCGTTTTCACCGAGGACGGGTTCATGCTGACCAACGCGCACGTGGTCGGTCGCGCCGTCACCGGCACGGCTGCGTTCTCTGACGGCAGCGAGACTGGCATCGACGTGATCGGGGCCGATCCGCTCTCGGACCTTGCCGTGATCAGAGCTCGGTCAAGCACGCCGGCCTCCGCAGCCAGCCTCGGCGACGCCGACAGCCTGCGGGTGGGCCAGCTCGTCGTGGCGGTCGGTAACCCTCTCGGACTCACCGGCTCTGTCACCGCTGGCGTTGTGAGCGGACTCGGCCGCTCTCTGCCCACGCGGTCGAGCCGGGCCGGGCGCGTCATCGAAGACGTCATCCAGACCGATGCGGCGCTCAACCCCGGCAACTCAGGCGGAGCCCTGGTGGACAGCCGCGCTCGCGTCGTGGGCATCAACACCGCCGTCGCCGGCGTGGGTCTCGGCCTTGCCATTCCGATCAATGCCACTGCCCGCAAGATCATCATGTCGCTGATGCGCGACGGGCGGGTGCGGCGTGCCTACCTGGGGCTGGTGAACACTCCAACCCCACTGCCCGACTCCTTGCGCTCGCAGCTCGGCCAGCGTTTCGCCCTTCGCGTCGTCGAGGTCATCGATGGCTCCCCAGCCCACCGTGCGGGCTTGAAGGCCGGCGATCTGGTGCTGACGGCTGGCCGCTCACCGGTGGCGGACGCGCAGAGCCTGCAGCGGCTGCTCTTCGCCGAGGCCATCGGGCGGCCGCTCCCGATCACGGTCATGCGGCACGGCGCGATGGTGGACGTGATCGCAGAGCCGATCGAGCTCACCGGCTAGACGAGCACCTGGGGCCGGCGCGACGCGACAAGCACTTGCTCCTCGTTGTCAGCTCCACCACGTCAGCTGGCCAGTGCACTCTTGACGGTGGCTTCCAGATCGGCGACCTGTTCCCGTGACTCGGCTATCGCCGTGTATCCCATGCGCCCATCGATAGCCAGACAGTCCAACAGGTGTGGGATCACACCCACCCTCGAGCGCCGGTCGAAGGCGACCCCCGCCGTTGCGAGCCGCTGGCGTACGACCTGCGGGCTTCGGCCGAGCCAACCTTCGTCGACGAGGTTGTCGGTCGCGCCGTAGTAGCGCGTGGTTCCGTCGGTCAGGGCGAAGGACGACGACTCAGGGTCGTAGCTGCCGCCGGTCAGCACCCGGGTCACCCCGAACGGATGGGTTGTGCCGCCCTTTCGCAGATTGATCTCCAACGCGAACAGTGCCCATCCACCGCCGGTGCGAATGGCGGCGAAGTCGACAGCGAAGCGCCCAAGGGCTCCCTCGGCTGCCAGCGCCGCTCCGACGGCGGCCACATGTCGGCCGATCTCAGCGGCATAGCTCTCCCGGGCGGGGAAGCTGCACCCCTCGTAGATCTGGCCGTCAGGACCACCGAGCCTTTGGTCATGGGTCGAGAGAACCTCGATGTGCCCATCCGGCCGGATGGCGCCTTGCCCGCTCGGGCTGCAGAAGTCCGCCCCCGTGATGAGAGCCTCGACGACACCGCCACCGGCAAGCACGGTGAGATACCAGGCGGGCAGTGCTCGGCGAATCGCGTCGCTGAGAGCCGCCTCCGCTGCTGGCAGCTCGGCGAACCGCAGGACGACGTTGCCGTCGCCAGCCACGCTGTCGTCCAGCTTGACGACGACCCCCGCGAGCGCGGGGTCACGCTTCCTCAGGGTGGTGACCGCGGCCACGACCTGCTCGGCAGACGCAACACCTTCCACGCCATCCGGCGTCGGGATGCCCAGGTTCCTGAACAAGCGCCGACCGGCGCTCTTGGTGGCCAAGCCGCGCAAGGAGGGGTCCGTACCGTTGACCGGCACCTGAAGGGCAAGCGCCAGGTCACGCTCGGCTTCTCCGACGTTCCAAGCCTCGATCAACGCGATCTCATCACCGATGAGGCGACGCAGCTCCGTCAGCGTGTGCGGGCTGTCGAGGAGCTTCTCCGCCAACGGCCTCGGGGCTGCATCGCCGACAGACACCAAGGCACTGTTGCCCTCGATCGTCGTTCGGGCTTGTGGAGGTGCCAACGCGAGATACCCATCGACGACCTCTGCGGGAGTCGGAAGTGATGACAGGTAGATGGTTCTGACCCCTGGCAGCTGGGAGCGCAGAATGACGTACAGGAAGCGATTCTCCAATGGGCCGATTCGAGCGCCGTAGTGCTCGTACACGCTGCGATCCAGCGAGTAGGAGGGCAGTGCAACCACGACGTGCGGATCGGTCGAGCCCGGAAGATCGGCACGCCACGCCCTCTCCAGGCGCTCGCCTTGGAGCTGCTCGAACCGCTGTGCGGACTCGTTAGGTTTCACCGAGACGACACTGTGACAGAACCAGTCCAGCGGTGTCTCGCCTCTGATGCATCCCGGTGCCTCGTCCGCAGTCTGTCGGGTGCGCCCGCAGCGGGGACGTTCTGGATGCACTGATTAGGCGTCGAGCGTGGTTTGCTCAGGACATGCGTCGAGTCTTGATGGGGGTCGTCGCAACTGCCGCAATGGTGGCTGGCTGCGGCGTTGACCGCAGCACCAGCTCCACAGAAGCAGAGCCCACTGAGTCGACGCCGGGCCAGCATGCCGAGCAGTCGCCGTCGTCATCGCAGTCCCCGTCGCCATCGCCATCGCCATCGGCGCCGGCATCGACAGAGTCACCATCCGGTACGGGCGCGACATCTGCGCCGGCTCAGCGAGGTCGCGTGGTAACAACCGGGGACAGCGACTACGGGACGATGCTGTTCGACCGGTCCGGCCAGGCCATCTACCTGTTCGACAAGGAGACCACCAGCAAGCCGGAGTGCTACGGCGCCTGCGCGGTGGCCTGGCCGCCGGTGCTCACGGGGGGCGAGCCGGAGGTGGACAACGCCGCACGACCAGGCCTGCTGGGCACCACTCAGCGCAGGGATGGCACCCGCCAGGTCACCTACGCCGGGCAGCCGCTGTACTTCTACGCCCACGAGGACGTCAACCAAGTCTTCTGCCACAACGTCTCGGAGTTCGGCGGCCTTTGGCTGGTGGTCACACCGAACGGCGCGCCGGCCGCCTGAGCACCCCTCAGCCGCGCACGACGAAGTTGTCAGGGTCCTGACGGCCCATATGTCGCCGGGACCCTGACAACCGGACGCGCGTTCGCTGAGCTCCCCGTGCTGTTAGGACCGTCAGGCCTTCCGGCGCTCGTCGAGGTACTGCAGGAGCTCGTGGGCAGCGAGCTCGACCTCCTTGTGACCCCACTCGGCCGC
>DATHBP010000007.1:0-30319 GCA_035296085.1 Nocardioidaceae bacterium | reverse complement strand
CCAAGCGACGCAGGGTCTGCCTCGTCGTGTCGTAGCGAGGCGTCCGCACCAGCCCCGTGCGTTCACCCGACGTACCCACCGGAAGGTACGTGTAGGTGCGCAGCGTCCCTACCGCCTCGCCGTTCACCCGTAGCCGCGGGTGCGTGACCTCCAAGGTCTGCACTTCACCGTCGGCAACGTAGGTGATCTCAAGTCCCCACCGCACATACGAGCGACTGGTGAACACCGTGACCTCCAGCTCCTCGACGTCGGAGCGGCTGACCCTCAGGTCGATCGAGGTAGTACGACGGGTGATCTGCCCGGTCTTCGGATCCGGGACGATGAGCACGGCAGGGTGTTCTGGACAGTCGAGGTTTACCTCGACGAAGCGGACTCGGACACCGCCGCCTTGCTCGGGGAGGAACCACCAGCCGGTGAGCGGCGGTTTGCGCTCGATGATGACCGGATGGATCTGGGTGATGATCACCGGCTCGCTGGTCTGCCCCGTGAGCACGAGCCGGACCGTTTGACGACCTTGGGAAATGCCGCCGTGCTGCTCGTGCCACTCGACATAACGCTGGCTGCCGAGACTGGTGATGGCGGGCTTCGTCTCGAGGTCCGGTGCCAGGTCAGGTGGCGCGGTGCCGCCGTCCGGCATGCTGTACTGCGGGGTCCACATCTCGGGCTGGAAGTCTGGCACCAGCACCACGGTGGCGCGCAGGGCAGGGGTCGGCGGGTCACCTCCCGCCGAGCCTGTCGCGGGGGGCCGGTTCGACTCCGCCGGGCGAGGCAGCAGCGACGGCCCGACGATGGTCGCGGCGGCGAGCACCACGACCGCGCCAACGACCGCCAGCAGGACCAGCCGGGTCTTGGACTGAGTGGGTCGCACTCTGGCCGACCGTGGCGAGCGCTGCGCCGGCGGGAACGTGGGCGCGGCGTTGCCGCTTCGTGGCCCCGTGGCCGATGCCTCGATGGCGATGACATCCATGGGATGCGGTATCCCCTTGAGCCGGACCCGACCGTACGGCACGAAACGCGTCCCCTCGACCAGGCTGGCAAGGTGGATCACCTCAGGGGTGGCCAGCACCTGCCCGGGCTGCGCGAGGCTGCAAAGCCGTGCGGCCGTGTTCAGACAGGCACCCCGAAAGCCTCCGCGGACCGGAACCGCCTCCCCGGCGTCCAAGCCGATCCCGATCGGCAACGCAACGTCGGCTTCGGCAGCGGACTCGGAGAAGGCATGCTGGAGTGCCACCGCTGCACGGATCGCCTGCCGAGCCGACGCGAACACGGCGAGGGCCTCATCGCCCCGCAGCTCCACGACGGCGCCGTCGTGGGCCGACATGACCCGCTCGGTTACGGCAGCGAAGTGCGTGGCCAACCGACCGGCGGCCTCGTCACCATGTTGGCTGGTGAACGCCGTGTACCCGCGGATGTCCGCAATGAGAAACGTGCGAATCCCAGGCTGAAACTCGGCGGCAGCTGGATTCCCGTCTCCTTGCGGCGCTCCATCGCCCACGTGCGCAGTCTTCCCCTAGCGCACCGCCCGAGCAACCGTCTTAGCACTCGGGTATGCGGGCATCTCAGCGGCCAGCACTCGTGGCCGGCACACGCGGCTTGAAGGAGTCGTGACACCGGGTGCCCCCGCAGGGCGCTTCGTCTGCGAAGGTTGCGCGGGGCGTTCGTGGAGGTGACGGAGTGTCCACGTCCGGACCGCTGCGAGAGATCATCGACGACGCGCGCTACGAGGTTGGCCGGCGCCGAGCACAGCTCCTTGCCTGGCTTACCTATCTCGCGATCGCTGCCGGCGCCCTCTACCTGATGAGCTCGACGGCGCGTGACTCCGGCCAGGTCTACGACTCGATGGACCGCACCACGGTTGCGATCATCGGCTTCGGCTTGGTGGGGCTGGGGGTTCTGCTCGGGGTTGTCACCCTGGCGGTGGACCAACAGGCGCGTCGCGGCGAGCGAACGGCGTTTCGGCGACGGGTGCCCTTGCGCAGCCGGGTTGGCGTATGGCTCGCCATCGTGCTCGGTGCGGTGCTTGCCGCGCTCCGTCTGGTTGCATTCACCGACTGGGTCTGACTGAGCTGCTGGTCGGTAGCGTGACCGGGTCCGCGTGCCCCATACCGTCAGCGGAAAGGGATCAGCCGTGAGCAAGGTCGTCGCCCAGATCACCATGTCGCTGGACGGGTTCGTCACGGGCCCCGACGATGGGCCCGGACGGGGCCTGGGAGTCGGTGGTGAGCGGCTGCACTACTGGGTGTTCGGCGGGCCGTGGAGCTACGACGAACAGCCGAAAGGGCAGGCAACGGGGGTGGACAAGGAGCTGTTGGACGAGGCTTTCGCGACAGTGGGTGCCGTCATCGGTGGACGGGGAACCTACGAGGCCGCTGGTGCCTGGGGCGGCACCAACCCGTGGGGCGTGCCGATGTTCGTCCTCACCCATCGCATGCAGGACGCACCACCGGCCGAGTCGGGTTTCAGGTTTGTGTCGAGCTTCGATGAGGCGATCGCGCGAGCCAACGAGAGTGCAGCCGACAAGCTCGTGTCGATCATGGGCGGGGCGGACGTGATACGCCAGGCGCTGCGGCACGGCTGCGTCGACGAGCTGACCATCTCGGTTGCGCCGGTCATCCTGGGCGCCGGCAAGCGGCTCTTCGAGGGACTCGATCAGACCACTGCCCTCGACCAGCTCGACGTCAAGCATTCCCAGTGGGTGACGCACCTGCGGTACGGGGTGGGGTCACCCACCCGCGCCGACGACCGAGCACCGGGGTCACCGCTCATGTGACTCGGCCGGGCCGGGTGGGGTTTACGCTGCGGCCATGCCGATGTGCCGGGTATGTGCGGCCGAGAACGCGGACGGCAAGGCATTCTGCGAAGAGTGCGGTTCGCCGTTGGCGGCCTCCTGTCCCTCGTGTGGCTCGTCAACGACGCCAGGTAAACGGTTCTGCGGGACGTGCGGTGCTGCCCTGACTGCGACCCTCCCACCAGAGTCGCAAAATCTGGCGCACACGGATGCCGCAGCTGCTTCGCCGGTTGCCGGCGCGCAGCGGCGGGTGTGTTCGGTCTTGTTCTGCGATCTTGTCGGCTTCACCCCGCTGTCCGAGACGCGCGACCCGGAGGAAGTCCGAGAGCTGCTGTCGCGCTACTTCGAGGTTGCCCGGACAGTCATCGGCCGCTATGGCGGCGTGGTCGAGAAGTTCATCGGAGACGCGGTGATGGCGGTGTGGGGAACGCCGACGGCAACGGAAGAGGACGCCGAACGAGCGGTGCGGGCGGCCCTGGAGCTCGTCGATGCGGTTGCCCAGCTAGGCCGCGATGCGAGCGCGGAGGGGTTGTCCGCGCGGGCGGGAGTGGTGACCGGACCGGTCGCGGTCTCGGTCGGGTCGGTGGGTGAGGGGATGGTGGCCGGCGATGCCGTGAACACGGCGGCGAGAGTTCAAGCCGCCGCGGAGGCCGGCAGCGTACTGGTCGATGACGGCACCCGTCGGGTGGCCGAGGCGGCGATCGGGTTCCTGCCAGTGGGCGAGCATTCCTTGAAGGGCAAGGCCGCGCCAATGCCGTTATGGCAGGCGACTCGCGTGGTCGCCGGTGCTGGAGGCTCCCAGCGGATCGACGGCTTGGAGGCCGGCTTCGTCGGTCGGGACGCGGAGCTCCGGTTGGTCAAGGAGCTGTTCCACGGAGGCGTGGACCGCTGCTCGCCGCGGCTGGTCAGCGTGACGGGGGTGGCGGGCGTCGGCAAGTCGCGACTCGGGTGGGAGTTCCGGAAGTACATCGACGGGCTCCTCGTGACGGTGTGGTGGCACCAGGGCCGATGCCTGTCCTACGGCGACGGCGTCGCGTTCTGGGCGCTCGCCGAGATGGTCCGCCAGCGCATGCAGATCGCCGAAGAAGACTCGCTCGAGGTAGCGGCTCACAAGCTGGCTGACGGGTTACAGCGGTACGTGAGTGACCCGGCCGAGCGGGACTACGTCGGACCGAGGCTGGCGCAGCTGCTGGGTGTGGACTACGGCGGAGCCGGCCCGGTTCTGGGTCGCGAAGAGCTCTTCGCGGGTTGGCGGCTGTTCTTCGAGCGGCTCGGTGCCACAGGACCAGTGGTGTTGATGGTGGAAGACATGCAGCATGCGGACGCCGGTCTGCTGGACTTCCTCGAGCACCTGTTGGACTGGGCCCGAGACGTGCCGATCTTCGTGCTGACTTTCGCCCGACCTGAGTTGGAGACCCGCCGCGCCGGGTGGGGCACCGGCCGCCGGAACAGCACCGCGCTGACCTTCGACCCTCTCGATGACCCGGCGATGTATGAGCTCTTGGACGGACTTGTGCCCGGCATGCCGACTTCGGCGAAGGCGCGGATCGCCGGTCGGGCCGAGGGCATTCCGCTGTATGCCGTCGAGACGGTGCGGATGCTCATCGACCGCGACATCGTGCAACCGATCGACGGCTCCTATCGCCTCGTCGGCGATGTGGGGGAGCTGTCGGTTCCGGCAACCCTGCAGTCGTTGCTCGCCGCCCGTCTCGACACACTCGACCAGGACGCCCGGCGACTGGTTGCCGATGCCGCGGTGCTCGGCGGGACCTTCCCCGGTGAGGCCCTGGTAGCAGTTTCCGACCAACCTGAACCGCAAGTGCGCCGCAAGCTGGCGGAGCTGGTCCGCCGCGAGGTGCTGGGGGTTCGCGCAGATCCCCTGTCACCGCAGCGCGGGCACTACGCCTTCTTGCAGACCATGTTCCGGGAGGTGGCGTACGACACGCTGTCGCGCAGGGAGCGCAAGGCGCGACACCTCACGGTTGCCGCCCACCTGCGGTCGGCCTTCGCCGACGGTGGAGAAGAGGTGGCCGAAGTCATCGCCAACCACCTCCTCGACGCCCTGGCGGCCGTCCCAGACGACCCGGACTCACCCGAGCTCCGCGCCGAGGCCGTCGCCATGCTGTGCCGCGCCGGAGAACGCGCCTTGCGAGCCGGAGCTCCGAGCACGGCTGCCACTGCTCTCAACACTGCCGCGGAACTACAGGACCAGGCCAAGGACCCCGTCGCCGAGTTGGCCGCCGCGGCACTGCGGGAGCGAGCCGGCCGAGCTGCCGGTACGGCGGGGGACACCACAACAGCCGTCGGGCTGTACCGGCTTGCGGCTGAGACATACCGACGGCACAACCGTGACCGCGACGCGGCCCGCGCGGACTCCGGCGCCGGCCGGGAGCTACGCCGCCAGGGCCGCCACGACCAGTCTCGGCCCCTTCTCGAGCACGCCGTTGCGCTCCTGCAGGCGGAGCCGGACGCGAACACAGTGGAGGCGCTAGCCGAGCTGGCCACGCTGGAGGCGTTCGCAGGACGTACAGAAGAGGCGGATCGGGTTTCGGCTGCCGCTCTCGCGCAGGCGCAGGCCCTCGGCTCACCGGACGGCACGCTGGGGGACCTGCTGACGATTCGGGGAATCGCCCACGGCATGGCCAGCCGGCCGGTCCAAGCGGCAGCCAACCTTCGGGAGGCGATACGCCGCTCGGAGTCCGCACAAGACGGGCTCGGCGCGGGTCGAGCCTTTGTGAACCTCTCGGATGCTCTTCTCACGGTGGACCCAGCGGAGGCAGCACAGACGGCTGCCTTGGCGATCACACACTGCCGACGAGTCGGAGACAGCTACAACCTTCCCGCCGCGGTCAGCAACCGTATGCAGGCGCTGTTGCTCACTGGCGACTGGGACGCGGCCCAGGCGGCCCACGCCGATCAAGATGACCCCACGACCGTCCACTACGTCGCAGCGCTGCCCTACTCCGCTGTGCTGTTGCATGCCCTGCGCGGGGACCACGCGGGGCTGGCAGAGCTGCTCCCGGCCAATGAGGAGGACTGGCTCGACACCGAGGAACCGCAGGCGATCGCCTCGACGGCGACTGCGTTCGCGGCCGCCGCCGCCTGTGCGGGCGACCACCACCGAGTTCTCGGCCAAGCCCTGTCGGCTCTGGAGCACGCCGGCGCTCTGGGGCTGCGCAACGAAGGCATCCGCTGGGCGTGGCCGCTGGCCGCTGATGCTGCCCTCGCCCTTGGTGACCACGCAGAGGTGGTGCGGCTCGAGCAATGGCTGGACGAGTATCCACCCGGGCATGTGCCTGCGGTCCTCCGCGCCGAGCGGTCCCGCATCCACGCCAAACGCTTGGGGTTGGAGGCCGATCGGGAAGCCCGCGACGCCTTCGACCGCGCCGTCCAGGCGCTGCGCAACCTCAAGTCGCCCTACCATCTCGCGCTGGGCCTACTGGATCATGCCGAGTACCTCAGGTCGACAGGTGACGAGCAAGAGTCCGAACGAGCAGCCACCGAGGCGGTAGGAATTGCGGGCCAACTGGGCGCGACGCCACTCCAGCGAAGGGCTGAGGCGCTGCTGGCCGGAAGTGTGCCGCGTCCATCGGAGCCCGCACTGGCGCGACCGACGCTCTAGACGTCGCAGCTGGCGGACGGTGGGTGCGTCATCGCAGATAGGCATGACCGGCAAGAAAACCCGTATCGGGAACCGCTGACCGCTAGGAGATCCTGTGCGTATCGTCGTCACCGGCGCGAGTGGGAACATCGGTTCTGCGCTGCTCAGGCGCCTGGTCTCCTCGGGCGCGCATGAGGTCGTCGGAATCGCTCGCCGTCCGCCCACCGGTGGCCACCCCTTCGACCGGGTGCAGTGGGTGTCGCTGGACCTGGCCGACCGGACCAGCGCGGACGTGCTGCCGGGTGCTTTCGAGGGTGCGGATGCCGTCGTCCATTTGGCATGGGGTTTCCAGCCGTCGCATGACTCGAGGTACCTCGCGGCGCTCGGGGTCGGCGGTACGCGTCGGGTCTTGGCCGCGCTGGCCACCGCACAGGTTGGCCACATCGTTCACCTGTCGTCGGTGGGGGCGTACTCGCCCAAGCTCGACGATGTCCCGGTTCGTGAGGACTGGCCGACCAACGGTGTGCCGAGCTCTCCCTACAGCCAGCACAAGGCAGCCGCGGAGCGTCTCCTGGACGCCCACGAGCGCGCCCACCCTGACACCGTGGTCACGCGCATGCGGCCAGGAATCGTCGGACAACGATCGGCGGGAAGCTCTCTGCTGCGCTATGGCATCCCGGCGGTGGTCCCAGCACGGTTCATCGGCCACCTGCCGGTCCTGCCGCTGGACAGGCGGCTGGTCATCCCGATGGTCCACGCCGACGACGTTGCGGACGCCGTTGAGCGAGCCCTCGAGACCGGTGCCGCCGGAGCGTTCAACCTCTCCGCTGACCCGCCAGTGCGGGCCGACGACATCGCGAGCGCACTCGACGCCCGGCTCGTCCAGGTTCCCGCGCCAGTACTCCGCGCCGCGATGTCGGTGTTGTGGCACGCCCGCCTTCAGCAAATCGACCCCGGTTGGCTCGACCTGGGCTACGCGGTCCCGCTGATGGACACGACCCGAGCCCGCACTGAGCTGGAGTGGGCGCCGCGTGTCGACGCCATCTCAGTCCTGACCGAGACCATCTCCGGAATGCGGCAGGCATCGTCCGACGACACGGCTGTGCTGCGCCGCCGCACCGTACCCAAGCAGTTGGCTCGCCTCCTGCGTCGTGGGCCGATTAGCCAACGCCGACTGCCGTGACGATGTGCTCAGCTGCGGTCCGACGGCGCGGCCGCGTTGCCGCTGGGGCCACTCGGTCGCTAGGTTCCCAGAACACCGTTCGACGCCCGTCCGTAACTCCCGAGGTGGCTGCCGTGGCCGTACCGCCGCTCACCCCCGAACAGCGCCGAGCTGCCCTGGACAAAGCCGCCGCGTCCCGGCGGGAGCGTGCGCAGGTCAAAGACCAGCTGAAACACTCCACGACGTCGCTGCGGTCGGTGCTCGCTGACGGCAAGGCCAACGAGGTCATCGGCAAGATGAAGGTCATCGACCTCCTGACGTCCATGCCGGGGCTGGGAAAGGTACGAGCGAAGGCTCTGATGGAACGCATCGGGATCTCCGAGAACCGGCGTGTCCGGGGGCTGGGTAGCAACCAGGTCGCCGCACTGGAGCGGGAGTTCTCCGATCCCAGCTGAGCAGCAACCGCAGCGGCCGCTGGCTGCCGGCGCCCGGCTCACCGTCCTGTCCGGGCCCTCCGGAGTCGGAAAGAGCACGGTCGCTGCCGCGGTAGGCGCCGCATGCCCGCGGATCTGGGTTTCGGTCTCCGCCACGACGCGACCCCCGCGCCCCGGCGAGGTCGACGGAGTGCACTACTTCTTCGTCGACGACGTGCGCTTCGAGCGGCTGGTGTCCGCGGGGGAGATGTTGGAGTGGGCACGGTTCGCAGGTCATTCCTACGGCACCCCGCGTCGTCCGGTCGAGGACAAGCTGAACGCCGGCATCCCGGTCCTGCTGGAGATAGACCCGCAGGGCGCCCGTCAGGTGCGGGCCTTGATGCCGCAGGCACAGCTGGTGTTCCTGGCACCTCCCGACTGGGACGAGCTCGTCCGACGGCTCACAGCGCGGGGCACCGAAGCACCTGAGGTCGTCGCCCACCGGTTGGCCGTCGCACGAGAGGAGATGGCCCGCCAAAGCGACTACGACGTGACCCTGACCAACTCAGACGTCAACGCAGTGTGCGAAGAGTTGATAGCATTGATGGACCCCCCGAGCGAAACTTGGAAGGCCTAAGCCTGTGTCTGGCTCCACACCCATTGCCGAAGGCATCACCAACCCGCCCATCGACGAGCTGCTCGAGAAGACCGACTCCAAGTACCGGCTCGTGCTCTACTCCGCCAAGCGCGCGCGGCAGATCAACGCCTATTACTCCCAGCTCGGCGAAGGCCTGCTCGAGTACGTCGGACCGCTGGTCGATACCCATGTCCAGGAGAAGCCGTTGTCCATTGCGCTGCGCGAGATCAACGGCGGCTTGCTCACGTGCGAGGAGACCGAGCCTCAGGAGGGCTGAGCCCTGCCCGCACAGGTCGTGCTCGGTGTCGGCGGCGGCATCGCGGCCTACAAGGTCGTCGAGGTGTTGCGCGGCCTGACCGAGGCCGGCCATCTCGTCCGGGTGGTCCCCACCGAGAACGCGCTTCGTTTCGTGGGTGCCGCAACGTGGGCAGCGATCTCGGGCTCTCCGGTCACGACGACCGTGTGGGAGGACGTCCACGACGTCCCACACGTACGGATCGGCAAGGCCGCCGAGCTCGTCGTGGTGGCTCCCGCCAGCGCCGACATCCTCGCGAAGGCGGCCTGCGGACGTGCCGACGACCTGCTGATGAGCACACTGCTCACCGCCCGCTGCCCGCTGGTGTTCGTCCCCGCCATGCACACAGAGATGTGGGAGCACCCGGCGACCCGCGCCAACGTGACGACGCTTCGGCGTCGGGGGGCGCTCGTGGTCGAGCCTGCGGTCGGCCGGCTCACCGGAGCAGACTCCGGCAGCGGCCGCCTGCCAGACCCTGCGGAGATCTTGGCGCTCGTCGAGCAGATCCTCGCGCGGGGTCCCGACCCGGCACTGGACCTCGCGGGGACGCGGGTGGTCGTCACGGCGGGTGGGACACGAGAGCCGCTGGACCCCGTCCGCTACCTCGGCAACCGCTCATCGGGCCGGCAGGGCTACGCGCTCGCCAGCGCAGCGGCAGCCCGGGGCGCAGAGGTGACGCTCGTCGCGGCCAACGTCGAGCTGCCCGACCCCGCCGGAGTCAAGCTGGTGCGCGTCGGAGACTTCGCCGAGCTGCACGACGCCGTGCTTGCCGCGGTCGTCGACGCCGATGCGCTGGTCATGGCGGCTGCGCCGGCCGACTTTCGCCCCGCGAACCAGGCGGTCGACAAGATCAAACGCGCCGCTGACGGCAGTGCGCCCTCGCTGGCGCTGGTGCAGAACCCCGACATCCTCGCAACGGTGGCGCGCGAGCGGCCCTCACCCGGCCTCGTCGTCGTTGGGTTTGCCGCCGAGACCGGCGACTCGGGCGGCTCCGTCCTCGACCACGGGCGGGCCAAGCTGGCACGCAAGGGGTGCGACCTGCTCGTCGTGAACGACGTCAGCGGCGGTGCGATCTTCGGCGAGCCGGACACCGAGGCGGTGATTCTGGGCGCGGACGGCTCCAGTACGCCGGTGCCTCCCGGGTCGAAAGCCGCGCTGGCCCACCTACTGTGGAATCTCGTCGGGCAGCGGCTGCCCCAGCGCTAGGCTGACCGCACGGCCAAGGCCGCGTCGCCGATGCTGCGCGGGGCCCCATGAACCTCTCGGAGAGGAGGGTCGTGCCGCGTCGCCTGTTCACCTCCGAGTCCGTGACCGAAGGACATCCGGACAAGATCGCCGACCAGATCAGCGACTCCGTCCTCGACGCGCTGCTCAAGGAAGATCCCGCCAGCCGCGTCGCCGTCGAGACTCTTGTGACCACCGGGCTCGTCGTCGTCGCAGGTGAGGTCACGACGACGGCGTACGCCGACATTCCCTCCATCGTGCGCGAACGGGTGCTGGAGATCGGCTACGACAGCTCGGACAAGGGCTTCGACGGCCGCTCGTGCGGCGTCCAGGTCTCCATCGGCGCGCAGTCGCGCGACATCGCCATCGGGATCGACGACGCGTACGAAGAACGGGCCGAAGGCTCCGCCGACCCGCTGGACAAGCAGGGGGCCGGTGACCAGGGCCTCATGTTCGGCTACGCCTGCGACGACACCCCTGAGCTCATGCCGCTGCCGATCACGGTGGCTCATCGGCTGGCCCGCCGACTGGCCGACGTGCGCAAGAGCGGCGAGCTGTCCTACCTGCGCCCCGACGGCAAGACGCAAGTCAGCGTGCGCTACGACGGCGACCGGCCGCAGTGCATCGACACGGTGGTGGTGTCCACCCAGCACGCCCGCGACGTCGACCTCGACGTCGTCCTGATCCCCGAGGTTCGCAGCCATGTCGTCGACCCGGTGCTCGCGGAGCTCGAGCTCGCCTGCGCCGGCTACCGGCTTATGGTCAACCCCACCGGCCGCTTCGAGATCGGCGGCCCGATGGGCGACTCCGGTGTGACCGGCCGCAAGATCATCCTCGACACCTACGGCGGCATGGCCCGCCACGGAGGTGGCGCGTTCAGCGGCAAAGACCCCTCCAAGGTCGACCGGTCCGGCGCGTACGCCATGCGCTGGGTTGCCAAGAACGTTGTCGCCGCCGGACTCGCCCGGCGCTGTGAGTGCCAGGTCGCGTACGCGATCGGCTCGTCGCATCCCGTGAGCTTCTTCCTCGACTGCTTCGGGACCGAGGCGGTGCCGGCCGAACGGATCTCTGCTGCCGTCCTGGACGTCTTCGATCTGCGACCGGCCGCGATCATCGCCGACCTCGACCTGCTGCGCCCCATCTACGCCGCTACCGCGACCTACGGCCACTTCGGCCGGGACCTACCCGACTTCACCTGGGAGCGCACCGACCGGGTGGGAGCGTTGCAGCGCGCTACCCACGCCTGAGCGGCCCGGTAGACGCGCGCCGTGACCGATCGGTTGTCGTCCCTCCCGGTCGCTCGAGTCGCAGTCGACGTCTCCTTGGCGCACCTGGACCGGCCGTTCGACTACGCTGTGCCCGACGCCTTGTGCGACAGCGCGGTTCCCGGGGCCCGCGTCAAAGTGCGCTTCGCGGGCCGCAGCATCAGCGGATTCGTCCTTGACCGCCTCGAGAGCTCCGAGCACTCCGGACGCCTGAGCCCGCTGCACCGAGTCGTCTCGCCCGAGCCGGTGCTCAGTTCCGAGATCGCGAAGCTGTCCACCACGGTGGCACACCGGTACGCCGGGTCGCGTGCCGACGTGCTGCGGCTCGCCGTCCCTCCCCGCCACGCAAGGGTGGAGCGGGAACCGCCGCCGCCGCTCGATTCCGCCGCGAGCGATGCTGGCGACTTGGCGCCGGGTCCCTGGGGGGACTATCCGGCCGGACCGGCCTTCCTGCGGCGGCTGGCCGCCGACGAGGCGCCGCGGGCGGTGTGGACCGCCCTGGCCGGCACCGACTGGCCGCAGGCCCTGGCCGTGGCAGCGGCGACGACTCTCTCCGGAGGCCGCGGCGCGATTCTGTGCGTGCCGGACCGGCGGGACGTCGACCGCCTCGACGCTGCCTGCTCGGCGGTCCTGGGCGCCGGCCGCCACGTCGTCCTCACCTCCGACCTCGGTCCGGCCGCGCGCTACCGGGCTTTCCTCGCCGCGGCGCGTGGTCGCGTCCGGCTCGTCATCGGCACCCGGGCGGCTGCCTTCGCACCGGTGCGGGACGTGTCGCTGCTCGCGATCTGGGACGACGGCGACGACCTGTACGCCGAGCCGCGCGCACCGTACCCACACGCCCGCGAGGTGCTCGTACTGCGCGCCGAGCAGCAGGGCTGCGCGGCACTGGTAGCCGGGTATGCCCGCACCACGGAGGCGCACTCACTGCTCGCCGCCCGATGGGCCAGGTCCCTGGAGCCGGACCGTGGGCTGGCCCGGACGCGCAGCCCGCGGGTTGACGCGGGCAACGAGAGCGACCTGTCGCGCGACCCCTCCGCGCGCTCCGCCCGGCTGCCGCATGCGGCCTTCGTCACGATCCGCGGCGCGCTGGCGGAGGGACCGGTGCTGGTGCAGGTGCCACGCGCCGGTTACCTCCCCGCCCTCGCGTGTCAACGGTGCGGGCGCCCTGCGCGGTGCCCCGACTGTGGTGGCCCGGTCACCGTCAGCCTGGCCGGCGCGCCGCCGGCGTGCCGCTGGTGCGGTCGGGCAGCGCGGCCGTGGACCTGCCCGCAGTGCGCTGGTGAGCGCCTGCGGGCTCCGCGCATCGGGTCCGCGCGGACCGCCGAGGAGCTCGGCCGGGCCTTCCCGTCGACGTCGATCCGCCACTCCAGCGGTGACAGCGTCCTGGCGAGCATCGAGGACCGGCCGTGTCTGGTGGTCGCGACGCCGGGCGCGGAACCTGTCGCCGCAGGCGGCTACCGGGCGGCGCTCCTGCTGGACGCCTGGGTGACGCTGGCTCGGCCGGACCTTCGCACCGCCGAGGAGGCGCTGCGGCGGTGGCTCAACGCCGCCGGACTCGTGCGTCCGGCGAGCGAAGGTGGGCGCGTCGTGATCGTGGGAGACGCGGGCGTACCGGTCATCCAGGCTCTCGTGCGCTGGGACCCGGTTGGCTTTGCGGCTCGTGAGCTCGCCGAGCGGAGCTCTGCCAGGCTGCCACCAGCGGTCTGCTTGGCGAGCGTGACAGGTCCCGCAAGCGCGGTGGCCGAGTTCCTCGACGAGGTGGCTCTGCCCGAACACGGCCAGGCGCTGGGCCCTGTTCCGGTCGCGGACGACACCGTGCGCGCAGTCGTACGCGCTCCGCTCGACCGAGCCGCGGCGCTCAGCGATGCGCTGCGAACGGCGCAGGCGCTGCGAAGTCAGCGCAAACAGCCAGCCGTGAGGGTCCAGGTCGACCCCGTGAGCCTCGGCTGAGCGCCCTGAGCCGCATCGCGGCCGCGGTTCGTAGAATGGCCGCACCGCTGACCCCGGCGCTTGGCCCGCCGCCGAACCTGCCGTCTCCGCCCGACCGAAAGGCACTCGCGTGTCCGTGCGACCGATCCGGCTGATCGGCGACCCGGTGCTGCTCACCCCAGCCGACCCGGTCGTCGACTTCGACAAGGAGCTGCGGACGCTGGTCCACGACCTGACCGACACGATGGTCGACGCACCTGGCGTAGGACTCGCCGCCCCGCAGATCGGCGTCGGCCTGCGGGTGTTCACCTGGCTCGTGGACGGGGAAGTCGGCCACCTCGTAAACCCCGACCTCGCCTTGTCCGAGGAGACCCAGGACGGTCCGGAGGGGTGCCTGTCGATCCCGGACCTCACGTTCGACTGCGTGCGCGCGATGCGCGTCGTCGCCAAGGGCATGAACATGTACGGAGACCCGGTGACCATCGAAGGCTCCGACCTGCTGGCCCGTTGCCTCCAGCACGAGACCGACCACCTCGACGGCGTGCTGTTCATCGACCGGCTCGACCGGAAAGCGCGCAAAGCCGCGATGCGGGCCATTCGTGAGACGGACTGGTACGGCCAAGCCCACCCGCCGGTGAAGGTGTCACCACACCCCACCTACGGGTTCAGGATGTGAGGTGCGTGTCGTCTTCGCCGGCACACCGCATGTTGCCCTGCCGGCGCTCCACGCGCTCCTCGCGAGCCCCCACGACGTAGCCGCGGCGATCACCCGGCCGGACTCGCGCTCCGGCCGCGGCCGCACCGCAGGCCCTTCGCCCGTCGCCGCTGTGGCGGCATCGGCCGGCATCGAGGTCCTCAAGCCCGGCACGCCGAAGGACCCCGCATTTCTCGCCCGGCTCGCCGAGCTTGCGCCCGACTGCTGCCCGGTCGTGGCGTACGGAGCGCTGATCCCCGCAGTCGCCCTGGACATCCCCGTCCACGGCTGGGTCAACCTGCACTTCTCGCTCCTGCCGGCGTGGCGAGGCGCAGCGCCGGTCCAGCATGCGCTGTTGGCCGGCGACGACGTCACCGGTGCCAGCACGTTCCGCCTGGTCGAGGAGCTCGACGCGGGACCAGTTTTCGGCAGCTATACCGAGGCGGTGCGACGGGGCGACACCGCTGGGGACTTGCTGGGCCGGCTCGCGGAGCACGGAGCGCACCTGCTGCTCGCAACCCTGGACGGGATCGAGTCCGGCACCGTGCAGCCGCAGCCCCAGCGCAACGACGTGGCGACATACGCACCCAAGCTGAGTCCAGCGGATGCGCGCATCGACTGGGCGGCGCCCGCAGCGGCCATCGACCGCCGGATCCGCGCCTGCACACCGGCCCCGGGTGCGTGGACCGAGTTTCGAGACCAGCGGCTCAAGCTCTTCGGGGTCACGCCTCCCGCGCCGGATGAGCCTCCGGCCCGGCGAGAGCCGCCCGGCACTCTGGTCGTGGACGCCGCCGGCGTCCACGTGAGCACCGGTTCGTCGGCGCTCACGGTGGCCGACGTGCAACCGCCGGGCCGGCAGCGGATGGCAGCGCTCGACTGGGCTCGCGGCGCGCGCATCCGCCCAGGCGAGAAGCTCGGACGAGGTCAGCCGTGACTCCGGGCGCGCACGGGTGAGGCAGGTCGACGACGCCCGGCGCGCCGCCTATGACGCCGTGCACGCGGTCGCCGAAGGCGACGCCTACCTCAACCTGGCGCTGCCGGCATTGCTGCGTGAGCGCCGACTGGGCGGCCGCGACGCCGCGTTCGCCACCGAGCTGGCATATGGCGCGGTCCGGCTGCGCGGCAGCTATGACGCGGTGCTCGCGAGCTGCGTGGACCGGCCGCTCACTGCCCTCGATCCCGCCGTACTGGATGTTCTGCGTCTCGGCGCCCATCAGGTGCTGAGCATGCGCATCCCCGCCCATGCGGCCGTCAGCACCAGCGTGGACCTCGTCCGCGGCGTCGTCGGCCGGCGCCCGGCGACCCTGGTCAATGCCGTGCTGCGCAAGGTCGCGACCCACAGCCTGTCCGACTGGCTGCGCCTCGTGGTGCCAGCGGATGCGACACCCTTGGAACGACTCGCGGTCACCCACTCGCACCCGCAGTGGGTTGTCAGGGCGCTCCACGACGCGGTCGGCGGCGACCTGGCGGCTACCGCGGCTCTGCTGGCGGCCGACAACAGCGCGCCTCACGTCACCCTCGCGGCGCGACCCGGCAGGTGCGACGTAGCCGAGCTGCTGCGTGCCGGTGCACAGCTCGGCCGCTGGTCTCCGTACGCCGCTGTGCTGCCCGCTGGCGACCCGGGCTTGGTCGACGCTGTCCGCGAGCGCCGGGCCGGCGTCCAAGACGAGGGCTCGCAGCTCGTGGCGATCGCGATGGCAGACGCGCAGCTGTCCGGGAGCGACCGGCGCTGGCTCGACCTATGTGCCGGCCCCGGCGGGAAAGCGGCCCTGCTGGGGGGGCTGGCCGCCGAGCGCGACGCCCGGCTGCTCGCCGTGGACCGCTCGCCGCACCGGGCTCAGCTCGCCGCCGCCACCTTGCGCGGATCTGCCGGCACGCTCGGCACCCTCTGCGCCGATGCGACGCACGCCCCCTGGCGGCCGGGAAGCTTTGACCGGGTCCTCGCCGATGTGCCGTGCACCGGACTCGGGGCGCTGCGCCGCCGGCCGGAGGCGCGCTGGCGTCGCCAGCCGGGTGACGTCGAGCGGCTACAGCCCCTCCAGCAACGGCTGCTGCACGCCGCACTGGACGCCGTCCGGCCCGGCGGCGTCGTCGTCTATGCCACGTGCTCGCCGCTGCCCGCCGAAACCCGCGACGTGGTGGAGGCCGTTGTTTCGGCACGCGGCGACGCGGTACAGCGCGACGCCCGGCCGTTGCTGCCCGCGGTGCCGTCGCTGGGGGACGGGCCGCACGTGCAGCTGTGGCCGCACGTCCACGACACCGACGCGATGT
The DNA here is from genome assembly GCA_035296085.1 of Nocardioidaceae bacterium. Classification (GTDB taxonomy): domain Bacteria; phylum Actinomycetota; class Actinomycetes; order Propionibacteriales; family Nocardioidaceae; genus DATHBP01. Next base: position 14,040 of record DATHBP010000007.1, on the reverse strand, counting down.
TCTTCGCCGTGCTGGCTCGGGTGCCTCGATAGACTCCGCCGCCGTGGGCATCCAGATCGCGCCGAGCCTGCTGGCCGCCGATTTCGCCAACTTGGCAGCAGCCGCGCACTCCGCGGCCGGGGCCGACTGGCTGCACGTGGACGTGATGGACAACCACTTCGTCCCTAACCTCACCGTCGGCCTCCCAGTGGTCGAGTCGCTGGCCGCGGCCACCTCGCTGCCCCTGGACTGCCATCTGATGATCGAGGACCCCGACCGCTGGGCACCGGCCTACGCGGAGGTGGGCGCCGCCAGCGTGACATTTCACGTCGAGGCGGCGCACGCACCGGTGCGGCTGGCGCGCGAGCTGCGGGCCGCCGGTGCCCGCGCGGGGCTGGCGCTGAAGCCGGCGACGCCGGTGGAGCCGTACGCCGACCTGCTGCCCGAGCTGGACATGCTGTTGCTGATGACCGTAGAGCCGGGGTTCGGCGGGCAGCCCTTCCTCGATGTCGTGCTGCCGAAGCTGCATCGGGCTCGAACGATGGTCGACCGTTCCGGCCTGGATCTGTGGCTGCAGGTCGACGGCGGGATCTCGGCCGACACCATCGAGCGCTGCGCCGAAGCCGGGGCTGACGTCTTCGTCGCCGGCTCGGCCGTCTTTGGCGCCGCTGACCCGGCGCAGGCGGTCGCCGACCTTCGCGCTCGCGCCGAACGTGCGACACTGGCGGCCGACGAGTAAGAGACTCGCGTGCTCCGGGGTCGGTGAGATTCCGAACCGGCGGTGACAGTCCGCGACCCGGCCGCACATCCGGACCAGGATGCGCGACCGGTTGACCCGGTGGAACTCCGGGACCGACGGTGAAAGTCCGGATGGGAGGCGCACGCGGCGAGCTGTTGCGCGGGTCCACAGCCCTGCGCCACGCCGCCGGCCTCAAGCACCCCGGGCCCCGCGCGACGGGAAGGGATGCGACGTGGACCTGCTGCGCTGGCTGTTCGAGGCCCAGCTGAACATCGGTGACCAGCACATCTTGTGGCGCGAGGTCATCGGCAACGCGTTCGGGCTCGCCTCAGCCATCGGCGGCATGCGCCGGCGGGTGTGGGCGTGGCCGGTCGGCATCGTGGGCAACGTCTTGTTGTTCACTGTCTTCTTCGGCATCGCGTTCAACAACCCGCAGGGCGCAACGCTGCTCGGCCAGGCCGGTCGTCAGGTCTTCTTCATCGCGGTGAGCATGTACGGCTGGCAACGGTGGGCGGAGCATCGCCGTGCGGCTGGCGCGGACGCGCCGGCAGTCGTGCCGAGATGGGCCACCGCCCGCGAACGCGTCGGCTACCTGGTCACCGCAGCAGCGGGAATCGCCATCTGCTACTGGGCGTTCCGCCGAATCGGCGCCGGTTTCGACGCGCAGTGGTGGTTCTACCTCGCCGACGCCTGGATCTTCGTCGGGTCGATCCTGGCCACCTATGCGATGGCCCGCGGGTGGGTGGACTTCTGGTTGTGCTGGATCGCGGTGGACCTGGTGGGGGTGCCACTGCTCGTGCACTCACGCTTCTATCCATCGGCGCTCCTCTACGCCATCTATGGCGGTTTCGTGATCTGGGGCTACTTCGTCTGGCGGCGAGCCGCACTAGCGGAAGGCCCGGTCCGCTCCGAGCCGGCCCGGACTTGAGGCCGCTTCCGCCACCCGGCGACCGGACCGGCACGCCCGCGCGGGGACTCGACACAGTTCGCAGCGCACGAGTGCCTCCCGGCTACAGTCCTGCTCCGTGAGAGCCCTGATCGCACTTGGCGGCAACGCTCTGGCAGCCCCGGAGGAGAGCGCCAGCGCGGAGCACCAGCTGGCCGCAGCCGCGCAGGCGATGAGAGGCGTGGCGGAGGCCGTCGCTGCGGGCGTCGATGTGCTGCTCACCCATGGCAACGGTCCGCAGGTCGGCGACCTGCTCGTCAAGAACGAAGCAGCCGCTGCTGTCGTCCCGCCCGAGACCCTGGACTCCTGCGTCGCCCAGACTCAGGGCACGCTGGGATTCCTGCTGGTGACCGTCCTCGAACGCGCACTGGCAGCTCGTGGCGTCAACCGCGGGGTGGCCGCGATCGTCACACGTGCCCTGGTGGACCGCAACGACCGCGGGTTCACCCAGCCGACCAAGCCGATAGGACGGTACCTGCCCGAACACGAGGCGGCGCTGCTGATCGAGCATGGGCAGACGTGGGAGCCGCGGGGGAGCGAGGGCTGGCGCCGGGTGGTCGCGTCACCGGAGCCGCTGGAGATCCTGGACGCCGCGGCGGCCGAGGCGCTGGTGTCGGCCGGTTTCGTCGTCGTGACCAACGGCGGCGGCGGCATCCCGGTGGTGCGCGAGCCGGACGGCTCACTGCACGGCGTCGAAGCCGTGATCGACAAGGACCTCGGGGCCGCTGTGCTCGCTCGCACCGTCGGGGCCGAGGTGCTCGTCATAGCGACCGATGTACCGCACGCGTGGCTCGACTTCCGTACGCCAACGCAGCGGCCCATCGGCCGGGTTCCGGTGGCCCAGCTACGTGAGTACGCAGCGCAGGGGCACTTCTTCCACGGCAGCATGGCGCCGAAGGTGGACGCGGTGTGCCGGTTCGTCGAGGGCGGCGGCCGCGCCGCCGTCATCACCGACCTCGACGGCATCGCGGCGGCAGTGCACGGCGAGGCCGGCACCGTCGTCGTCTGACGCTCAGGGCCGACGGTCCTCCAGAACGACCACGAAGTCCCCAGCGCTCGCATCACCCACCTGGCCCGGGTCGGCGGCACCGTCGATGACCACGTCAGCCCGTTCGCGGGTGCGCTGCCGCTCGGCATGGTCGCGCTCGTGCACCATCCAGCGTTCCCACTCGTCACGCAGCGCTTCGCCGTCACGTCGCAGCCCGCGCTCGAGGCGTACGGCCGCGGGCGCCTCCACCCAGACGAGCACCGTGATCAGCGCGTCAGCGGCAAGCGGAGCGGAGCCGACACCCTCGATCACGAGCACCGGACCTGCGGGCACGTCGTGCCACTCAGCGAATCGTTCCGCGATCCAGTCGTAGCGCTGGTAGCGACCTGCTCTGCCCTCGCTGATCGGCGTCAACAGCTGAGCGATCAGGCGGTGCGTCACGTCGTCGAGGTCTTGCCGCCAGCCTTCGTACAGCTCGTCCATGCAGATGACGGGCACCGGCCAACCGGCACCGAAGCGCGAGAGCATCGCTGAAAGCTCGCCGCGCAGGGCTTCGGCGAGCGTCGTCTTGCCCGAGCCAGCAGGCCCGTCGATGCACACCAGCCTGGTGTTGCCGAGCGTCGGCGAGGCGGCGAGCACTCGGCGCGCGAGATCTCTGACCGCCAGCTTCCGCGGCGTCGACTCAGCTGATGCCACGCTTGCGCAACAGCTCCTCGATCTCGTCGAACTCGTCCGCTGCGGCCGGCGTCGACGCCTGTGCAGAGCGCTCGACCGAGGTGCGAGGAGCGTCGGCTCCCCCGGGCCGCTCGATCCGGCGCCCCGGAGCCCGCGCGGCCAGCCGGCTGGAGACGGCGTACAGCACGAGCGAGAATGCCGCGAGCGCGATGCCGATCCATACCGCGGGCGAGAACGCGAGGTGCGTCGCCCAGGACACCACGGCACCGGCAACTCGCCACACGAGCTGCAACAGACCGGTGAGGTAGGCGACGAGCGGCAGCAGTGACAATGACAGCCCCCGCAGGCCGGCAGCGAGGCCGCGCCGGCGCCATGCGAGCCAGCTCAAGAACAGACCGGCACCGGTGAGCCCGACCGTGAACGGGAGCCAGAAGACGGCGCCATAGCCGGGCATGTGAACTACCCTCGCACACCGCACGAAACGTCCGCATACGGTGGGGCCGTGCCCGCCATCCCCGAGCCGGCGTTCGCCGGTGACGATGGCGGCGCCGATCCCGGGCTCAGCGCGGCACTGGCGTTATACGCCTCCGGCGGCTCGCGGCAGGTGCCGATGGCCGCGTTGCTGGCAGCTCGGGTGTTCGTGCCGGTCGTGGCCGTGGCTGACGCGGTCGAACCCGACGAGGTGGGCCGGCTGGTCGACAAGCAGTCGGCTATGGCGGCGCTGCTGGTGCGGGGCCGCGACGAGCGCCCGGCGCTGCTCGCGTTCACGTCCGCGGCAGCACTTCAGGCGTACTCCCGCACCGCTCGCCCCGTCCCGCTGGCGACCCGCGACGCAGCCCGAGCCGCGCTGGACGCCGGTGCCGCCGCATTGGTCGTGGACATCGCCGGGCCGGTGCAGCTGGTCGTCGAGGGCAACGAGCTCACTCATATGGCCGCCGGCCACCGGCTCGTCGACGCTGCCGGTGGGCCGGTATGGGTAGTGCCGGTCGGCCGAGTAGGCGGGGAGGGCCCCCGTCGGGGCTGAGTTGCGCGGCGGTCGTGTCCGCCGTGGGCTGGTATCCTGCGCGGTGCGACCGGCCCTCGGTGCACTGGTCCGTCTCGACGCCGCCGGGGGCCTCCAAAGCGGAGCCTGTCTCCCACCCGCATCGGCGAAGCCGCCGTCGGGTTCGCCATCTCGACCGGCCGTGCCGGTGGTCGGGTTGCGGCGCCGCCTAGTGGCGGCGGGGCGATGGTCGACGCAGCAGGTAGCAGGAGCGGGCTCCTGGCGGTCGCAGAACAGGCTTCACCCCACGACCACCGCAGGAGGACCCATCACCACAGAGCTTCGTGTCAACGACCGGATCCGAGTTCCCGAGGTCCGCCTCGTCGGACCCAACGGCGAGCAGGTCGGCATCGTCCGCATCGAGGACGCCCTGCGCCTAGCCCAAGAGTCCGAGCTGGACCTGGTCGAGGTGGCGCCAACGGCACGCCCACCGGTGTGCAAGCTCATGGACTTTGGCAAGTTCAAGTACGAGACCGCCCAGAAGGCGCGCGAAGCGCGGCGCAACCAGACCAACACCGTCATCAAGGAAATGAAGCTGCGACCGAAGATCGACCCGCACGACTACGCGACCAAGAAAGGTCACGTGGTCCGGTTCCTGGGCGCCGGTGACAAGGTGAAGATCACGATCATGTTCCGCGGCCGCGAGCAGCACCGCCCGGAGCTGGGTTTTCGTCTGCTCCAGCGCCTCGCCGAGGACGTCTCCGACCTGGGCTTCGTCGAGTCGGCCCCCCGCCAGGACGGGCGCAACATGCTGATGGTGCTCAGCCCGTTGAAGAAGAAGTCCGAGGCTCGAGCCGACGCCCGCGCCGACAAGGCCCGTGTCGTGGCGGCCCGGGAGGCTGACCGCTCCGCTGAGCGCGCCGAGCGGGCGGCGAGCCGTCCCGAGAACGTGTCGCCGAAGAAGCCACGAGGCACCTCGGAGAACCTCGACCCGGGCGTATAACCCCATCGACCGACAGGTCCACACGCGTGGACCCTCTGCTGCGGTGCCTATTGGTCGCCGTACGACGAAGGAAGGCAACGCGCAATGCCGAAGATGAAGCCGCACTCCGGTGCGGGCAAGCGGATCAAGCTGTCGGGTTCCGGCAAGCTGCGGCGTCAGAAGGCCAATCGACGCCACAAGCTGGAGCGCAAGACCTCGGCGCACACCCGGCGACTTGCCGGCACCGAAGGGGTCTCCAAGGCGGACACCAAGAAGGTCAAACGACTGCTCGGCATCTGATCGCCGGCTGACTGGACGAGGAGTACGACGTGGCACGGGTGAAACGGGCGGTCAACGCCCACAAGAAGCGTCGCGAGACGCTGGAGCGCGCTGCCGGTTATCGCGGGCAGCGCTCTCGGCTCTACCGCAAGGCCAAGGAGCAGGTCACCCATTCGCTGGTCTACTCCTACCGCGACCGCCGCAAGCGCAAAGGTGACTTCCGCCGGTTGTGGATCACCCGGATCAACGCTGCGGCACGAGCCAACGGCATGACCTACAACCGCTTTATCCAAGGACTGCACCTGGCCGGCGTGGAGGTCGACCGCAAGATGCTGGCCGAGATGGCGGTCAACGACGCGCCGGCGTTCGCGACGCTGGTCGAGGTGGCCAGAGCCAGCCTGCCGGTCGAGGTCGAGCGGCCGACGGGCAGCACCGCGGCGGCGTAAGCCCTGGTGACGGCGCTCTCCATGGCACGGACAGGGCTGAACGCGACGCACCCCCCGGCCGTCAAGGCCGCGCGCCGGCTGGCCAAGCGCTCCGTCCGCGCCACCGAGCGGCTGTTCCTCGCCGAGGGTCCTCAGGCCGTACGCGAGGCTCTGGGCTGTCCGGGCGCCGTGACCGAGGTTTTCGCCACTGCCGACGCGGCGCGACGCCATCCCGAGCTGGGCCGGGCGGCTCAGGACACCGCCGTGCCATGGCACCTCGTCTCGGGCGCGGCGCTCGCGTCCCTGGCGCAGACGGTGACGCCGCAGGGCGTCGTCGCGGTCTGCCGCCATCTCGACGTGCCGTTGAGCGACCTGGCGGCGCGGCCGCTGCGCCTCGTGGCGGTGTGTGTCAGCGTTCGCGACCCCGGCAACGTCGGCACGGTCATTCGCTGCGCGGACGCCGCCGGCGCGGACGCCGTCGTCCTCACCGGCACCAGCGTGGACGTCTACAACGGCAAGGCCGTGCGAGCAAGCGCGGGCAGCTTGTTCCATCTGCCGGTCTGCATCGCGGCGTCGGTCCCGGAGGCGGCGTCTGTGCTCCGGAGCGCGGGGCTGTCCCTGCTGGCAGCGGACGCCGCCGGCGAGACCGATCTCGACTCCGCGCAGGCGCTGCTCGACGGGCCTGTCGGCTGGCTCTTCGGCAACGAGGCCTGGGGCTTGCCTCCCGAGGTCAGCGCCTTGGCTGACGCCGTCGTCCGCGTCCCCATCTACGGTCGTGCGGAGAGCCTGAACCTTGCGGCTGCAGCGGCGGTGTGCCTGTACGCCTCCGCTCGGGCGCACGCCTCGGCCAGAGAGCCGCTGGCCGCACCGCCGCCCCAGGGGTGACCGGCGGCGCACCGGAGGGTCGCCATTGTCCTTCCGGCAGACTGTGGCCCCCGCCATACCCGAATCGAGCTTCCCCGCCGAAAGGTCCGCGATGTCCGGCCCGAACACCGACTTCGACCCCGTCGAAGTCGCGGCGTTGCAGCCGGCGCAGCTCGCCGTGGCGCGGGACGAAGCGCTGGCAGCAATCGCCGCTGCCGTGAGCCTCGACGAGCTCAAGGACGTACGCCTCGCGCATGCCGGTGACCGCTCCCCGCTCGCACGTGCCAACCGGGAGATCGGTGCGCTGCCGCCGCAGGCTCGCAAGGATGCCGGCGTGCGGGTGGGCGCAGCTCGCCGCGAGGTGGCGGAGGCGCTGGAGCGCCGCCTCGAAGAGCTCGCCGCCGAGCACGAGGCGCGCATCCTCGCCGACGAAGCCGTCGACGTCACCTTGCCGTGGGACCGCGACCCGGTCGGCGCCCGCCACCCGCTCACCACGATCCAGGAGCGGATCGCCGACATCTTCGTCGCCATGAGCTGGGAGGTCGCGGAGGGGCCGGAGCTCGAGGCCGCCTGGCTCAACTTCGACGCCCTCAACCTCGGGCCCGACCATCCGGCCCGATCCATGCACGACACGCTGTTCGTCGAGCCGGTCGACTCGGGGCTCGTGCTGCGCACGCACACGTCCCCGGTCCAGGCCCGCACCATGCTCACCCGAGAGCCACCGATCTACATCGTCGCCCCCGGGAGGACGTTCCGCGCCGACCCGCTCGACGCGACGCACGCGCCGGTCTTCCACCAGGTCGAGGGCCTCGCGATCGACGAGGGCCTCACGATGGCGCACCTGCGCGGAACGCTGGACCACTTCGTTCAGGCCCTGTTCGGCGGACCCGAGGCGAGCGCGGCCCATGGAACGGACGGTGGTCCGAGCCGGTTGCGCACCCGGCTGCGCGCCTCGTACTTCCCGTTCACCGAGCCGAGCGCTGAGCTCGACATCTCCTGCTTCGTGTGTGACGGGGCCTCCGTGGGCAACCCCGACCGCCCCTGTCGTACCTGCGCCAGCGAGGGCTGGATCGAGTGGGGCGGCTGCGGCATGGTCAACCCCCGCGTGCTCACCACCTGTGGCATCGACCCGCACCGCTACTCCGGGTTCGCGTTCGGGATGGGGCTCGAGCGGGCCTTGATGTTCCGCTCTGGCGTCGAGGACATGCGCGACATGGCGGAGGGTGACGTCCGCTTCCCGCTGGCCTTCGGGTTGGACATCTGATGCGCGTACCGGTGAGCTGGCTACGCGACTACGTCGACCTGCCGGCCGACCTCGTCTCGCGGGAGCTGGCTGACCGCCTCACCGGCGTCGGTCTCGAGGTCGAGCAGGTCGAGGAGCACGGTGCGGACTTCCGCGGCCCGCTGGTCATTGGCAGCGTCGTCGACTTCAGCGAGGAGACGCACTCCAACGGCAAGACGATCCGCTGGTGCGACGTCGACGTCGGCGCGGCCGAGCCGCGCGGCATCGTCTGTGGCGCGCGCAACTTCGACGTCGGCGACCGCGTGGTCGTCGCCCTGCCGGGCGCAACGCTGCCGGGTGGCTTCGCGATCGGCGCGCGCCGCACGTACGGCCATGTGTCGGACGGCATGATCTGCTCCGCGCGGGAGCTCGGCCTGGCCGAGGACCATACGGGGATCCTGGTGCTGGACCCCAGCCTCGCAGGGCCGGGGGAGGATGCCGTGCCCCTGCTGGGGTTGCGCGACGACGTCCTCGACATCGCCGTCACACCGGACCGCGGGTACTGCCTGTCGATCCGCGGCGTCGCCCGGGAAGCAGCCGCGATCTTCGGCGCCCCGTTCGCTGATCCGGGCACGGATGTCCCCGCCGAGACCGACCAGCCCGGCCACCCGGCTCGGATCGCGGATGCGACCGGCTGCTCGGTGTTCGCCCTCGTCAGCGTCGAGGGGTTCGACCCCACCGCCGAGAGCCCCCTGTGGCTCCGTCGACGCATCGAGCTGGCCGGGATGCGGACTATCTCACTGGCCGTCGACGTCACCAACTACGTGATGCTCGAGCTCGGCCAGCCCCTGCACGGCTACGACGCCGATGCGCTGCGGGGTCCCGTCGTCGTACGCCGGGCGGATGCCGGCGAGCAGCTCACGACACTCGACGGCACCGTACGCACCCTGGATCCCGAAGACCTGCTGATCACCGATGGCTCCGGCCCGATCGGTCTGGCGGCTGTGATGGGCGGCGCGGCGACCGAGCTCAGCACGGCCACGTCCCGCCTTGTCGTGGAGGGCGCGCATTTCGACCCGGTGTCGACAGCCCGGACGGCCCGGCGTCACCGGCTGCCGTCCGAAGCAGCGAGACGGTTCGAGCGGGGAGTCGACCCCGCACTGCCCCTGGTGGCCGCCCGGCGAGCGGCGCAGCTGCTCGTGAGGCTCGGTGGTGGCACAGTGACCGGCGAGACCATCGTCGGCAGGGCTCCCAAGCCGGCGAGCCTGACCTTTCCCGCCGACTACACGGCCGCACTTCTCGGAACGACAGTGGAACCCGGTGAGGTGGCGACCGCACTGCGCGCCGTCGGCTGCACAGTCAGCCGGCTCGATGCGGCCACCTTCGACGTCCGCGTGCCGAGCTGGCGTCCGGACCTGCTCGGCGCCGCCGACCTCGTCGAAGAGGTCGCTCGGCTGCGCGGCTACGACAGCATCCCGTCGGTGCTCCCCGTCGCTCCGCCCGGCCGGGGTCTGTCCCCCCGGCAACGGATGCGGCGCAGGATCGGGCACGCGCTCGCGGGCGCCGGATTCGTCGAGGTGCTCAGCTACCCGTTCGTGGGGCCGGCCGACTGGACGCGGCTCGGGGTGAGCGACGACGACCCGCGCCGGCGCACCCTGAGAATGGCGAACCCGCTGTCCGAGGAAGAACCCGAGCTTCGCACCACGATGCTCCCGGGTCTGCTGCGCACCGCCGCGCGCAACGTGGCGCGCGGGCAGGCCGACCTTGCGCTGTACGAGCTCGGACTGGTGTTCCTCCCTTCCTCGTCGGGCCAGGCCGACCTGCCGGTGTTCGACGCCGCGCAGCCGCCGACAGCAGAGCAGCTGGGCGAGCTCGATGCCGCCCTGCCTCGTCAGCCGGAACGCTTCGCGGCTCTGCTGTGCGGCGATCGTGCTCCGGCCGGGTGGTGGGGGGAAGCGCGTACGACGCGCTGGTCCGACGCGGTGTCCGCCGCACGCCTCGTCGCGACGACCCTGCGCGCGGACCTCAGTGTCCGGTCCGGTCAGCGGCCGCCGTGGCACCCAGGTCGCTGCGCCGAGCTGCTCGTCGACGGAGCGGTCGTGGGACACGCCGGCGAGCTGCACCCGGCGGTGTGCCAGGCGATGCATCTGCCGGCGCGCAGCTGTGCTGTCGAGGTTGACCTGGACGCGCTGGCTGCGGCAGGAGCCGACGTCGTGGAAGCGCCGGCGATTCCGATGCAGCCGGTCGCCAAGGCAGACGTCGCCCTCGTAGTGGCTCGAGACGTCACCGTCGCAGACGTCGAGCAGGCGATGCGCGACGGCGCCGGCCCGTTGCTCGAGTCCATCCGGCTCTTCGACGTCTACACCGGCGCGCAGGTCGAGGAGTCGAGCCGGTCACTGGCGTTCTCGCTGCGCTTCCGGGCGGCCGACCGGACCCTCACCGAGGCTGAGGTCCGGTCCGCGACCGACGCAGCGGTAGCGGAGGCGGCTCGGCGGCTAGGCGCGGAGCAGCGTCGGTAGGTTGCGCTCTGCCGGAGCACACTGGTCTTCGTCCATCGACCCCGACGTGAAGGGAACCATGCGCCACTTCCTGCGAGATGACGACCTCGACCAGGCCGACCAGGCCGAGATCCTCGACCTGGCTGATGCGTTCCGGGCGGACCGGTTCCACGCGCGCCCCCTCGAGGGGCCACGCGCTGTCGCCGTTGTCTTCGACAAGCCGTCCACGCGAACACGCATCTCGTTCGCGGTCGGCATCGCCGAGCTCGGCGGCTACCCGCTCGTCATCGACGCGCAGAGCTCGCAGATGGGACGCGGCGAGCCCATCGAAGACACGACCCGCGTGCTGGACCGTCAGGTGGCGGCGATCGTGTGGCGTACGTCGGGTCACGAGCGCATCGAGGCGATGGCAGCGGTCTCGGCCGTGCCGGTCGTCAACGCCCTCACCGATCTGTTCCACCCCTGCCAGGTGCTGGCCGACCTCCAGGCGGTGCGGGCACGCAAGGGCAAGCTGGCCGACCTGACGCTGACCTACCTCGGTGACGGAGCGAACAACATGGCGCACTCCTACCTCCTGGGCGGCGCTGTCGCCGGCATGCACGTCCGGGTGGGAGCCCCGACGGACTACCAGCCGCACCCGGCGATCCTGGCCGAGGCGGCGCGGATCGCTGCCGACACCGGGGGGTCGGTCAGATACGTCGCCAGCCCGGCCGACGCCGTCGAGGGCGCCGACGTGGTGGCGACCGACACCTGGGTGTCGATGGGCCAGGAAGGTGAAGCCGGGCACCGGGCGTCCCCGTTCGTCCCGTATGCGGTCGACGCGGCTGCCATGCAGCGAGCCGCCGCCGACGCTGTCGTGCTGCACTGCCTGCCGGCCTATCGCGGCAGCGAGATCGCCGCGGAGGTCATCGACGGGCCGCAGAGCATCGTCTGGGACGAAGCGGAGAATCGTCTGCATGCGCAGAAGGCGTTGCTGACCTGGCTGTTGGCGGCCCAGCGGCAGTGAGCGCGCTCGCCCGGACTGCGCTCAGCGAGGACGCTGTCACCGTGGCGCCGCGGCTGCTCGGCTCGCTCCTCGTCCACGAGACCGAGGCAGGCACGGTCGGGGTCCGGATCGTCGAGGTGGAGGCCTACGAGGGTGACGCAGACCCTGGGTCGCACGCCTTCCGGGGGAAGACGGCCCGCAACGCCGTCATGTTCGCCGAGGCGGGACTGGCATACGTCTACTTCACCTACGGCATGCACTGGTGCATGAACCTCGTGTGCGGTCCGTCCGGCCGGGCGGCGGCCGTCTTGCTGCGAGCCGGTGAGGTGGTGGACGGGGTAGCGCTGGCGCAGGCACGGCGCGGCGGTCGGTCGACCGTACGCGACCTGGCCCGAGGCCCGGCGAGGCTGTGCCAGGCGCTAGGCGTCGACGGGTCCTGCAACGGAGCGGACCTGCTGTGTGGTGGCCCGCTTCGCCTGCTGCCCGGTGCGGCTGTTGCCGCCGCGACGGTGCGCAGCGGTCCACGGGTAGGGCTGTCGGCCGGGGCGACGCGGCCCTGGCGGTTCTGGGTCGATGGCGACCCTGCTGTCTCGAGCTATCGACCCCACGCTCCCCGCCGGGCACAGGCGCGGCGGCCGGCGCCGCCTACCATGCCGGCAGGCTGACCAGGAAGGGACGATACGTGACCAGTACGCCGCCGCTCCTCGACGATCTCGCGGCCCGCGGGCTCGTCGGGCAGTCGACCGACGTGGGGGCGCTGGGCGCGGCCTTGTCGACCGGTCAGGTGACTGGCTACTGCGGCTTCGACCCCACCGCGCCCAGCTTGCACATGGGAAACCTGCTCCAGATCCTCACGCTGCGACGCCTCCAGCTCGCCGGGCACCGGCCGCTCGGGATCGTGGGCGGTGCGACAGGACTCATCGGCGACCCCAAGGACAGCGGCGAACGCCGGCTCAACCCGGCCGAGACCGTAGCCGAGTGGAGCAGGCACCTCCGCGGTCAGCTGGAGCGGTTTCTCGACTTCTCGGGCTCCGCAGCCGCCGTCGTCGTGGACAACTACGAGTGGACCCGCGACCTGGTCACGCTCGACTTCCTGCGTGACATCGGTAAGCACTTCTCCGTCAACCGGATGCTCGACCGCGACGCGGTTCGTACCCGGCTCGAGCGGGGCGGCATCAGCTACACCGAGTTCAGCTATGTGCTGTTGCAGGCGATGGACTATCTGGAGCTGTTCCGGCGCTTTGGCTGCACTTTGCAGTCCGGCGGCAGCGACCAATGGGGCAACATCACCGCCGGCGTCGAGCTGATCCGTCGGGTGGAGGGTGCCCGCGTGCATGCGTTCGCCACTCCGTTGATAACCAAGGCCGACGGCTCGAAGTTCGGCAAGACGGAGTCCGGCACGATCTGGCTGGACCCGGCGCTGACGTCCCCTTACGCCTTTCACCAGTTCTTTCTCAACGCGGCCGACAGCGAGGTTCTCGCGCTCTTGCGGTTCTTCACCTTCCGCAGCGCGGAGGAGATCACCGAGCTCGGCGACTCGCTGGCTACTCGCCCGGGGCAGCGGGAGGCACAGCGGGCGCTCGCCGACGATGTGACCGCCTTGGTTCATGGCGAGGACGAAGCGGCGCGCGCGCGGGTAGCGGCCTCCGCGCTGTTCGGAGACGGCGATCTCGGTGCGGTCGACGAGCGCACGCTCCACGCCGCGCTGGCCGAAGTGCCGCACATCCAGGTGGAGGCAGGGGACGAGCTCCCCACGGCCACCGACCTGTTCGTCGCCACCGCGCTGGTGCCGAGCCGCTCAGCCGCTCGCCGGGCGGTCAACGAAGGTGGGGCCTACCTCAACAACGTCCGCCTCGACGACGCCGACGCCCGGCCGCACGTCGAGCAGCTGCTGCACGGCCGCTGGCTGGTGCTCCGGCGCGGCAAGCGCACCGTCGCGGGTGTGGAGCTGCGCCGCTAGCCCGCCGAAGTGACGCCGCCGAAACGACCGGCGCGCGGGTTGCCTCCATCCGGACGGGGGCGTAACCTAGACCGTTCCTCCCGCCGTGCCGGGGCGCAAGGCAGCCCGCCGGGCGCCCGACCGGGAGGCCCCGCGGAGTTTGACTGCCGGCACGCCGGCAGGTAACTTAGTGGGGCTGCCCCCGATGCCCGGTCGAGAGACTGGGTAGGGGCGCGCCCGATACTTGAGAACTCAACAGCGTGCCAAAAGTCGACGAAATCAGCAATGCCCCGTCGACGTCGGTCCGGCCTCGGCCTGGCAGACGTCACGGATTCCTGGATGAGAAATGGTAATACTCTCGTCAGGAGAACTGTTCTGTTGAAGAATCCGCCTTCGGGCGGACTTCGAAAGATTTCAATGGAGAGTTTGATCCTGGCTCAGGACGAACGCTGGCGGCGTGCTTAACACATGCAAGTCGAGCGGTAAGGCTCCTTCGGGAGTACACGAGCGGCGAACGGGTGAGTAACACGTGAGCAA
>DATHBP010000006.1:0-2301 GCA_035296085.1 Nocardioidaceae bacterium | reverse complement strand
CTTGATGGGGCTGTCGAACCAGCACGGCCACCTCGTGCTCGCGCCGGGGAACAAGAGCGAGCTCGCCGTCGGCTACTCCACGCTGTACGGCGACGCGGTCGGCGGGTACGCACCGCTGAAGGACGTGCCGAAGACCCTGGTTTGGGCGCTCGCGAAGTGGCGCAACCAACGCGACGGGAAGCCGGTCATCCCGGAGAGCTCGATCAGCAAGCCGCCGTCCGCTGAGTTGCGCCCAGGCCAGCGCGACACCGACTCGCTGCCCGACTACGAGCTGCTCGACGATGTGCTCGACGACTACATCGAACTTGACCGTGGCTCGGCCGAGCTGGTGGCTGTCGGCTTCGACCGCGCGCTCGTCGAACGCGTGCTGCGCATGGTCGACGCGGCCGAGTACAAGCGCCGCCAGTACCCCCCAGGCCCAAAGATCTCGCCCCGCAACTTCGGCCGCGACCGCCGGTTGCCGATCACCAACGCCTGGCGCGAGGTGTCCGTACCGCCGGGCTGACGGGCGTACGAGTTGGCTGCCTAGACCCCGGTGATGCGGATTCCCGCGGAGGTCCGGTATCGCCGGTTGACCGCGATGATGTTGGCGGTCAATGCCTCTACCTGCCCGGCGTTGCGCAACCGTCCGGCGTAGATCCCGCGCATGCCCGGCACCACCTCTACCAGCGCCCGGACGAGGTCCGTCGCCTCCCGGTCGTCGCCCAGGACGAGCGAGTCGCAGTCGACGTCGGTGTCGCCGGCGTTGAGGTGCACGGCGGAGACATGGTGGAAAGCCGCCACGACCCGAGACTTCGGCAGCAGCCCCTGGGCCTGCACGGCAGCGCTGTCCTCCGCCACGTCGAGGGGGTAGGGCCCACGGTCGTCGAAGCCCAGCGGGTTGACGCAGTCGACCACGACCTTGCCGGCCAGTTCGTCGGCAAGCCCGCTCAACAGTTCGGCATGCCCGTCCCACGGCACCGCGACGACGACGATGTCGGCCTCGGCGGCACAGGTGGCGTTGCTGACCCCTCGTACGTCTGCGCCCAGGCGGTGAGCTGCCCCCACGGCCCGTGCTTCGTCGCGTGACCCGAGGAGAACGCGCAGCCCTGAGGCGGCGAACCGCCTGGCCAGCCCACTGCCTTGCGGACCGGTGCCACCGAGCACGCCGACGCTCAGCTGCTGCAGGGCCTCTGCCGACGTCACCGCGCCATCCTCCCAGCAGTACCGACGACTCATGGCACGGTGGAGGGGTGGATGTCGACAAGGTGACGATGCTGCGCGACCTGCTGTCCGGCAGCGACTGGGTCGAGCGCACCGACGAGTTCGCTGGCGCGATGCGCGCCGCGACCCGCCGCAGCGACGGCCTGGTGCTGATGGGAACGCCCGACTACGAACCGTGGCATCTCGCGGCCCACCTCGATGACGAAGCGACGTTCAGCGGTGCCGTCGACCTGCGGCCGACGCTCGTGCGATGGGACACCAGTACTGCGACCGCGCCGCACCTGCAGGTAGGGGTGGAGCGGCTGGCGAGCATGCGGCGCGGCGAGCCGCTGCTGGTGGTCTCGCCCGGTCTGGCCGAGCAGTCGCTGCTCGAGCGGGTGGACATGGCCCGCCGCAGCGGTAGCCGGCTGTTCGCGCTGTCCGGCAAGGACGACTCAGACCTCGGGGGGCTCGTCCACGAGACGTTGGACCTGGACGCCGCTACGAGTTCACCGCTCGAGGTCGACCTTGAGCTGGCCCAGCACCTGCTTTCGCTGTCGGCGGCGACACAAACGGGCTTGCCCGACGGCTGGCGGCGCTCGCTGCGGCGTACGTTGGACCGGCTCTCCGGACCTTGAACCAGCTGGGCGCCGAATCCTTGCCAGGCCACCCCGCGGTGCCGTTCCGCGTCAGTTGTCGTCGTCCCAGTTGGGGTCGCTGTCCCACTCCTCGTTGCGCTGCTGGACCAGCTCCAGCGCGTTCGCCGCCTTTGCCTCGCTGTCGTAGGGCCCCAGGCGGTCTCGAGCCGGGCACCCGTCCTCGCCCTCGACGGCGTGGTGGCGCAGGCAGAAGTACCAGCGATCGGTCATGCGAGGAGGGTGCCCGCACGGCCTGGACCTACACTTGCCACCAATGAGCCCTGTCGCCCCGTCCGTCCTGTCCGCGCGCAGGACGGTGCCTGACTCCATCCCCCGCCCAGAGTACGTCGACCAGCCCGCTCCGACCCCGTACACGGGGCCCGAGGTCAAGGACGCCGAGACGATCGCGGCGATGCGAGTCGCCGGCCGGTTGGCCGCGCAGGCACTGGCCCTGGTCGGCGAGCACGTGGCGCCCGGTGTG
>DATHBP010000005.1:0-3252 GCA_035296085.1 Nocardioidaceae bacterium | reverse complement strand
CGAAGGTGCCGGTGTTCACCGGAGCGGCCCGGCCGATGGCGCAGCCGCTGATGACGGCGGAGTTCGTGCACGGAGAGGATGGTCTCGGCGACAGCGGGCTGGAGCACTCGTCGCGAGCACCCAGCGGGGACCTGGCGGCCGTCGAGATCGTCCGGCTGGCCCGCCGGCACCCCGGCGAGCTGACGCTTGTCGCGGTGGGACCGCTCACCAACATCGGCCTCGCGCTGCTGCTCGAACCCGAGCTGCCCCAGCTGCTCGACAGCATCGTCGTCATGGGCGGTGCCGTCGGCGCACCCGGCAACGCCTCCGAGACCGGAGAGGCCAACGTCTGGCACGACCCCGAGGCAGCGCAGCTGGTGATCGACGCGAAGTGGGACGTCCTCTTCGTCGGGCTCGAGATCACCATGCGGACCCCGTTGAGCGCGGCGGACATCGGACGTATCGCCGGCAGCGAGGACCCCAAGGCTCAGCTGGCCTGGAAGATCATGCAGCGCTACCTGGACGTGTACGAGCCCGTGCTGGGGTTCCGCAGCTGCGTCCTGCACGACCCGCTCGCGATGGCCCTCGCGCTGGAGCCGAGGCTGGCCACCTACCGCACGGTCCGGGCATTCGTCGACACGGGCACCGGACCGACCCGGGGAATGCTGGTGGGCGACCTCCGCGGCTACGAGCCCCCGGCCGACGATCCCGCAACCCCGGGCTGCGTCCGCATCGTGGACACGCTGGACACGGCCGCCTTCCATGCGAAGTTCCTGGCCGCTCTCGGCGTCTCGTGATCGACCTCCGGGACAAGGTGGCTCTTGTCACCGGCGCGGCTCGCGGCATCGGCCGGTCGTCGGCGGTCGCGCTGGCCGAAGCCGGAGCGAGCGTCGTCGTCACCGACGTTACGCAGCAGGTCGACGGGCTGACCTACGACACCGCATCCCCCACCGACATCGCCGAGACTGCCGCGCAAGTCGAAGCCGCCGGTGGCCGTGCTGCGCAGGCAGTCGTTGACGTGCGAGACCATGCCGCGCTGGTGGCGGCGGTCGACCTGGCGCTCGAACGGTTCGGCCGGCTGGATGTCGTGGTGGCCAACGCCGGTGTCGCCAGCTGGCCCCGCAGCACGTGGGAGGCGAGCGGGGCCCAGTGGCAGACGATGATCGACATCGTGCTCACCGGCACGTGGAACACCTGCCGCGCGGCCATTCCCGCCATCCTGAGCGGAGAGCGCGGGGGATCCATCGTGTTCGTCGGCTCGACCGCCGCCGTCAAGCCGTTACCGACGATCGGGCACTACGCCGCCGCGAAGTACGGCCTGGTGGGTCTGCTGAGGAGCCTCGCGCTTGAGCTGGCTGCTGACAGTGTCCGAGTCAACGCGGTGCACCCTGGCGGCACCGGAACGCACATGACGGAAAACCCGGCCGCCGAGAGCTGGCAGGCGGGCACGGTCGGGGTGAGCGGAGCGCTGGAGCTGCCGCTGCCGATCCACCGCATGGAGCCGGTGGACGTCGCCCACGCCGTGCGCTGGCTCTGCTCGGCCGAGGCTCGCTACGTGACCGGCGCGGAGCTGGTGGTGGACGCCGGGGCCACCCTTCGGTGAGCGCCGCTGCCAAGAGCACTCGTCGGCGATGAGCCGCCGCATCGGCAAAGGCCTTGGTCGAGGGCTCGGAACATACCTTCGGATCGTCGCGCATGGCCCGGCCGGTCGCCCGTTCGCCGCGGCAGTCGTCGCCCGGCTGCCGATCTCGATGGCTCCGCTCGGGATCGTGCTGCTGGTCCAGCAGACCACCGGCTCCTACGGCCTGGCGGGCACCGTCACCGGTGCTTTCGCGTTCGCGAACGCCTTCGGAGCGCCCCTGTGTGGCAAGGCTCTGGACCGCTGGGGACAACCACGGGTGATGGTGGCGACGTCGGTGCTCAGCGCTCTCTTCCTGGCGGCGCTGGCGGTGGCGAGCATCCAGCTGGTCGCTACGCCATTGCTGTGCGGGCTCAGCGCGTTGTGCGGTTTGACGTTTCCGCCGATGACGCCTGCGATGCGAGCGGCGTGGCGGGTGGCTCTGCCGGAACGGGTGCAGCAGCGGGCGGCGTACGCGCTGGACGCAGTAGCCGTCGAGACGATCTTCATCGCCGGTCCGCTGTTGCTGTCCCTGCTGTTGGTCGTCACCCCGCCCGTCGCCCCGTTGCTCGCCACAGCCGGACTCATGGTGGTCGGGGGGTTGGCCTACTCCGCGACGTCGGCGGCCCGGCAAGCCCATGCGCACGCGTTGTCCCAGCTCGCCGCTGAGCCCGTTGCCGCGGCTCCGGCGCCTCGGCGGGGGCGGGTGAACTGGGACCGACTGCTGCCACCGAGCCTCCTGCTCGTGCTCGTGGTGAGCCTCGGCATGGCCATCGCGTTCGGCGCCATCGACACCTCGCTCGCGGCTACCGCCAGAGACGTCCTTGGCGACCAGGCCACCCTGGGCCTGCTGTTCGCGTCCATCGCCGGTGGCAGCGCACTGGGCGGGCTGTGGTTCGGCACCCGGGACGTCCCCCACGGCACTCAGGTCAAGTTGCTCCCGTTGTTGCTCCTCGCCTTCGCCTGCGGATTTGCACCGATCGCTGTCGTCCTGGGCGAGTCCACCCCCAGCCTGGCGGTGTTGTCACCACTGCTGTTCCTCACCGGCATGTCAATCGCGCCAACGCTCATCATTTTGCAGAACCTGGTCGACGAGGCAGCACCAACACGTCGCATGAACGAGGGTCAAGCGTGGTTGTCTACCAGCGTCACGACAGGGGTGGGTGTAGGCACCGCAGCTTCCGGCATCCTCATCGACATCGCCGGCGTGCCCTGGTCGTTCGCCGGGGCGGGGTGCGCCGCCCTGGCCGCTGCGGGGATGGCGGGGGTGCTCCGCGGTCGCCACGCCCGCCGGGTCTGGCCGTCTCGTCCCACCGATCGCCCCCAGGCAGCGCAGCCGAACGCGTCGGCTGCGCACGGAAGCAACCCGTAAGGAAGGAAGCCATGACCCGCACAGTTGTCCTCGACGTCGACACCGGCACCGACGACGCGGTGGCCATCATGTTCGCCGCCCTGCACCCCGACATCGAGGTGCTGGCGGTCACCACGGTCAACGGCAACGTGCCGGTCCAGCACTGCACCGACAACTCCCTTCGCGTGTTGGACTTCATCGGCTGCTCCGACATCCCGGTGTACGAGGGCCTGAGCCGACCACTCGTACGGCTGGACTTCCCGACGCCCAAACGGATCGAGCGCGACTCCCCGCAGGACATGCA
>DATHBP010000004.1:0-7590 GCA_035296085.1 Nocardioidaceae bacterium | reverse complement strand
TGCTGCTGCCCTACACACCGCTCCACACGCTGTTACTCGGGCTGCCCGGTGATGCCCCGTCCCCACCGGTGCTGGTGATGACGTCGGGCAACCTCGGCGGCGAGCCCATCGCCTACCGCGACGGCGACGCGCTCGAGAAGTTGGCGCCGCTCGTCGACGGTTGGCTGCGCAACGACCGGCCCATCGCCGTGCCGTGCGACGACTCGGTGGCCCGGGTCGTCGACGGTGCCGAGCTGCCGCTGCGCCGCTCGCGCGGCTACGCCCCACTGCCGGTGGCCCTGCCGGTGTCGGTGGCGCCGACGCTGGCGGTCGGGGCCGACCTGAAGAACACCTGCTGCGTCGCGGAGGACCGCTACGCGTGGGTGAGCCAGCACGTCGGCGACATGGACGACCTCGCGACGCTCGAGGCGTTCACATCGACCGAACGTCACCTCGAGGAGCTGACCGGCGTGCACCCAGAGCACCTCGTCGCCGACGCACACCCCGGGTATCGCTCGACCGCCTGGGCGGGCACCGCCACAGCTGGACGTCCGCTGCAGGCAGTGCAGCACCACCACGCCCACATCGCGGCGGTGCTCGCCGAGCACGGGTACGACGCAGGCGAGCCGGTCATCGGGTTTGCGTTCGACGGCACCGGCTACGGCACCGACGGCGCGATCTGGGGCGGGGAGGTCCTCGTCGCCGGTTACGCGGGGTTCCGTCGTTACGCGCACCTGGGCTACGTGCCGCTGCCCGGCGGCGACGCCACCGTCGACCGGCCCTACCGGATGGCGCTCGCCCATCTGCATGCGGCCGGTGTCCCCTGGGACGCCGAACTCGCTCCGGTGGCCGCCGCCCGGCCCGGCGAGCTCGGGGTGCTGGCGCACCAGCTGGCCAGCGGGTTCGGGTGCGTACCCACGTCCAGCATGGGCCGGCTGTTCGACGCGGTCGCGTCGCTCGCCGGCGTACGCCAGGTTGCCGACTACGAGGCGGAGGCTGCCATCGAGCTCGAGGGACTCTCCTCTGAGCTGCCCGTCGGCGAGCTCGGCTACGCATTCGACTTACGGCCGGGTGAGCCGCCGGTCGACGACGGTTCCGCGGCGCTGGTCGCCGACTCAGCGCCGGTCGTACGTTCCGTCGTCGAGGACATCCGCGGCGGCACGCCGGCAGGCGTCATCGGCTCACGCTTCCACGCCGGGGTCGTCGCGCTCGTGGTCGAGACCGCCCGCCGCGCGCGGGAGGAGCTCGGGCTGGGCACGGTCGCCCTCGGCGGCGGGGTCTTCCAGAATGTGCTGCTGCTGAGCTCCACCCGGCGCAGCCTGGTCCGCGACGGCTTCACGGTGCTGATCCCGCACCGGCTGCCACCCAACGACGGCGGGATCGCGCTCGGGCAGCTGCTCGTCGCAACGGCTCGGGGACGAGAAGGCTGAGGAGGAGACTGACATGTGCCTCGCAGTTCCTGGACAGGTCGTCAGCGTCGAGACGCGCGACGACACCCGCATGGCCGAGGTGGACTTCGGCGGCGTCCGCAAGGACGTCTGCCTGGAATACCTTCCCGATGTCGACGCCGGTGACTACGTCATCGTGCACGTGGGCTTCGCGATCCAGCGGCTCGATGAGCAGTCAGCGCTGGACACGCTGGCCAACTTCGAGAGGCTCGGAGTCCTGGAGGAGGAGTTCGGCGACGGTTTCGCACTCGCCGCGAAGCAGGCAGGCATGGAGGTGCCGTCATGAAGTACCTGGACGAGTTCAGCAACCCCGAGCTGGCCAAGAACCTGCTCGACCAGATCCATGCCACCGCGACGCGACGGTGGGCGATCATGGAGGTCTGCGGTGGGCAGACCCACTCGATCATCCGGCACGGGATCGACCAGCTGCTGCCCGACCAGATCGAGATGATCCACGGCCCGGGCTGCCCGGTGTGCGTGACGCCGCTGGAGATCATCGACAAGGCGCTGGCGATCGCTGCCCGTCCGGGCGTGATCTTCTGCTCGTTCGGCGACATGCTGCGCGTGCCGGGCAGCAGCTCGGACCTGTTCCGCATCAAGAGCGCCGGCGGCGACGTCCGGGTCGTCTACTCACCGCTCGACGCGCTGAAGCTGGCGAAGGACAACCCCGACCGCCAGGTCGTGTTCTTCGGTATCGGCTTCGAGACCACCGCACCCGCCAACGCGATGACGGTCTACCAGGCGCAGCGGCTGGGCATCGACAACTTCTCGCTGCTCGTGTCCCATGTGCTCGTCCCGCCGGCGATCGCGGCGATCATGGAGTCGCCGACCTGCCGGGTGCAGGCGTTCCTCGCCGCCGGCCACGTCTGCAGCGTCATGGGTACGGGGGAGTACCCACCGCTCGTCGACAAGTACCAGGTGCCGATCGTGGTGACCGGCTTCGAGCCGCTCGACCTGTTGGAGGGGATCCGGCGCACGGTCCGCCAGCTCGAGCAGGGGCGCTTCGAGCTGGAGAACGCGTACTCACGGGTCGTGCCCCCCGAGGGCAACCCGGCCGCCAAGGCGATGCTCAACGACATCTTCGACGTCACCGACCGCGCCTGGCGCGGGATCGGCGTTATTCCGCAGAGCGGCTGGCAGCTGGCCGACAAATACCGCTACTACGACGCCGAGGCTCGCTTCGACGTCGGTGGCATCCACACCGATGAGTCGGCGATCTGCCGCTCAGGTGAGGTGCTCCAGGGTCTGATCAAGCCGCACGAGTGCGCCGCGTTCGGCAAAGAGTGCACGCCGCGCAACCCGCTCGGCGCGACGATGGTCTCCTCCGAGGGCGCCTGCGCAGCCTACTACCTCTACCGGCGGCTGGCACCGGTGCAGGAGGCGATGCCGGAGCCGGTCGGAGTCGCCAGCCATGGCTGAGCAGCCGGTCGCGTTCCTCGACATGGACGCGTGGGTCTGCCCCGCGCCGCTGCGCGACTCACCCGCCATCGTCATGGGGCACGGGGGTGGCGGCGCGCTGTCGGCCGAGCTCGTCGAGCACTTGTTCCTCCCGGCCTACGGTGCGGCCTCAGACGGCGAGCTGGGTGACTCCGCAGTGCTGGAGATCGGCGGGGCGCGGCTGGCCTTCTCGACCGACTCCTACGTCGTGCGACCGATGTTCTTTCCCGGCGGGTCGATCGGCGACCTCGCAGTCAACGGCACGGTCAACGACCTGGCGATGTCGGGAGCGCGGCCGGTCGCGCTGTCGACGGCGTACATCCTCGAGGAGGGCACTCAGCTCGCCGACCTGGGCCGGGTAGCCGAGGCGCTCGGCGCAGCCGCAGCCCGCGCCGGGGTGCGGCTGGTGACCGGCGACACCAAGGTCGTGGACAGCGGCCACGGCGACCAGGTCTACATCAACACGGCCGGCATCGGGGTGGTGCCCGACGGTGTCGACATCCGGCCGGCTCGTGCCCAACCGGGCGACGCGGTGATCGTCAGCGGCGACATCGGGGTCCACGGGATAGCGGTGATGAGCTGTCGCGAGGGACTCGAGTTCGGCACGCTCGTGGAGAGCGACAGCGCTCCGTTGCACGGGCTTGTCGCGACCATGCTGGCAACCGGCGCCGACGTGCACGTGCTGCGCGACCCGACCAGGGGAGGCGTGGCGGCATCGCTCAACGAGATAGCCCGCGCCGCCAAGGTGGGCATTGAGCTCGTCGAGCGCGAGCTGCCTATCCCGCAGGATGTCGCCGACGCCTGCGGCCTTCTAGGCCTCGACCCGCTCTACGTGGCCAACGAGGGCAAGCTGCTCGCGTTCGTACCGGCGGATGCTGCGGACGACGTGCTCGCGGTGATGCACGGACACCAGTACGGCAAAGGCGCAACGGTGATCGGCTCCTGTGTGGCCGAGCACCCCGGCATGGTGGTGGCCAAGACCGGTCTCGGGGGCACCCGGGTGGTCGACCTGCCGCTCGGCGAGCAGCTGCCGCGGATCTGCTGAATGTCGGGAGCCTCGCTCTTCGCGCGGTACGCCTTCCCGCCCAACGAGCTCGGTTACTGCGGCCCGGACGGGGCGGAGGTGCTGCTCGAGCAGGGCGGGCACGGCGCTGAGGTTGACGTCGACGAGGCGGAGGTCGCACGGCGGGCGCGCCTGTTCGACGGCGCCTGGCCCTACCTGGAGATCATCGCCGCTGCGGCGGGCGTCAGCGACCCGCTGGACCGGCGGGTGGTGGAGGCGTACTGGCTCGGCAACGGGCTGCTCGAGCTCGTCGACCCGGCGGGGTGCGTGCAGGAGCTGCGGAGCCGCTTTCGCGGGCAGGTCACCAGTGGGCTCGACGCCGTGTCCGGTGCCGTGCCGCACCACAGCTTTCACGTGTTCGCGGTCTACCCGTGGGTGGGGATGCTCGGGCGCGGCAACGACGCGGTGGCGATGTCGGTGCTCGAGCAGTGCCGGATCCGGTGGGGGACGGTCCTCGCGGTGGACGGTGAGCGCGCGATCGTACGCTCGCCGCCGTTGGTGCTGGCGAACGGGCGGCTGACGCTGGGCGCTGAGCGGGAGGAGTCGGTGCGCTGGTCAGCAGGCGGCAGCTCACTCGTACGAGGTCTCGGCGAGGGTGACGTCGTCTCGATGCACTGGGACTGGGTGTGCGACGTCCTGGACGCCGGTCAGCTGGCGGCGCTACGCCACTGGAGCGCGGCCGCCGGCAGCCGGTTTGTGACGGTCTTGTAGTTCGCCGGCGGATTCGAGCGCAACTACGTCACAAGCCGGCCGTCAATCGGTCCCGATGTTCACCAGCTCTACTCTGCTGGCGCTTCCCCCAGATTCTTGAGGGCTTCTTCGATCGCGCGGTGGAACGTCGGGTAGGCGTAGATCATCTGCCGCAGCGACTGAGTCGACACCTTGGCGTGCACCGCGACGGCGAGCGCACCGAGCACCTCGCCGCCGGCGGGTCCCGCGCTGGTGGCACCCAGCAGCACGCCCTTGTCCGCGTCTTCAACGAGCTTGATGAACCCCTCGTTGCCCGCCTTGTGGATCCACCCCCGCGTCGACGCCGAAATCTGGGTCATCCCGAGGCGGACGCGGTGGCCGGATTCGCGCGCCTGCTGCTCGGTCATTCCGACGGCGCCGACTTCGGGGTCGGTAAACGTCACCCGTGGCAGTGCGCTGTAGTCGGCGCCCGCTCCGTCCTGGCCGAGAATGGAGCGGACGGCGATCGCGGCCTGGTACGTCGCGACGTGCGTGAACGCGCCCTTGCCGGTGAGATCTCCCACTGCCCAGATTCCATCGGTGACCCGCAGGTGGTCGTCCACCTCGACAAAGCGGCCCGATGCATCGACACCGGCGGCGTCCAAACCCAGTGCGGCGAGGTCTGCGCGCCGCCCGGTAGCGACAAGTAGCTCCTCGCCGGTGAGCTCGTCGCCGTCGACGACCACGGTGAACGCCGTCCCGTCGTGGCGAACCTCGGAGATCTCAGCGGCCGCACGAAGCGTGATGCCGTCGCCGGGCAGCACCTCGGCGAGTAGCTCGCTGGCCTCCGGCTCCTCGACGGCGAGGATCCGCGGCGCCGCCTCCACCATGGTTACCTCGGTGCCGAACCGGGCGAACGCCTGCGCCAGCTCGAGCCCGATCGCGCCTCCTCCGATCACCAGCAGTGAGATCGGCGGCACCTTCGCCTCGATCGCATCGCGGTTGGTCCAGTACGGGGTGTCGGCAAGGCCGGGGATGGGCGGGATGCTGGGCTTGGTTCCGGTGCCGAGCACGACCGCTCGCCGGGCGCGGAACACCTGGCCGTCGACGGTCACCTCGCCCGGTCCGGTGAGTCGGCCAACGCCCCGAACCACTGCCGCACCCTTGCCCTCGAGGCGTTCGACGGCGGCCGCGTCGTCCCAGTCTGCGGTCGCATCCTCGCGGATGCGTTGTGCCACGGGCCCGTAGTCGGGACGCACGGTCGCGTCGCCCGCCATCCCTTCGATACGGCGGGCTTCCGCCAGTAGGCCGGCCGACCGGACCATCATCTTCGAGGGGATGCACCCCCAGTACGGGCACTCGCCCCCAACCAGGGTGGACTCAACGCCAACGACATCGAGGCCCGCCTCCGCCAGGCCGCCGGCTACCGCCTCCCCACCCACTCCTAAACCAAGTACGACCACGTCGACTGTTTTCGGCATACCGGCAAGCATGCCTCTCGGCCGTGGTCGGGACAACGAGGACCGAACCGAGGTTGACGCGTCTAGCCGCGTCAGCCTTTCCGGCGGCGGATCTCCTCGTTGATTGCCGGGACGATCTCGTGCAGGTCGCCGATGACCGCGTAGTGCGCGCGAGTGACCATCGGCGCCTCGGCGTCGGTGTTGATCGCCAGGATTGTCTTCGCGCTGGACACCCCGGCCCAGTGCTGGATCGCGCCACTGATGCCGCACGGGATGTAGAGATCGGGCGTGATGCGACTGCCGGTCTGGCCCACCTGCTCGTGGTGGGGCCGCCAGCCAAGGCTCGTCACCACCCGCGAGACGCCGAGGGCGCCGTCGACCAGCTTGGTGAGCTCGAGCACGTCCGTGAAGCCGTCGGCGCTACCGACGCCGCGCCCAGCCCCCACCACGACCCGGGCCGAGCCCAGCGCCGCGGACTCGTCGGGTGCCTTCTCCTCGGACCGCGCCACGCACGCGACAAGGTCAGCGTCGCTCAGCTCCGGTGTGAAGTCGACGACCTGCGGTTGGCTGGGTGCGTCCGAGGGTGCCGGGTCGAGGGCGTGACCGGCGACCGACAGCACCGCCACCGGGTCGCCGAGCCGCATCTCCTCTAGCGCGGCCCCCCCAACCACCTGACGGGTCACGACCAGCGGCTCGGTCGCCTCGACCTCGACGACGTTAGCGGCCATCGCCATGTCCAGCCGCGTCGCTACATGGGCCAGCACCTCGTTGCCGCGCGGTGACCCGGCGGCCAGTACTACTCGCGCCGACGTCGTCCGTACGACGCCGATCACCGCGCTCGCCCACGCGGCCGCCGAGTAGGCGGTGAGCCGTTCGTGCGCAGCGCAGTGCAGCTGCGCCACGCCCTGCTCCGCTAGCTGTGCGAGCAGCGCGTCGTCGGAAACGCCGGGGTCGAGCGGGCCGATGACCACGGCGTGCACCGCCGGAGCGCCGATCTGGGCTGCTAGCTGGCGGGCGAACGTGAGCGCCTCCTGGGAGACGACGAACGCGCCCTGCGCCTCGACCTCTACGAGGACGCAGACCGGTCCAGCGCTCACCGCGACACCACCCCCAGCTTCTCCAGCAGGTCGACGACCGCCGGCGCGGCCTCCGGTCCCTCCCCGAGGATCTCCACCGAGCTCGGCTGCTGGGGCGGCAGCTTCAGCCGTACGCGCCCCGAGCCCGCCGGCTCCACACTCGGCGTCAGTGTCTCGATCGGCGTGCGCTTGGCCTTCATCCGCCCCGGGATCGACGGGTAGCGCGGCGCCACTCCGCCCTCCTGCACTGCCACCACCGCCGGCAGGGGCAGCTCGTAGATCTCCGCCCCCTCCGGCCCATCCCCACGAGCGACCACCCGATCCCCCTCGACGGCACAGGTGGAGATGCCAGTGACCACTGGTCGTCCGAGCGCGTACGCGAGCCGCACCCCGACCTGGAAGTCGCCAGTGTCAGCGGCGTCGTTGCCCACCAGCACCAGGTCGTACGTCGTGCCGGC
>DATHBP010000003.1:0-1747 GCA_035296085.1 Nocardioidaceae bacterium | reverse complement strand
TGTCACCTATCGGACGCGGCCGCAGCCCGGTTCCGTACGCCGCAGCCGGGTCCAGGGCCATCGACCATTCGGGCGTTCCCTCGGTCCACAGCGGCAAGGACTGGCCGTCCTGGCCGTGTTCGGTGAGCCAGTCCGCGTCCGCCCAGGTGAGGACGGTGCCCTCGGGGGCGACGGCGGCAGCCGACTGCTCGAGCAGCTCACCCATGCCGTACGGGGGCTCGGGGCTGACCGCGTGGAAGGACCCGCCGCGCTGGTTTTCGATGAGCTCGACCATCCAGGTGGCCATGTCCCGGCCGTCGATGACCTGCATCGGGCTCTCCCGCGGTCCTGGCGCGAGCACCTCACCGCCCCTGGCCAGCCGGTCCACCCACCAGGTGAAGCGCCCGGTGTGGTCCCACGGACCGACGACGTAGGTGGGACGAACGATGGTCAGCCGCTCGCCGTACGCTGCCGCCGCCGCTCGCTCGCAGGCGACCTTGAGCCCGCCGTACGTCTCAGCGGTCACCTCCTCGACGTCAGGGTCGTCGAGCTCGGCCAGCAGCACAGTCTCCTCTGTGGCCCCCGGCACGGACGGCTCCTGATAGGCGGAGACCGAGGAGACGAAGAGGTGATGTCCGCCGTCGCCATTCAGCGCGGCCGCGAGGTGGTCTACCTGGCGCGGCACGTAGCCGCAGACGTCGACGGTGGCGTCCCAGCTGCGCCCAGCGAGAACACCGAGCTCGGCGTCGCGGTCCACGAGGAGATGCTCGGCATCGGGGAACAGGTCCGCTCCGGTGCGGCCTCGATGCAGCAAGGCGACGTCGTGCCCCCGGTCGAGCGCTGCCTCGACGAAGTGCCGGCCGACGAACTGCGTCCCGCCGATGACCAGTACCTGCATGGTGGGTGCCCCCAGTACTCGACGAGACGCTGCTCAAGCGTGCCTGGACGTGCTCGACGACGAGGGTACGCGGTGGGTGGATGCCTGCGGTCCGATGGACAGCCCGTGACGAAAAAGTTACACTGGGTTGCAACTGTGCGTCGCATGTGGGCGTGGTGATGTGACCCCCGCCCCCTGGAGGCCCAGAATGCGACGCACCTTCCGTGCCACGGCGATTGCTTTCTTGTCGGTCGTCGGACTCCTCTCGGCGGCCGCGGCGGCGGCCGCGCGCCCCGATTACGACGTACCGTTCCCGTGCGGCCAGTCGTGGTACGGCGCGACCCGCCCCACGCACAGCCCGAGCAAATGGTCCGTGGACTTCAGCCGCGCCGATGACGAGGGCGATCTCGTCGTCGCGTCTGCTCCCGGCGAGGTCACGACGGCCAAGTATCTCGGTGACGTCAGCTACGGCCGCTACGTCGTGGTGGACCATGGGGGCGGCTTCAGCACGTTGCACGCGCACCTGGACAAGATGTTGGTGGTCGTCGGTGAGACCGTCGACAAGGGGGACCCGCTGGGGCTAGTGGGCAACGTCGGCAACTCCTTCGGAGCCCACTTGCACTACGAGCAGCGGCTGAATCGCACCGATGAGGCGGCCGTGTTCGCCGGGGCTCCGTTCGTCTACAACACCTACGTCGCCTCGGACAACTGTCTCACCGTGCCCATCACCGGCGACTGGGACGGCAACGGTCGCACCGAGGTAGGCGCGTTCCAGCGGGCCGCATCAGCCGGCCGCTTTCGCGAACGGGCTCCCAACGGGTCGGTGCGCGTCATCGCGCATGGTCTGTCCAGCGACACGCCGCTCGTGGGGGACTGGAACGGTGACGGCAA
>DATHBP010000002.1:0-2798 GCA_035296085.1 Nocardioidaceae bacterium | reverse complement strand
CTGGTGCCGCGGCTCGGGCTGGGGCTCGCTGCTGCGCTGGTCGTCACGTGGCTGGTGATAGTGCTTCGCGGCGCTCAGGCGCTGCGCCGCCAGGACCGGGCCGGCCGCGGACCTCAACCGTCGACAGTCTGAGGCTGAGAGCGGCCGAGCGTGGTGCGACGCCCCGACTGGCGCCGACCCCCCCTCACGAGGCGTTTTGGTCCCTCACGACGCCCATACCCAGTGGGAGGCACCCATCTGACTGCTTAACCAGGCAAATGGGCGGGCGTTGGTTGTGACGGCTGCCGCTGGCGCCGACCTGTGCTTACCGAGTGGCGCGAGCTGGCTGCATTGAGAGCAGGAAAACAGCCACATCGCGCCACTCACGCACGGGCGCCAGCCACATCGCGCCACTCACGCAGGGGCGCCAGCCACGTCGCGCCACTCACCCGAAAAGGGCGAGCTACAGCTCCAGCTCGTCGGCCAGCGCACGCAGGAGTGCGGCCGTCGACTTCGCCGTACGCGCCTCCGGATGCCGGCCGTGGCGGTAGCCCTGTTCGGTGCGCTCCAACAACCGGATTAGATCCTCGACGATGGCGACCATCTCGTCGGGCGACTTCCGGGTCGCCTTCGACAGCGACGGCGGAGTGTCCAGCAGCCGCACCTGGAGAGCTTGATCGCCTTTGCGGCCTTGGACGATGCCGAACTCGACTCGGCTGCCTGCCTTGAGACCCAGTACGCCGTCCGGAAGCGCCGATGCCCGGACGTAGACGTCGCCGCCCTCGTCTTGGGTGAGGAAGCCGAAGCCCTTCTCGTTGTCGTACCACTTGACCTTGCCGACAGGCACGGCTAACCCTTCCGAGTACTCGATCGTTGCAGGCTGGCCACTTCAGCGGAGCGGGCTCAGCGTACGGAGCGGCCCCAGCGTACGGCGAGGGCGACCGGGCGCCCAACTGGGTAATCCGGCGGCGCTAGCCGGTGGGCTGCGAGAGGAGCTCGTTCAGCGATCCGGAGCGGAAGCCTCGAGGGTCTATCTCCACCTCGGCGAAGCCTGCGCGCCGGAGGGCCTCGCTGACCGCGGCCAGCTCACGGACCTCGCCTACGGCGGCGGCGTCCACCTCGAGCCGAGCCCGGTCGCCGAGGTCGCGCACCCTCAGGTTGCGCACCGCGACTCCTGCGCCTGTCAGTGCGCTGCGGACGGCGCGTTCAGCCCGTTCGACCCGCGCCAGCCGGAACGTGCTCACCGGCACGCCGTAGGCGATTCGCGAGGACAGGCAGGCGGCAGCGGGCTTGTCCCAGGTGACGAGCCCCCAGTGCCGTGAGGCGGCACGGACCTCAGCCTTGGTCAGGCCGGCATCCAGCAGCGGCGTTACGGCTCCACGCTCAGCCGCTGCCCGGATGCCCGGCCGGAATCCGGCGACGGCATCGTCGGCGTTGGTACCGGTGGCCACGGCGGCCAGACCCAGCCGAGCGGCCAGCGGCGCCAACACCTCGGTCAGCTCGGCCTTGCAGAAGTAGCAGCGGTCGCCGGCGTTGGCCCGGTAGCCCGCTCGGTCCATCTCCTGCGTCGACGGCGTGAGATGGCGTACGCCCAGTGCGGCGGCGAACTCACGCGCGGCTCCGAGCTCGGCTGCAGGGAGCGAGGCGGACGTTGCCGTGGCAGCAGCCACGCAGTCGGCGCCGAGCGTGCGAACCGCCGCAGCCAGCAGGAATGCGGAGTCCGCGCCGCCACTGAAAGCGACGAGCACACTGCCGAGCTCACGCAGCCGCTGTTGCAACGCGTCGATGCGTAGCTCCGGCAGCTCCGCCGGCTTCGACTCCTCGGCGGCCGGCACCGGGTCAGCATACGAGTGTCCGCCCCTGGACGTTTCCTTAGGCGTCGCGCCGTACGAAGAGCAGCCCACCCAGGGCAAGCACGACGACTGAGAACACCGCGAACGTGACACCACCCGACAGCGGCCCGAGCGGGATCGGACCGAACACCTCTCCCGCGTTCAACGGGAACAGCACGAGCATCCGGCTCCCGGCGTCGAAGGGGAAGTAGCGGACGACGCCTTCGACGTCGTTGAAGGCGTTCGGCAAGGTGATCACCAGGCGCAGCACGTTCTCGACGACGAGCGGGATCAAGAGCAGCAGCCCGAGGGCCGCGGCCTGTGAGCGCACGACGGCCGCTATTGCCAGGCCGACCAGGGTGAACAGGCAGACGTAGACGACGAAGCCTGCCATCACTCGCGGGAGGTCACCGCCGGTAACCGAGAACCCGACGCCACGCAGGGTGATCTGTCCGGCCAGCACACCGAGCGCGAGGCAGACGACCGAGACCACGAGCGCCCAGCCGACCACGACGAGCGCCTTCGCCCCGAGGACCGTCCAGCGGCGCGGCACAGCGGTCAAGGTCGCCCGGATCATCCCGTGCCGGTATTCGTGCCCGAACGTGAAGACGCCGAGGAGGCCCATGAGGTAGGCCACCAATACCGGCGCGAACCCCGTCGAGGCGCCCTGCGTGATCACTGCGGCGTAGCTGGCCGAGAGCCCGCCGGCTTGGGGTTCGGACGAGATTCCGTGGCCGATCAGCAAGGAGAAGCCGAAAGCCAGCACGAATGCGATCGCGGTGATCCACCACGTCGACCGGATGCTGGTGATGCGAGCCCACTCATAGCGCAGCGCGCCGATCATGGGCTGCCCACGCGCTGGGCGACGAACTCCTCGGAGTGCTCGGTGGCCTCCAGGAACGCTTCCTCGAGAGTTGCTGTCTTCACACTCAGCTCGTGCAGGCGAGCGCCGGCATCGAAGGCGACGTCGCCGACTTCCTCGGCCAG
>DATHBP010000001.1:0-12305 GCA_035296085.1 Nocardioidaceae bacterium | reverse complement strand
TGCCGCGGCGACGGCTGCGGTGAGCTGTGCCTGGGCCGCGCGCAGAGCAGACGAGGAGCGGCGAGCGTGGACGATGCTGGCGGTGGCCGCCAGCGTTTGGGCGCTTGCGCAGATTGTATGGACCGTCTACGGGGTTGCGCGTAACCACGCTTATCCCTTCCCGTCGGTGGCTGACCTGGGATACGTCGGCTATGTCGTGCCGGCGGTGGCAGCGCTTCTGCTGTTTCCCAAGGCCACCGAGCGTCTGTCCTCACGGCTGCGTACCTTGCTCGACGCGCTCGTCATAGCCATCGGTGTCCTGTTCGTCAGCTGGGCAAGTGTCCTCCACGTGGTGTACCAGGCGGGTGGACAGGATTCGCTTGCCCGGTTGACTGGACTTGCCTACCCGGCGGTCGATGTACTTCTGGCCTCGCTGGTGCTGACGCTGGGCATGCGGCGACCCGCCGGCCAACGCATACCGTGGCTGTTTCTCGGCGGCGGACTGGTCGTATTGACAGTTACTGACAGCACCTTTGTCTCCTTGGTGGCCAGCGGTGACACTGGCGCGACCGGCACGCCGATGGTCGCAGGTTGGATGACCGCCTGGTTCCTCGTTGCTCTGTCTCCTTGGGTGCCACGGTCACCGGCGGGCACGGAAGTTCGCCGGGAAGTCGGACTCGTCATCGAGCTTGTTCCTTATGTACCGGTGTTCTTCGCCATCGTTGTCTCTGCGAGAGCCGACCTCGGGGAGGACCGGTTCCTACTGATCACCGGGGCCGCTCTCCTGGTCGCGGTGACTGCACGCCAGATGATGATCGTGTACGAGAACATGCTTACCCGAGACCTCCAGAACAAGGTGGCTTTGCGCAACACCGAGCTTGCCGGCTTGGGCTCGATAGTCCAGTCGTCGAGCGACGCAATCATCGCGATGTCCGTGGATGGGACGATCGAGATCTGGAACCCGGGGGCTGGGCGTCTGTTCGGACACTCGAGCGCCGAGATCCTGGGGCGGCACATCGCGGTACTCACACCGGCTGACCAAAGCGACCAGACAAGCGCCGACTTTGTCCAAGTGCTGGAACGCGTTCGCCGCGGCGAGCAGATCAACAACTATGAGGCTGGCTGGCTGCGGGCGGATGGCACCGTGGTGCCGGCAGCGTTCACATTCTCGCCGATCCGCGAGGGCGACGTTGTGCAGGGCATCTCGGCCATCGGACAAGACGTCACCCAACGCCGGGCGGCCCAGGCAGACCTCGAATCGGCCCGCGGCCAGGCTCTGGAGTCGTCACGTCTGAAGTCGGAGTTCCTGGCGACCATGAGCCATGAGATCAGGACGCCGATGAACGGTGTGATCGGACTGACGAACCTGCTCTTGGACACGCCGCTGGACGAGACCCAGCGCCAGTACGCCGAAGGAGTTCAGGGAGCCGGTGAGGCGCTGTTGACCGTGATCAACGACATCTTGGACTTCTCGAAGCTTGAGGCCGGCAAAGTCGAGCTCGAACTCGCTGACTTCGACCCACGCCAACTGGTCGAGGAAGTTGCGTCACTGTTGGCGTTCACGGCACACAGCAAGGGGTTGGAACTCGTCGCCTACTGTCAGCCCGAGGTGCCAAAAACCCTAGTCGGCGACTGCGGCCGTATCCGACAGATCTTGTTGAACCTCGCTTCGAACGCCGTGAAGTTTACCGCAGCAGGTGAGGTCGTGATCGCCGTACGAGCGAGCGAGGCCGGGGATGGCCGCGAACTGATCCGATTCCAGGTAGCCGACACAGGCATCGGTATCTCGGCGGAAGCGCGCTCGCGCCTGTTCGAGTCGTTCTCACAGGCGGACGCGTCCACCACCCGGCGTTTCGGCGGTACCGGTTTAGGATTAGCGATTTCCCGCCGGCTCACCGAGGCGATGGATGGGCAGATCGGAGTCGACAGCGAGGAAGGGTCTGGCAGCACGTTCTGGTTCCAGGTGCCGCTGGCGGTGACCGCTCACACAGCGGTCTTGACCGAGCCGCTGACCGCTGACCGGCTCACCGACCTACCGGTACTGATCGTCGACGACAACGCGACCAACCGACTCATCCTCCAGTCCCAACTGAGCTCGTGGCGTATGCGTCCCGACGTCGCCGAGCACCCACACAGGGCGGTGTCGCTCATGCGGGACGCGGCGGCGGCAGGGCACCCATACGCCATTGCAGTCCTGGACATGTGCATGCCCGACATCGACGGACTCGAGTTGGCGCGCATGATTTCTGCCGACGAGACGATCAAGAGCACCCGGCTCATCATGTTGACGTCCACCATGCAGCTCGACGCCGAGGAATTGAGACAGGCCGGAGTGCGCGAGTGGCTTACCAAGCCGGTGCGCAGCTCGGAGTTCTACGACCGGCTAATGCGGCTGCTGGCACCTACTCCGGAGCCTGTCACATTGCCGGTAGCCGACCAGATGCCCCGTTCGAGCCCTACTGCATACCTGGGACGGGTACTCGTGGTCGAAGACAACGCTGTGAACCAGCTCGTTGCCGAAGGGGTGCTGTCCAAACTCGGCTACCAGGTCGACCTGGTAGCCAACGGCGCTGAAGCGCTGGAGGCCATCGCGGCCACCCCCTACGCGGCCGTACTGATGGACTGTCACATGCCGGTGATGGACGGGTTCACCGCGACCGAGGAAATCCGCCGCAGACAAGGCAGCGGTGATCGAGTACCGATCATCGCGATGACAGCCGGCGCGATGGCTGAGGACCGTGAGCGCTGTCTGGCCGTGGGCATGGACGACTACGTCGCGAAACCAGTCAACGTCAACGCGATCAGCGACGCCTTGGCACGCTGGGTGTCCCGCCCTCTCGCGTCGACACCGAACGTGCAAGGCCCTGAGGAACCCCCCGCCGCGCCTATGACCGTCGACCAGGAGCGCCAGTCCCTCCTACGGGGTCTCGGACCTGACGACGGCTGGGGCTTGCTCCCCGCGGCCGTTGACGCCTTCCTCCAAGACTGCCCCGACATCATGGCAGCGATGCGCGACGCGGCCGAGACCGGCAACTCGCGCGGCGTCGGCGAATCTGCACACCAGTTGAAAGGCGCCGCCTCCAACATCGGCCTTCCCACCGTCACCGCGCTCTGTACCCGGGTGGAAAGCTCAGCCACCGCCGCGGAGCCACCAGGTGCAGAGTTGCTCGCCGAGCTAGAAGGTGAACTTGTTCGCGCGGCCGGCATCCTGCACGACGTAGTAGCGGGCGCACGATGAAGGTGCTCGTCGCAGACGACGACTTCGGTATCCGGCTGGTCGCCACGACAGTCGTAAAGGACCTCGGTCACGAGTGCTTGGAGGCCGCCAACGGAGACCTGGCCTGGTCCATGTTCGTTGAGCACCAACCGGACGTGTTGGTCACGGACCGGATCATGCCGCCCGGGATGGACGGTTTGCAGCTGTGCCGGGCCGTCCGCGCAAGCGAGGGCAACGCCTATACCTACGTCGTCTTGCTCACGTCCCTAGCAAGCCACGATGAGGTCCTAGCCGGCATCGACGCCGGGGCGGACGACTACGTCATCAAGCCGCTCGACCCGTTCACACTGTATTCCCGACTGCTCGTGGCGCAACGCGTGACCTCGTTGCACCAAGAACTCGATCGGTACCGCATGCAGCTTGCTAAACAAGCCCAGACCGACCCCCTCACCCAGTTGAACAACCGGCTAAAGCTCACCGCGGACCTCGCGGACCTACATACACGCAGCGTTCGCTACGGCCGCGGCTACTCACTGGCGCTCTGTGACATCGACTTGTTCAAGCACTACAACGACACCTACGGTCACCAGGCTGGCGACAAGGCACTGCAATCCGTCGCCGCAGCCTTATCCGCCTCGAGCCGACAGGGTGAGGGCGTCTACCGCTATGGCGGTGAGGAGTTCCTGCTCGTTCTGCCCGAACAACAGTCAGCGACAGCCGCTTCCGCACTTGAACGTTTGCGCGCGACCGTACAAGACCTCGGCATCGAACACGCCGACTCGCGGACCGGAACGTTGACGATCAGCACTGGAATAGCGACGTTCTCCCCGGGCGACGCAACGAACAGCGAACAAGTGCTAAGACGGGCCGACCTAGCCCTCTACCAAGCCAAAGCGGCCGGCCGGAACCAAGTCATCGAGTGGGCGATTCCCGACGTCGTCGCGACCGCCTGAGATCTCGCTCCCTGAGCACGTCCTCCGGCAGTCCGAGCGCATGCGATCGCTGTGCGAGCGCAGTGAAGTAGCGGCACGGTCCGCAGAGTTGTCCGAGTACGTCGCGACGGAGTCGGCTCCGCGGCACCGGCGGCTGTGACGAGGCAGCCAAAGTTCTGCGGCGATCCGGTCAACCTTCGACTCGACCCGTCGTCTTGACCCATGTGAGCAGCGTGCCGCAGATCAACGGGTGGGACCTCGCCCCGGACGGTGGGTGCCAACCCTCCGGCTTGCGGCTCGTGCCGAGTTCGGAGCTCACACCGCTATCCGAAGCTTTTACTGCGAGGAGGGATCGAGCATGACCAGAAACCGGCTTGCTGGCGGCGCAGTTGTCTTGACTGCTGCCCTGGCCCTACAGGTGATGCCATCGACGGCCCAAGTGCCAATCACCATCGAGCCACTCACCCCCCGCTCGGTCTTCACGGACAACGTTGACTTGAAGCTCAAGGTGAAAGAGGGGGAGCATCGGATCGTCATCAACGACAAGAACCCGTCACGCACTTTCACCGCCAGGATCACCTTGCAGCCCGGCGCGAAGTTCCCCTGGCATTCTCACCCTGGACCCGTGATCGTCAACGTCGCCGCTGGTGAGCTCACCTACCAGGGAGTCGAGAAGTGCACCGAGCTGGTTTATCCAGCAGGCACTGCGTTCGTCGACGCCGGGTCCGGGCACGCTCACACCGCGTGGAACAGCGGCGACGGCGAGACGGTTCTCGTCGCCACGTTCTTCAGCGCCCCCCAGGAGGGTGACCTGCTTATCCCCGCCGAGCCGCACTGCGGCGGGTAACACAACCGCCTGAGGGCGGGGCCCTGCGACCCCCTAGACCCACGGCTCTAGCATGTCGAGTGTGAGCGCCCCCACCGTCTCCCCCGACGAGCTGACCGAACAGCTGGAAGACCACCGACTGGAGCTTCGGGCCTACTGCTACCGGATGCTGGCCTCGCCCTTCGAGGCGGAGGACGCAGTGCAGGAGACGTTGATCCGGGCCTGGCGGTCCGTCGACCGTTTCGAGGGGCGCTCCTCGCTGCGCTCATGGCTCTACCGGATCGCCACCAACGTGTGCCTCGACATGCTCCGTCGTAGCGAACGCCGTGCGAGGCCGATGGACCTCGGCCCAGCCCGTGAGCCGGTGGCGTCCAACCTCAACGAGCTGCCCGAAGCGACATGGTTGGAGCCGGCTCCCGACACCTTCTTGAGCACGGCAACCAGCGATCCCGCCGCCGTCGCGGTAGCCAAGGACTCAGTGCGTCTCGCGTTCGTGGCGGCGTTGCAGCACCTGCCGGCCCGACAACGTGCCGCACTCATCCTGTGCGAGGTGCTGCAGTGGAAGGCCGCTGAGGTCGCGGAGCTGCTGGACACCAGCGTCGCCTCGGTCAACAGCGCCCTCCAGCGCGCCCGGGCGACGCTCGCTACCGCACAACCGGCAGAGTCGCAGAGGGCGTCGTCGTTGGGAGAGGCGGACCGCGCGCTGCTGGCGCGATATGTGCAGGCGTTCGAGGCGTACGACGTCGACGCCCTGACGGCGTTGATTCACGAGGACGCCTGCCAGTCGATGCCGCCGTTCGACCTGTGGCTCTCCGGCCGTGACGACATCTTCGCCTGGTGGTGGGGGCCGGGCATCGGGTGTCAGGGGTCGCGGGTCGTCCCAACGGTGGCTGCGAACGGCTCCCCGGCGTTCGGCCAGTACAAGCCCAGCGATGGCGGCGGCTATGAGCCGTGGGCCCTGCAGGTGGTGGAGCTGCAAGACGGGGCGATCAGCGAGCTCACGTTCTTCCTCGACACCGAGAAGTTGTTCCCACTGTTCGGCCTGCCACCGCGCCTCGACCGCTAGGGCTCCGGCAGTACGTCGGTGAGTCCCATCAACGCCACCAGCTCGCGGAGCTCGACCGAGCCGTTGCGAATGCGGACCTGACACCCGTAGCGGCGGGCGGCGAGCTGCAGCCGTGACAATGCCTCGACGGTCACCGCGTCGGGGATGACGTCCCCCACGTCGCACGAGACGACAAAACCCGGGTGGTTTGCGAACAACGCGCACACGCGAGCGGTCAGGGCCGGAAGCCCTGCGCGCTCGATCGGCCCCTGGACGGTCATCGTGACCGTGGGCACTGCATGCTCAGCCATCGATATTCAGACCAGCACAGGCGAGAAAACTCATCGAGAAGCCGCTTCGTCCTCGGGCTGATGCGAGCGCCGTTAGTGTTCGCGTCGTGTCGCCACGACAGCTCACCCCAGACTCCGTAGCCGCAGCCAGCAGGGTCGCCGACGCCTGGCTCGCCCTTCGCCGCCGCGTCCTGCAAGTCCCGGGCGTGCAAGCCGCGGTGCTGTTCTCCGACCTGCTCACCCTCGACACGGCGCACGGATGGGCCGACGTGGAGAATGAGGTCAGGCTGAGCAAACGGCACCTGTTCCGGATCGCCTCGCACTCGAAGACGTTCACCGCCACGGCCGTCATGCAGCTCGTCGAGACCGGGCGCATGCGACTGGACGACACTCTTGGCGAGCACGTCCCCGTAGTGCGCGACGAGGTCGCGCGGGTGACGGTACGCGAGCTGCTCAGCCATGGCGCGGGTGTGATCCGCGACGGGGCTAACGCCGACTACTGGGTCCTCGGCCGGCCGTTCCCCGACGCTGACGAGCTGCGGTCCATGACAGTCGAGGGTGCCGGGGTGCTGCCACCCAACGAGCGGTTCAAGTACTCCAACGTCGGCTACGCCCTGCTCGGCCAAGTCATCGAGGGAGTGACGGGTCGGCCGTACGGCGATGTGATGAAAGAACAGATCATCGATCGGCTGGGGCTGCAGGACACCGCGCCCGAGCTCGATGCCGGGCGTCTGGGCGACTACGCCGTCGGCTACTCATCGCTGGTGTACGCAGACCGGCGCGTGCCCATCGAGCACGTCGACACCAAGGCGATGGCGCCCGCAACCGGGTTCGGCAGCACCGCCGCCGACTTGGTCCACTACGCCGCGGCGCACGCGTACGGCGACGACCGGCTGCTGAGCGATGCCTCCAAACGGATCGCGCAGCGCGAGGAGTGGGACGTCGGTGGGGAGGACGAAGGGCACTACGGGCTGGGCTTCGAGGTCCTGTACGTCGACGACCGCCGGATGGTGGGCCACGGTGGGGGCTACCCCGGCCACGCCACCAAGACAATGCTCGACCCGCTCACCGGTTTAGCGGTCTCCGTGTTGACCAACGCCATCGACGGTCCCGCCGCAGAGCTGGCCACCGGCGTCGTGAAGCTCGTCAACCTTGCCGCGGATCCCGGCAGCGAGCAGCGCGGCACCGACGACCTGGACCGTTTCACCGGTGCCTTCGCCAGCTTGGCCGGGCGGCTGGACATCGTCCGCTTCGGGAGTCGACTCGTCGGCCTGAGGCTGCACCAGCCGGACCCGACGCATCTTGCAATCGAGCTCACCCCGGTCGACGCCACCACCCTGCAGGTCAGCGGCGGTGGCAGCGGGTACGGGGCCTACGGTGAACTGATGCGCTACGCCTTCGACGACAGCGGCAGCGTCAGATCGGTGCGCGGCCCCGGCGGCGTCCAATTGCACCGACTCGGCGAGTTCGCCGCGTCGCTCGATGACATCGAGATCCTGCGCGCCCCCGCGGGCTCGTGAGCTGCTGCATGCGCTGGCGGCAGGGCTAGGAGTCGACCGAAGATGGTGACCGCATTGCCAGCGCCGTTGTGTCGTCGCTGCTGTCGTCGGCGAGCACGACGAAGTTACGTCCGGAATGCTTCGCCTGATACATCGCGTTGTCGGCCCGTTTGAGCAACCAGGCAGGCTCGGCAACCGACTCGGTTACCACCGCCACACCGATGCTGGCCTGGACCTCGACGCGCGACTCGCCGACATACAGCGGTTGTGCCACACTCGCGTGGACCTTGGCGGCGACGTGGCTGGCGTCTGCCTGGCTGAACAGGCCGGGCAGGACAATGATGAACTCGTCCCCGCCGACCCGAGCGACCGTGTCAGCGTCCCGGGTGGCCCGAATCATCCGAGCAGCGACGCCGCGAAGCACCTCGTCGCCTGCTGCATGTCCCAGCGTGTCGTTGACCCGCTTGAACTGGTCGAGGTCGAGTGCGAGCACCGCCAGCCCACGGTGAGTCTCCTGTCCGTTTCGCAGCGCCAACTCAAGGCGGGTGTGCAGCAGCACCCGGTTGGCAAGCCCGGTGAGCGGATCGTGCAGGGACTGTGCCACCGCGGCTTCCTCCGACTCCCGACGCGCTATCGCCGACGCCAGCACTCCACCGAGAACTTGCAAGAAGCCGGCTTCCTCGGGGCGGAAGGTCCGCTCGCTGATCGAATGCGCCTGCACGACCAGCTGCAGCGCTCCACTGTGGACTGGGACGCTCAACGAGGAGGCTGTGGCGAACCCGTAGGACTGCGGGAGCGCTATCTCGTTGGTGTGCACCGGTCGCTCGACGAGCAGAGCCAGCTCGGCGAGGTGCAGCAGTCCATCCAGCCCGCCACCTCCGTCGTCGTCTGAGCCGGGCCACCCGAAGCGGGATCGCAGCTGGACCTCGCCGTCAGCGCCGGTGACGAACAGGTCGGCGAAGTCTGCCTCCAAGACCCGGACCACTGACTCGACCGCTCCGTCGAGAAGCTCGGTCAGCGTCACCGCTTCTAGGGCACGCTGGCCGAGAGCTGCCACCGCCGCCTGGCGGGCCTCCGCACGGCGGAGCTCGGTCACGTCCTGCAGCAGCACCACGAGCTGACCACTCGAGTCATGGGGATCTGGTGAGGGGATCACGGTCGTCTGGAGCCACACGGCGCCCGAGTCATCCGCGGGCCGGCAGCTGAGCTCGGCGTACTGCGTCTGCCCGGTGCGGGCTGCCGTGCGCAAGGGTCCCCACTCGGGTGTGAGTGCGGACCGGGACGGCTCCCACGTATCGAACAGCGGCAGCAGCTCACTGAACGCAGTTCCGATCTCCAGGGAATGCCCGAGCAGCCGGCGAGCGGTTGCCGATGCGCGTTGCACGACAAGATCGTTGTCCAGCAGCAAGGCGCCGTACGGCAGGTCGTCGAAAGCCTCGCCACTCGCCACCAGCTCAGTCAGCTGGACACGCTCGTCAATCGCCTGCGCCGTCTCCCGGCGGCCGGTGATGTCGGTGAGTGTGCCGCAGTTCCCGACCAGCTGACGTGCGTCGTCGAAGAGCAGCGTCGCCCGTAGCTCGAGCCAGCGGAAGTCCCCGGACGCAGTGCGATACCGGGTTTCGTGGTGGCATGCCTCCGCCGCGCCTTCCATGACCGCCATGAACAGCGCCACAGTGTGCTCCCGTTCATCGGGATGCACGTAGTCGAGAAAGTTGGTGCCCAAGGTCTCCTCGATGGAGAACCCGGTGATCGTCGTCCACGCGCGGTTGAGGTAGGTCCAGTTGCCTGCTGCGTCGGTCTGAAAGACGACCGCCCCGAGCCGGTCGAGCAGGTCTCGCTCCGCCGTCGCGACCGGGCCAGCGGCAATGGCTTGAGTAGCGCTCTCCTGCACGTTTCCTGGCACGGAGCCTTCCCGAATCGCTGGTGCGATATTACAATCACACCGCGGATTCACCACGGAGAGTTACATTGGGCAGTCTACCGAAGGTGGGCACCATGGGAAAGAGTCCACACAGGCGGGGCAATGCACGACAGCGTGTAATCACTTACATGCTTACCGTAGCCGCCATGCTAGTGATTTCCATAGGCGGCTTTAGGGCCGCCGAGGCCTCCGATCCTCTCTACGTGGGGTGGTCAAACCACCTGCCAGCGTGGGCTTACGAATACGCGCCCAGCAGTGCAGACGACTGTGCGGCTGGTCGGCCGGCCTGTGTCAAAGCCACCATCAAGGACATGGAGCGCCGATTCGCTCCGCTAGCCAGCGATTGTGCGCACAACGCCATCTTTTCGCTGGCATATTTGCGCACCACACAGGAATATGCCCGAACAGCAGCAGATCCGGAATTCTTCGACGATGCTCGCTTCGTGAACCACGAGGACGCAGTTTTCGCTCAATTCTATTTTGATGCCTACGACTCGTGGGCGGCGGGACGGCGTAGCGAGGTCCCGGAGGCCTGGATCATCGCCTTCGATGCCGCTCGAAACCGCGAAGTCAGCGGGTCGGGAAACCTCATGCTCGGTATGAACGCCCACGTCAACAGGGACCTGCCGTACGTTCTTGCCGCAATCGGCCTGGTCAAACCAGACGGCAGCAGCCGCAAACCCGACCACGACCGGGTCAACATCATGCTCAACCGGGTCGTTCAGCCGTTGATGGCTGAAGAGGCACAACGGTTTGATCCCACGATGGATGACATAGCCACGCCGTACGGGTTGACGTATACGGCGCTGCTGCAGGCGCTCGTGGAGTGGCGCGAGACTGCCTGGCGCAACGCTGAGCGCCTCGTGGCCGCGCCGGACGCGCAGGCCCGGGAAGCCGTTGCCCAAGACATCGAGGCTTACGCCACGGCAACTGCTCGAACGCTTGTTGCCCAGCACGGCTACACGCCGCCGCTCACGACGAGCGCCCAGCGCGACGCGTACTGCGCCAGCCAAACGCCTTGACCGTGCTAGCCGGTCACGGCTCTGCGTTGCCGCTAGCTCCGGTCAGATCGTTGTAACGGGAGGCGGGCCCGTGCGGTTCCGGCGTTGGCGAGGATTTGTGCCGCCAGGTCGTTGGCCGGCATGGGCTGGCTGAAGTAGTGGCCTTGCGCGCGCTCGGCGCCGAGCCCTCTGATGTGATCGAGCTGGTCTGGAGTCTCCACGCCTTCGGCGACCACGAGCAGCTCAAGTGCATGCGAGAGCCCGATGATCGCGCCGACGATGGCTCGCGTCGACGGGTCGCTGCCGACATCGGAGACGAACGACCTGTCGATCTTGACGATGTCGAAGGGGAACTTCTTCAGGCAGGCGAGCGAAGAGTAGCCGGTGCCGAAGTCGTCGAGCGCCAGTCCCACGCCGAGTCCTTTGAGCTCGGAGAGGACGGCATGGGCGCGCGGTTCGTCGATCAGGAACACGCTTTCGGTGACCTCGAGGTACAGGTTGGCTGGGTCGGTGCCCGTTGCTCTGAGCACCTGGCTCACTGTGTCGGGGAAGCCCTCACCCATCACCTGGTGAGCGGACACGTTGACGGTGAGATCTGGCACCGCATCCGTGGCGTGCGCGCGCCGCCAGCCCTGCAGCTCTTCGCAGGCGCGCAGTAGCGCCCACTTGCCGATGGGGACGATGAGCCCGGTTCGTTCGGCGATTCCCACGATCGTCTCGGCCGCGACCCATCCCTGCGCCGGGTGCTCCCAGCGCAGCAGCGCCTCGACCGCGCTCAGCGACCCGTCCCGGGTGTCGACGATCGGTTGGTAAACCAGGCTCAGCTCATCGCGTTCCAGCGCCCTTTCCAGCCCCCGACCCGACCCGCCCAGGATGTGATCCCAGCGCGGAAGACTCTCGTCGAGAGCCCGGCCGACGACGCGGTTGACGACGTGGTGCTGTGCGCCGCCTCCGCGCTTGGCCTCGTACATGGCCTGATCCGCGTCCCGGAGCAGCTCTTTGGGGATGTCACTACCGAGGCCGGAGAATGCGACGCCGACGCTCGCGGTCACAGTGAGCGCGTGGCCGTCGATGACGAAGGGTTTGGCGAGAACCCGTGAGATCCGCCGGGCAACCGCTTCTGCCTTTGCTTGGTCGGCGAGATCCTCGCACAGCACCACGAACTCGTCCCCGGAGAGCCGCGCCAGTGTGTCACCGGGGCGCAGCACCCCGTTCAGCCTGCTGGCGACGACTTTGAGCAGCTGGTCGCCGGAGTGGTGCCCGAACCGGTCGTTGACGGCCTTGAAGCCGTCGAGATCGGCGAACAACACCGCGGCCATCCGATCCGAGCCGCGCGCCCGCGCAACCGCGTGCTCGAGCCGTTCCTCGAGCAAGGTTCTGTTAGGCAGCCCGGTCAGCGGGTCATGGAGGCTGCGGTGCCGCAGTAGCTGCTCGCTGTCCCGTGCGTCGCTGCGGAGCTTGGCGTTGAACAGGTACGCAGCAGCCACATCGGTCAGGGTCGCCGCGGCGGCTCTGTCCGCCTCGTCGAGGTCACCGGGCGCGTCCCTGATCAGGTCCAGAGCCCCGAGCAGCTGGCCATCGATCTTCAACGGAAA